>NZ_LHPH01000035.1:0-27972 GCF_001298125.1 Pseudoalteromonas porphyrae | reverse complement strand
GTGCCCACACAGATGATTGCTTTATATTGTTAAAGAACGTTTTGATTCGCTTTAGCGACTCAAGGGATGCGAATAATACACCCTTTATTTTTCGAGTCAACACTTTGTTTTAAATTTTCTTTTGGAATATTTAAAACCGAAGTTTTATTTAACTCTCTGATAAGTCCGTGCCTCGCTATGCGTTGGCGTTTCCCGTCTCAGTGGGGTCGCATTATAGGGAGATCCAAAAACAGATCAACACTTTTTTTCGATATTTTGACTGTTCGCTCAAAAAGCGTGCTAATCGGCTTAAAATGATAATTCACGCCTACTACAGAGCTGTTTTTTTAAGCTAAATTAGATAATTTCACATAAATACCATTGCTATGTTCATTTATCGCGTTAAGATAGCAAGTTCACAATGTTAAATTAATGTTTATTTCCTGTTTATTGGTAGATCAAAAATGAAATTACCCGATCAAAAATCTCTTATCTCTTCAGTTATCCTTGCTGTTATTGGTTTCGTTATAGTTAATTTTGCGCTTTCAAGCCTACAATTAAGTCCTGCACTGTTATTTGGTGCTGGTTTACTAATTGGTGGTGTTGTTATTGCTGCAATGTCGTCTGACGATTTAGAAGAAGCCGAAGTAAAGACAAAAACACTTTATGTAGGCAATCTTCCTTATCGTGCAAATGAAGGTGTTGTTCGTGCTTTATTTGAAGAGCAAGGTAAAGTGTTTAATGTTCGTTTATTAAAGGATAAAAATACTGGCAAGCGCCGCGGCTTTGGTTTTGTTGAAATGGCAGAGTCAGATGCTGATAATGCAATTGCTAAGTTAAACGATAGCGAGTTCCAACAACGTACGTTGAAAGTTCGTGAAGCAAAACAAAAACAAGATGACGAGCCTAACTCTTTTCGTTCTGAATCGGATCAGTCAGTGTAACTAGCTCCACCGGTTGCTCATCAATGACAATAGAAGCCGTTGCATAATAATGCAGCGGCTTTTTTTTGTGATCAAAAGTAACTTTGCTGTTTAAGGAATAGTTTTTCTCTATAAGCACAGTTTCTACCCGCTTTGCTATCGCCGCTCCCGAATCTAATAATTTAATGCTGCCTTGATAAAATGCATGAATCGCCGACGCTAAAATGGGAAAATGCGTACACCCTAATACCAAAACATCAATACTTTGATTAATTGATAACTCTCTAAGCTCGGCGTTTAACTTGTCTGTGTCGACCACTCCATTTAAGTAGGCATATTCAGCAATAGCGACTAACGCGACACTACTATATAAACTAACAGTGATAGATGAAGCATGGTCTTCGATTAATTGCTGTGTATATGGGCTGCTTATCGTTGCTGGTGTTGCGAGTAGGCCTATGTGATGACTGTTCGTGATACTTGCGGCAGGTTTAATGGCAGGCACTACGCCTACTATAGGAATGTGTGTTAATGATCGAATAGCACTCAATGCTGAAGTGGATGCCGTATTGCATGCTATAACTAACACATCAACGTTAAGTGAGTTCACTTCGATAAAGTGCAGTAAACCTCTGAGGCGTTCAATAATTTTTTGCTGGTTCAATTTACCATAGGGTAAAAATGCATTATCCATAAAATAGCTAATGCGTGCATATGGGAGCTGCTTCTGAATATGCTCAAGAACGGTTGTCCCCCCTATTCCAGAATCAAATACCATTATATGTGCTGACAAACGACTCGCTCCAAACTAAACCTAAGCTGACCAGTTTGCCATGCACATCTTCTAAAATAAAGCTTAAGCTTCACCCTCTAGTGTTGCTGAGCGTAACTTGTTCATTTGTTCAAACATGGCCTTGGTATAATCAACTAGCTTGCCGACTTCTTCCTGATCTTGATTTAACCATTGCAAAATACCTGACAGCTCATTTTGCAATGCAAGATCACCTGCTTTATTAAATGCATCTTTTAAATCACTGTTAAATGGCGCGACCTTCTCGGTAATTGCTTTTTCTGGCGCAGGCTTATTTTCTTCATAGCCTTTTATTGCCGCGAACGTTTTGGTTTGCTTTAAATCCATTGAAAATGCCACCAGCTGTTCATTACCTAGATTTAGCTCTTTAGCTTGCTCAAATGCATCTTCCATGTCACCACCGAAGAATGTTTTACTGACACTCTGTAGGTCTTCCATAAGGGCGTTAATGGCTTCTTGCTCATCTTCATTTAAATCGCCATTGACTGACATGCTAAATGATAGCTCTCGTGATTGCGATGATTCACTCGCATAACCTTCATTTTGACCATTACGCTGGTAACTACTTGCTGATTGCTGTTTGAATGCATCGGCAAAACTAATACTCACTTCATCACCTTCTGCGGTCGTGAAGTTATATTGCGCGTTATTACTTAAACTTAAATATTGCGCCTGCGTAACACTTACTGAATCTGGCTTGGGATTAAATAAGTCATCTTCAAATTCATCGAGGCCATTAAAAATGCCCTCTTTTGACTTTTCTATACCTTCTTCAATTTCATCATTTAAGATGCCGGTATCTTTTAGTTCTTCAAACGCGCCATCGATACCTATTTGCACACCTTTACGTGCGTCATCAAGCATACCTTTTAATTTCTCATTGTCTGCGCCATCGACCTGTGCCTTTTTAACTGCGCCAGTAACAAAGCTAAGCACATTTTTGACAATTTCATCAAAATCAAACAGTGGCTTGTCTTTTTTCTCTTCAGCGATCGGCAAACCTAAGGCTTCAGCCATTTTATCTCCCAATACTTTTGCAGCTAATTCTTTGCCACGTTGCTGATAGCTATCTTGGGGAGATTGTATTGTAGGCTGCTGCAATGCGCCTTTATTGCTGTATTTATTGACATTATTATTTGGAACAAAGCCAAAGTTACCAATTTTCATGATCCGACTCCTATTTCTGCTTACTTCATTATCGGCCTAAAAACGAATAACTAAAGCGATACGTACAAAAAAACAGCATTTACTATTACTCAAAACTAGACAAATACTCTCTGCCCCCTACAATAGCGCCGATAAACAGCATAATGAGATAAGGTATTAGGTAATGGCGGTTATAAAGATAGATACAACTGAATACGATGCACAATTAACAGAAAAAGAGCAACGTATCATTGCGCAATTCCAACGCTTTGGTGTTGAACAACTAGACGTATTTGCCTCTGAACCAATTCATTACCGTCAACGAGCTGAATTTAGAGTTTGGCATGATGGCGACGATCTGTTTCACATCATGTTTGACCAAGCAACAAAAGAAAAAATTAGGGTCGATGAGTTTGACCCTGCTGCGCCATTAATTGGTGAAGTAATGAAAGCGATGATTGATAATCTTAAAGACTGTGAAATCCTGCGCCGCAAACTGTTTCAGATTGACTACTTATCGACTCTCAGTGGTGAAATTTTAGTAAGTTTACTTTACCACAAGCCACTTGATGAAGAGTGGATGGCTGAAATAAAAGCCTTAAAAGAAAAGCTAAGCCATTCATTTAAAATTGACTTTATTGGTCGCGCGCGTAAACAAAAAGAAGTACTAGGCACTGACTATGTAACCGAGCACTTAACGGTTAATGGCCAAGCGCTTATTTATCAGCAGGTAGAAAATAGCTTCACTCAACCCAATGCACAAGTGAACATCAAAATGCTGGAGTGGGCACAAGATTTATGTAAACCTCTTAAGAATGATTTACTTGAGCTTTATTGCGGCAATGGTAATTTTTCAATTGCGCTAGCTGGCTCATTTAACCGTGTATTGGCAACAGAAATATCTAAGTCATCGGTGCATTCGGCGCAATATAATATTGCTAAAAATAATGTAACCAATTTAGATATTATTCGTATGTCGAGTGAAGAGTTTACGCAAGCAATGAACGGCGAGCGTACATTCTCTAGGTTAGAAGGAATTGATTTAACCAGCTACGATTGTCAAACTATTTTAGTAGATCCACCACGCGCAGGCATGGATACATTAACATGTGATTTAGTCGCCAATTACGAGAGCATTATTTATATTTCGTGTAACCCTGAGACACTAGAACGCGATTTAGACCACTTAACCCGTACGCATGACGTTAAACGTTTCGCTATTTTTGATCAGTTCCCATACACCCACCATATTGAGTCGGGCGTGTTTTTACAAAAAAAGGCGCTTTGATAAAATAGCTATACTTCCTGTGCCAGTGCTTTTAACAGCGCTGGTATTTGCATTTCGCTAAATACCTTTATATCATTTTGCTCTAATAATGCCGCAGTTAAACCCATACCTATGATTTTTATACCGCTATGCGTGCCGTCGTAGATATTATTTCGCCCACATGACGGGCTCGACTCTTTTAGTAATGCAAACCGAATGTGGTTTAGCTTACAAAAGCGTAACGCTCTTTGAGCACCAAGCTCAAACTCAGCAGTCATATCTTCACCGCTTTTGGTTATTACTTTTTGTGACTTTAACTCTGCAGGGGCTCGTGGAATTGGTAAGCCACCAGCAACTTCCGGACAAAAAGAAACGATTCTTTTTTGCTGCTGCCAAGTGGCTAATTGGGGGTGTTTTAATGCCTGGCCTTTACCGTCATAACGTACGGGGGCGCCCAACAAACAACTCGATACGAAAATCTTTTCCATCATGCATCTCTATAAACAAAAAAGCCCCGCATCCGGGGCTTTCATCATAATTTTGTATTTAGCTATTTAGCAGCTAAATAGTTAATCAGTTTACTAATATCATCAGGTTCTGTAATACCTGTTTCACGACCTAAGTTAAGCTTATACTTACCATTGACGATAAAGGTTGGTACGCCACGTAGTGCGCCCTTTTCTTTATAGTAATTTTGATCGCGTTTCATCTTCGAGCTCATAGTGCGCACTGAAAAGCTCTTATAAACTTTATCAAACTTGTCGCCATCAACACCTTGGGCAACAAATACATCTTTTATATCTGCTAATTCGTTAAACTTTGCGCGCTTGGCGTGAATATGGTTAAACATAGCGGCAATCAATGCATCCTTTTGTGGTAGCACTTCAGCTGTTGCTAGAGCCTGAGAGATCATTTGCTGATTTTCTGGGTCTCGCACACCGACAAAATCCACATGGCTTTTTTTGAACTCAACGCCTGTATTTAATTTTGGTTTAACTTCAGCCAGTAGCGCTTCATAGTTATTACACGCTGGGCAATAAAATGAAAAGAACTCTTTTACTTCAGGTTTTTTGCTCGCACGCTCAGAGACAATCTCATAATGCACGCCTTCTTCGTAAGTCGTTGGCGCCGCATTTGCCGCCAAAGGTAGTAATAAGGCAAGTAATCCTGCTTTAACTAATTTAATCATAATCAATTAACTCCAAAAAATTATTGTTCTAATAAAAATTCTACTAACTCATTAAGCTGCTCTTGGCTCTTAATGGTATTGATATTTATTTTATATTTATCGTTTACGATGAATGTTGGTACGCCGGTCAAAGCGCCCATTTCAGAATATTTATTTTGCTTATCTTGCATAGCACGCTCTGCTGAAATAACTGGCATGCTGGCAATATCGCTATTAAATGTATCATTATCAATACCATTCACTTCAAGTAACTTTTTAACATCTTTAATGTTATCAAGCGGTGCGCGTTGAACATGAATACTGTTGAAGATTTGATCCGCAATTTTCTCACCTTTATTATGCTGTTTAGCAATGATATAAGCGTAGCTTAAGTTACTTTGCACTTGTGGTGTTAAACCACCAAGAAAATTTACATGGTTTTTAATAAACTCAGCACCTTCAGGCAAGCTTTTTTCGATCGCTTTAGCGACGGGCTCAAACTTAAAGCAATGTCCGCAATAGAATGAGAAAAACTCGGTTACTTGGGGCGTTTTGCTTTTTTCAATATTCAATACATCATATTGATCACCCGCTTTAAAGTCTGCGGCCATAGCTGCAAAGGGTAAACATAAAAGTAGAAGACTCAGTTTTAATTTTTTAAGCATTGGACTCTCGATTCACTTTTTTAAAATAATTTATTTATGGCAGTAATTTTAGCGCTGGTTCTTGTAGTGCAGAATACTGCTCTTTTAATGCTAAAATTTGTTGCTCCCAGTATTTGTCATCCGCAAACCACGAAAAGTTCCGTGGAAATGCAGGATCATCCCAGCGTTTAGCTAACCATCCCATGTAATGGATCATACGCATAGCACGTAATGGTTCAATCAATTTAAGCTGAGAGTGGTCAAAATCACAAAACTCTTCATAGGCCGCCACCAAGGTATCTAACTGTAACAGTTGGTTGTTTCGATCGCCACTTAGCATCATCCATAAGTCCTGAATAGCAGGACCTTGGCGACTATCATCTAAATCTACAAACATGAGCGCATCACCCGCCCACAAAATATTACCTGCGTGGCAGTCTCCATGCAGGCGTATTGTGCTGACTTGTTGATAGAGTGATTTGGTCTTATCGATCACCATATCCAAAATGGTATAAAACGCTGTAGTTAGGCTACTTGGCACTAGATTACTGTTTTGAAGCTGAATTTTAGCTGTATCTAAATACTCATCACAGCTAATTGTAGGCCGGTGACTAAATTCACTGACTTTTGCTGATTGATGCATTCGGCCTATCAAACGCCCAAGTACATCAAGCTGATCTAAATTATCAACTTCAAATATACGTCCACCAACACTTGGAAACAGCGTAAACAAGTAGCCGTCATGTTCAAATAAACTCTCACCATTACGACTAATCGGCGCAACAACAGGCACCTCGGCATCAGCTAACTCCGCTGCAAATAAGTGCTCTTCTAGTATTTGTGCCTTGCTCCAGCGCTCAGGTCGGTAAAATTTAACAACATAGCGATTGCCATCTTCAGCTTTAAATTGATAAACACGGTTTTCATAACTATTTAATGCTAATAAGCCAGACTCGGCATAAATGCCGATACTTTCAACGGCATCTAAAATTGAATCTGGGGTTAAGTCTACAAAGCTAAATTTACTCATAATTCTCATCAATATAAAAAAAGCGGGAAAATCCCGCTTTTTATTAAGTGATAGTGTACTTAACTATCGTGCTTTAAAGAAGTTGCTCGGCTGCGAAATTTGTGAACTCGGCTCATCCACTGGCGATAAGATAAAATTAAACTCGGTCATAGGCTTTTTCAAATCATATGGGTCCATTACTAGTGATAATGGTACATTATGTGATTCACCGGCCTGCACAGTGAAAGTTTGCTTGCCTATATATTTAAAGTTTTCCAACCCTTCAACTTTAATATTAAAGCTTTGCTCGTATTGCGCTTTATTAATTACTTTAAGGGTGTATGTATTCTCAACTAAACCATCAAAATCGACTCGATAAAGCTGATTTCTATCCCTTATGATATCTAAGTCCATCGGTTTACGCATGACTATATTTGCAACCAACGCAGTGCTTAATATAACTAGAATCACAATGTAACCAATAATTTTAGGTCGCAATGGGTTTGTTTTGTTATCCGGCGTTTCTAAGTTACGCTCCGTCGTGTATGAAATAAGCCCACGTGGGTAACTCATTTTATCCATCACACCATCACATGCATCAATACACGCACCACAGTTTATACATTCTGCCTGCAAGCCATTTCGAATATCGATACCGGTCGGACATACTTGAACACACAAGTTACAGTCAATACAGTCACCGAGGTTTAGATTTTTAGGATCGTCTTTACGGCTACGAGGACCACGATTCTCGCCGCGAGTTTCGTCATAACTAACGGTGAAGGTGTCTTTATCAAACATTGCTGATTGAAAGCGTGAGTAGGGGCAAATATGTAAACACATAATTTCACGCATCCATCCCGCATTTGCGTATGTACACGCTGCAAATACTAAAATACTCACAAGCGCATAACCACCCACATTAAAGGTGATAAAATCAGGAAGTAGCTCTCGGATAGGTGTGAAATAACCAACAAATGTCAGTGCAGTGTAAAGCGAAAATGCAATCCAACTCGTATGTTTAGCTGTTTTTCGCCACAGCTTATCGAAATCCATCGGCCGCTGATCAAGCTTTTTGCGCTTATTGGCAGTCCCCTCTAATTTCTCTTCAAACCAAATAAAGATGAAGGTCCACACTGTTTGGGGGCATGTATAGCCACACCACACTCTGCCATAGAAGGTAGTCACTAAAAATAATGCAAATGCGGCAAGCATTAAAATAAAAGCAAGAATAGTAAAGTCTTGCGGCCATAACGTTAGGCTAAATATATTGTACTTTTGACCCATCAAATCAAATAGCACGGCTTGTTGGTCATTAAAGTTTATCCATGGCAACGCCATAAACGCTAACATGCCAAGAAAACCGATACGCTGCCTTAGCAGTTGGTGTAAACCAGTTACTGCACGCACATAAATGCGGTTTCGGGGGTTAAATCTATCTTGTGGGGCATTAAGATCTGGTTTCTCGATCTTCACCTCAGAAGGTATGTTCTTTACTTTTATTTGCTTTTCCATCGAAGTTCCTCAACGCCGCTTGGAGAATGAAAGTTGAACAATCATATGGCTTTATTCAATAAATAAAATATAGAAAGCTCATACTAAAAATAGTGCAGAAACTGACATAGCGCTTCGTTATGTTCAGAGATTTCTGAAAAATCTAATTGTTCATAAGCATTATACCAACTCTATTTAGAAAAACTGAAATTCAATGCTAATAATTTATTCACCTAACTTACTTGCTTTACAAAGGTGCATTTTATTACACTAGTGGTCAATTCATACCCGCTTAGATCAAAGTTTATTCATATGAAGAAATTTCTTGTACTTGTTGTTGTAATACTTGCGTTATTTACTATCGACCACCCAATGATAAAAGAACCTAGAGAAAAACTATTAGGGGAAGGTGTTGGCGTACTCAGTGATGCTGGAAATATAAACCGAGGTAGAGGTGCTAGCATGGCTAAAAGCCGAATTAGCTCTGCACTCACACTATCAGGATCTGAGCGCGAGTATCTAGAAGATACCTTAAAAACAGATGAGCAACTGCAGTTGTTCCATACGCGTTACTGTAATAGTAAAGACCTTAATTTATATTTTTATGAAGATCGTCTAGCTACAGTGTGTTCTATCGTATCCGAGTCACTGATAGAAAATAGAGCTAAATAGTGGATTTCTCAGCATTAACAAAAAAAAGCAGCGCGTCGTTTAACCAGCATAAAAACTTGCTGAAAAAGCTCGCTAAAGGACAGACCGTGAAGTGCGAAAAATGCCAAGGAGTGCTGACGTTAGATTTAAAAACTCAGCAGCATGGAAAAGGCATCGCTAAATGCCCGCAAAACTGTACTGAAATCATACTTGATCTAATATAGCAGGTATCCCCTGCTATATACCCTAGGGGGATTGACTATTTGTTACCTACACGGATGTAGGTAAAGGGCGTGAGCAGGACGTACAAGCTTTGCTCGGTTTTTACTTAGCCTGCTAGGTTACAAACCTCGCGCCGCGATTAAATAGCCCCTAGATTGAACGAATTTCAATCCACAAAGGTCAACACGCCCTAGTTCCAGCTGCCTTCCTCATCCGTATATAAGCCACTTTGTACTGCAATGATTTCTATCAGTTCAGCAAAACCTAGTGCAAAATCACCCATTAACTCATATTGCTGCTGACTCAGTTGCGCATCGCTTAACTGATTTTGTTGAGCAATTGTTGCTATCACTTCAGGCTTTAGAGCAAAAAATCCCAAACTCGCATAAGCTGTTTGCAATGCTTCTTTTAACTCAACGGAAAGTGAACCTGCTTGCATTAACTTATCAACATAAGATTGCGAGCCGTGTACAAACCCCAAGCACCACTGTTGGCATTCATGTAAATCTAGGTAGTTTTCATTATCAGCACCTATTTGCAAGCTTACAGGGAGTTTAAAACCCGTTTCGTAGACTTGCTCGCTAATTTGGTGGTACATAGCCATAAAGGAGAATAACATCTGCTCCTCTAGTTGCCCTTGTGTATCAGGTATTATCTGCTCAAGCCACTCGTGAACATCTAACGGCTCGGGCGAACATATTATCGCGAATAAATAACCTTGGCTTTGCGGCAATGTCATTGCGCCTTTTCGGCTCGCTAAAAATGCACTTAGTTGCTGACTATGTTGCAGAGTAAATTCAGGTATTTGCATAAGATAACTCAATAACACTTAAAAATTTAATGGAAAACGGCCATCGCTATCAGCACGGCCTAAAAACTTAGTCGCATCATGCACTTCTTTTGGTAGTGACGCGTCAGGTTTTATATACCCTGCGACCTTAAAGTTCATATTCGCTTTGAGTGTTGCATCGGCTGCGAGCCCTAGGCGATTATCTGGATCAACCAACACTGCAACATCACCTGATTTACAGCTTAACTGGCCGCTAAGAGGGCCAATGCTAAACCAACCAGATAAACCTTGAACATCAATATTCTGGCTAGAAATCTCACCTTGTAATGCATTGCAATACGGTTGCCCTGAAGAAAATTCATCCAATTGTACAATCACTCGTCCTTTGGCATTGATTGGCAAAGGTAACTGTAAGCGCATCATCGCTCGCTCAACAGTTAAACGCAGTGTTGTATCTGACAATGTTATAGCTTGATTAAACAAACCATAGCTAAAATCTGCACGACCGGATATATCCGTCTTTTCACGTGCATTACCAAACTTAACATTACCTTTAAGCTGTCCTGTAAATAACGCCCAACCAGAGATGTCCCATGTTAAGCTATTAATTTGCTCCCCCTGATAACGAAGTTGCATTACTCGGCCTTGCCACACAGTACCTGACACTTTGCCTATTTGTACGTCTTGAGGCACGTATTTACTCGCAAGGTTAAGCGCCACAGCAGCGGGCGTTTTTAACAAAGCAAACACGATAAAACTAATGATAAATATTACTATAAGTGTGGCTGTTTTTTTCATGCTTACTTCTCTAATACCAATCGGCTAACTCGAACATAGCCTTGCTTGTCATCGCGGCTCAAATCGAGGTTTTCGATCATCACACCTTTGTCATTTACTAACTCATCTAGCCATTGCACTAATTTATTAAATTGCACTGTGTCAATCGTTAATCTTAGTGCGTTGTCGTTCGGCTGCATTTTACTAATTGTAATATCGTAACGGCCACGCGTTGCATTGACTATTTGACTTAGATTTTGGTTGTTGATGACAGCACGTGAACTTCCAGCTTTCAATTTAACAATACTGGTATCAACCCAAGTCAATAACTCTTGCTGTTTAAGCTGATTTTTCTGTGCTTCAGCAATGGCATTATTGAGCGGTCTAAAAATCCCCATAACAAGTACAAAAATAACAAAAATAACACCCGCAATCATTACTAACTGTTGTTCTTGCTCTTTTAAAGAACGCCAATGTTTTAGTAACTGTTGTTTCATGCTGCACCTCGTAGTTTTATTTCACCGACTACAAAGTCGCCATCATTGTTCAATGACCCTTGATCAACTGTTAAACCACGCTGCTCAAGGATTGCTTTAACTTTACCAAATGTTTGAAAATCTTTACCCCGAGCACGCACTCTTAATTCATTACGACGTTGATCATAACGTAGCGTTTCAGGCTTAAACTCTTGAACCTGACTAAACACACTAACCAGCTCATTGGTAAGGTCTAAAAAGCCTGCACTGCTAACGCCATCAAGTTTGGCGAGCTCACCTTTAATTTGGCTTTTAATCAGATGAGGGTTCAGTGCTTTACCCGGAAAGGCTTTTTGGTAACGTTCAACAACGTGTGTTTTTGCTATGTCTATTTCGCTATTCAATTGGTGCAATTCAACACCTTTAATAACGATTGACCCCACTAAAGCAACGCTCGCTGCTATCGCAGCATTTTTCCAATATCCCCACCATAAAGACGTTTTCTTTTTAAGTTGGTACTGCCCCTGGCGAAGGTTGAATTTCACACTCGGTAATTGCTTTGCAAATAACGCTAATGGTAAATCATAAGCATCTGTCTGCGCTGTTAAATCAATTGTCTCAGGGAATTGTGACGCAGGGCTATAGTGCTCAACATGTGGATTACCTAGCGCTGCTAAATATTCTGCTAGCCAGCTTTGCTCTACTGCGCCAACTCGCCACAGGCCGTGCTTACACAACCACTGTTCGCCCAGCTCAATTACACTTAAGGCATCATTTTCTGCTGTAGGTAGTAATATTGCATCGGGTAATAATTTAAATACTTCTATATCATGCTCAACAAATACAGCTAACCAAGATTCAAACCAGTCGCGATCTGTCATCGCAACATTAATTGCGTGCTTATCACCAATCATTGACGGTTCAGCTATCGCTATAAATAAATCATCAACATCACACGCAATATCCTCTTCAAGCATATAGGGTAATGCTTGTTCGAGTTTACGATTCCACTTAGTAGGTAGCTCAACGGTTTTAAGCTGTACTTGATCACAAGGCAGCAATGCCACCACTTCTCGATTTTGTGATTTTTCAGTTAACTCACTCAATTGCTCTGCATTGGGTAAGTCACCGCTGGCAATAATTTCTTGTTCTAGTGGTGAGTAAATCAACCAATTAATTTTATCTTGCTGGGTTTGACCCGTGCGGATCAAAAGTATTTCTGTCACTGTACGCCTCCAAATTTTCGCGCCAGTATCGTTACTTCACCATCTTTGGCTTGCAGTAATGTGGTCATCGAAAAACGCAGCTCAACAAATTCAGCTTGCGATTGTAATTTAAAATATTCGCTATTTATGGTGAACAACTTTTCAACGGACTTAACATTTTGAGCCCCTTGTTGATTCACTTGCTCAAAAAATTCTTCTATATTTGAAAAACCATCATCTGGGCGTGCTGCTAAAACGGCTTGCGCCCCAGATATATCCAAACCATCAATCATTGCGCTAAGCAATAAGGCATTTTCGGGGTCGAGCGTATTAACATTAATTGCCAATAACTCACTACCTGGTATAACACATACGTAAGGCAGTACTTTTTCCATTACAAGCGGGTTAAAGCCCTTAACTAAACGTAACTCTGATGTTGAGGCAAAATAACTATTCGCTGTCATATACGGAAATTGACGCGACAAGTATTCGTCCTCCTCTGCACCCGAACGATACGTAATACTATCTTCGTCTAGCCAATCAAACACACTGTCAGCCATCGCTTCTTCTGATTCATCTGATTGCAGGTCTTCAATATTTTCAAGCAATGCAAGTAGAGCCTTATGTGCAGGGTTTGTTCTACTTGTACTCCCTGCTTGTGTTGCTGCTTTTACACGCAATGCGTTTAAATTTAAGCACGCTTGTAAATCAATAATTTTACCTTGAAGTGTGCCATTATCAACAGGGTATGGTACATCACCTTGTTGAGCCCAAATCTGCTTTAGTGTGGTTTTATCCGGATCGTCTTTTTTGCTTTGTAACAATGCCTTTATTGCTAACTCTTCCGCTGCATAGGCGTACCATTTTGCTTGCTGATGCCCTTGAATGTTGGTGCTTTTCTGTACCTGAATTAGCAGGTTGCTACTCATTTCAACTGCCAATATTGAAGCTAAAGCAACAATAAACAACACAATTATGAGTGCGGCGCCTTGCTGGGGTTTATGGTTCAACACTGCCCCCTTGGCCATTACCTGGCACTAAAAATATGCGCCTTAATGGTTCTTCATCAATACGCGTAATAGTCACAGCAACCGCTTTAGGGAGTTCCTTTTTTTGCCATTGCTCTTGCCATTCAATTTTGTCATCTAAAAACTCAAATTTAAGATCTTCAATATTTTCGAGTATTACTTGCACACGCGGTTCAAGATTATCAAGCTGATCCACATACACCCGATGCACACGCTCTAAGTTGTCATCTATCACGCGATAACCCACTGCTTGTAGTTCTGAGCGAGGTAATAAATTTATTGGGTTTACCCAGCCATCGCGTACAAAGCCTATGCCGTCATATTGGCTATTTAATGCATAACGTCCCGCTAATAGATAAAACTCTTGTATATCGCCAGATTCGTCGCGAACGGCTCGCTTTGTCATTTGGCTAAAATCTTGATCCATTAGCCTGAATGTCGTTTGCAAACCATTTAATTCTGCAATTTTTTCGTCCGACGCTTCTTTTGCTTTAGTGGTCGAATCCAGTATTTGATGAGTAGCCAAAATGACAAAGGCTAAGATGCCCAGCGCTACCATCACTTCTAATAAGGTAAATCCGCGCTGCTTCACTTAACGACCACCTTTATTTAAGTAGCTAGTAAGTTCATAGATTGAGTATTCTAGTTTTTCATCACTAAAAACATTAATAGTCACTTTTACAAAGGTTTTATCAGCTGTGGCAACCACGTCTTGTCGCCAATACCATTCAACGCCCCCCATAACCTCAGTGCCTTTAGCGCCGTTTTTTCCTTGCCATTTATTGCCTTTTGCCCGTTGTTCAACCAATACATTTTCAGCAACCCATGATGCGTAAGTTTGCTCTTCAAGGCTTGATAAATGATTAATGTGATCGCCCGTTGCCTGCATAGCAGCAATACCCGCCATAGCGCATATACTCAACGCCACCATCACTTCCAGTAAAGTAAAACCTTTATTATTAAGCATTATTCAGGTTCTCGGCGTAGGTTTACAGGAGCAGAAAACTCCCCTTCAATGAAATACAGAGGCTCTCTTTCGTCTTTTAATTCATAAACAAGTTGAAACGCGCTAACTTCACCAGAAGATAAAATAAGGACTTGCGGGATTTTAAGTTTTTTAAGCTCTAAAAAATCATCGTCATCACCGCCGCTCATCAGCTCCTGCCAGTTAGATTGCTCTAAAAGGTTATCTTGAGCCCATGCGAGATCTTCTAGATTAAGTGTCAATTTAAGACGCTCATCAACTTTAATGGGTGCAAACAGTTTATCGCGATCGAACACAATCCACTTTTCGCCATCAAATACTAAAAATTCAAAGGTATCTTCGTCAATATGAAAACCTAATTCAACCTGATTTAATATTGCAAATTCAGATGCCATATTAATGGTGGTATGCAGCCTCAGCGCTTGCTTATCAAGCTCATCTTCAACACCGCCATCAAGGCTGTATACCACCATCTTTGTTGCAAAGGCGATGACCACCAACACAACGAGTATTTCAATTAAACTAAAGCCACGCGTTGGTGGCTTCAATTTTGTAGCGCGTGAGTTAGCTGTGGGGCTTAAGAACATGCTAAGCCCTGTACTAAAAATAATAACGCCGCTGAATTATTATGCATTACTGTTTTTCTTCGTCCCAGTTACCGATATCATCATCAGTGCCCGCTTCGCCATCTGGTCCCATTGAAAAAATATCAATTTTACCCACTTCACCTGGACTGATTAATAGATATGGGTTACCCCATGGGTCTTCTGGTAGCTTAGAAATAAAACCACCTTCAGGAAAACGTCTTGGTGTTGGCTCTACGCTGGTTTGTGTCACTAAACCTTCTAAGCCTTGCTCTGTCGTTAAGTACGCTTTATTTTTTAATTTATAAAGACTCATTGCATCTTCAAGCTGCTGGATATCCAAATGCGCTTTATCGATTGCCGCCTCTTCTTGTTGACCCATAATATTTGGTGCCACGATTGACATGATCATGCCAATGATAACCAGTACCACCATAACTTCTAGCAATGAGAAACCTGATTGTTTATTCACGTATGTACCTCTGTTTTTCTTAATAATTAATTCATCGCAATACAGTAAAGTGCATTACGATATCCCTGAAACTGTTACAGCCCAATCGCTTTATTCATCGCCATAATAGGTTGTAATATGGCCATAACAATAAACAATACGATCACTGCCATTGACGCTATCATCGCAGGCTCTAAGAGTTTTAGCGAGACATTTACCATGCTTTCAAATTCACGGTCTTGGTTATTCGCTGCACGCTCTAACATCTGCTCAAGCTCACCCGATTTTTCCCCACTGGCGATCATATGTAGCATCATCGGTGGAAATAATTTGGTTTCTTGTAGCGATGCTCGAAGGCTCGCACCTTCACTGACACGCGTTGATGCATCCGCTACCGCTTTCTTAATTTTTTCATTAATCAGTACCTCGCCAGAGATCCGCATACCTTCGAGTAATGGCACCGAACTCGATGACAGAATACTCAACGTGCGCGCGAAACGAGCCGTATTTATACTACGCGCAACCTTACCAATACCGGGTAATATTAAAATTTTAGCATCATACCAAAAGCGAATTTTTGGCTGTTTTAATGCGTGTTTAATCCCTATAACAAGCAACGTAAACAGCACAAGAGTTATAAACCAGTAATTTTGCACATAATTACTCGCGGCCATTACCCACTCTGTCGTCCATGGTAAAACCTGTTTAGATTTTTCAAACGTTTTTAATATTTTAGGCACTACAGTACCTAATAGAATGGATACAATGCCGATTGCAAAAATAACTAATATAACCGGATATACCATTGCTTGCGTTATTTGACTGCGCATGTGCTGACGTTGTTCCGTGTAATCTGCTAAACGATTCAAAACAGCATCTAAATGGCCTGACTTTTCACCTGCCGCAACCATTGCTCGGTATAAGTTATCAAATACGTGCGGAAACTCAGACATACCATCAGCAAGGGTGTAACCTTCTACAACTTTAGAGCGTACCGACATCAACATGCGCTTCAAGCGTGGCTTTTCACATTGCTCAGCGACAGCCATAACAGCTCCTTCAACAGGCAGTGCTGACTGAATTAAAGTAGCGAGCTGACGAGTGATTAATGCAAGATCCGATGTAGATATTTTTGGTTTAAAAAAACCACCTAAAAACGTAGTTTTTTCACCTTTAATCTGTTTATCTCCCTGTGCTGCGGGGATCACTTCTAATGGAGTGAGCCCTTGTTCACGCAGGGATTGACGAACTTGTTTAGCGGTATCCGCTTCTAAAATACCTTTTTTATCTTTGCCACGACCATCTAACGCGCGATACTCAAACGCAGCCATTATTAACCTTCCTCACGTGTTACACGTAACACTTCTTCAAGGGTCGTTTTACCAGCCAATACGCGGCTACAGCCATCTTGACGAATACTTGGTGTATGTTTACGAATGTATTTTTCAACACTTTGCTCACCTTTACCACTGTGCACAAGCTCTCGTACAGTTTCATCAACAACAAGTAACTCATGAATACCCGTACGTCCACGGTAACCATTAAAGTTACATTCTTCACAACCCACTGCGCGGTAAATTGTCGGTGGATTCTCAAACGGCACGCCGAGTAATTCGCATTCACGCTCATCTGCGGTGTGAGCTTCTTTACAGCTTTTACATAAAGTACGTACTAGGCGCTGTGACAACACACCTAATAATGACGATGAAAGTAAGAAAGGCTCTACCCCCATATCTTCCATACGTGAAATAGCACCCGCTGCTGTATTGGTATGTAACGTTGACATAACTAAGTGGCCAGTCAGTGATGCTTGCACACCAATTTGAGCCGTTTCTAAATCACGTATTTCACCAACCATTACGACATCAGGATCTTGGCGTAGAATCGCTCTAAGGCCACGAGCAAAGGTCATATCAACTTTTGCGTTGACCTGAGTTTGGCCAATACCTGGGATTTCATACTCAATTGGATCTTCAACCGTTAATATATTGCGATCGCGAGAGTTAATTTGACTCATACCAGCATAAAGCGTGGTACTTTTACCTGAGCCGGTTGGCCCGGTCACCAAAATAATACCATGCGGTTTACTTATCAAATCAGAGAATAACTCGCGATTACGTAAAGTCATTCCTAAATCTTCAAGATTTAAACGTGCATTGTTTTTATCAAGTAGACGAAGTACTACACGTTCACCAAAACTAGATGGCATGGTTGATACCCGTACATCAACAGCACGACCTGCAATACGTAAACTAATACGACCATCTTGTGGAATTCGCTTTTCAGCAATATCGAGTTTCGCCATTACTTTGATACGCGAAACCAATAAAGAGGCCAGTTTACGGTTTGGTTTAAGTACTTCTTTAAGCACACCATCAACCCTAAAGCGAATTACTAACTCTTGCTCAAAGGTCTCAATGTGAATATCAGATGCACCCTCTTTGATTGCCTCACTAAGCATAGCGTTGATCAATTTAATAATTGGCGCGTCATCATCCCCAGCGAGTAAATCTTCAGTTTGTGGCATGTCTTCTGCTAATGAAAATAAATCCACTTCATTGCCGATATCTTCCATCATTTGCTGAGTTTCAGAGCTATCGCGTTGATACGATGCTTCGAGCAACAATTCAAATTTATCATCTGGTAATTGCTCAAGTGTAAAGCCATGACCGGCAATACGGCGTACTTCTAGCAGGGCTTCAATATCCAATTCACCACGGTAGAAAACGACACGGTCATCATTATTTTTGCTTAATAACATACCCGCACGCCTTGCATACGAAAAAGGCAAACGCTTATTGGGTAGCTCAACAAGATCATCGCTGGTCATCAAGTCGCTGCTATCTTGTGGCTTTGCATGCTCTTCGCTGATTTCAGTGATTGCATCAGTCATCGTTGCGCTCGTCTGCATTTTGCTTTCTTAAGTATTCTTCATACGTTGGTGGCAAGATTAATGCGTCATTCCACTCTGGTAATATTGGCGAATCAGTTAGCGGCATCAAATCAATCCCGTCATCTCGCTTTATTTGTTGCTCACCACGAATAAAGTTATATTTTGAGTGGCTTAATTTATTCATTTTTATACCATCACGAATAATGGTCGGGCGAATAAATATAATGAGATTACGTTTACGTTTGCTGGTACTGGTAGAGCGGAATAAATGCCCTAAAATAGGGATATCACCTAGTAGCGGCACTTTAGATACACTTTCTTGTACATCTTCATCAATCAAACCACCTAGTACAACCATACCACCGTCATCAGCCATTACCGTTGTTTTAATAGCACGCTTATTAATTGAAATATCCACCGCAGTGGCGCCACTTACACCAGAAACCTCTTGTTCAATAATAAGTTGAACAGCACTGCCATCGTTAATTTGGGGTGTTACTTTGAGTTTAATACCAACTTCTTGACGTTCAACAGTTTGGAATGGGTTGTTATTATTAGAGCCTGTTTGCGAGCCCGTGATAATTGGTACTTCTTGACCAACGATCATTGACGCTTCTTCGTTATCCATCGTTGTTACGGATGGAGTGGCAAGGATATTTGAGTTGGTGTCAGTAGACACTGCTTGGATGATCGCGCCCCAGTCATTTTTAACAATACCCATGGCTAAACCATTAATACCACCCAGTAATGCGCCTAATGGGCCTAAATCACCTTCTTGAGTTTCATCATACTCTGTTAGTTCGTTATTAACGCCGGTAAGGGTTTTTGTTACTGTTTTATCACGTGCGACCTCAGCTGCAACGGCCAGCGACCCTACAGGGACTGAATTGCCGTTGTTAAATTGCATCATTCCGCCTTGCTCTGAGATAAACTGCAGCCCAAAGTTGATACCATCAGCTTCCATAACTTCAACAATGATTGCTTCTACGAGTACCTGCGCACGGCGAATATCTAAGCGTGCAATAACTGATTCAAGTGATCGCATTGTGTCTGGTTGAGCGGTAATTACCAGCGAGTTTGAATCTGGGTGAGCTTCAATACTTGTATCATCTTTACTACGGCTACGGGTTTTGGTTGCCCCACCTTGGCCTTCTTCACCAAGTGTTTTACTTACTCCCTGCAGTACTTTAACAAGATCTTCAGCATTGGCGTAATTAAGGTAAATAACTTTTGTGTTACCTTGATTTTGCAATTCACCATCTAAACGCTTAATAAGCTCAATTGCGCGGGTTCTTGCTTGGCCTTCACCACTGACTATAACGCTGTTTGTACGGCCGTCGGCAACCACTTTAGGAATTAAAAACTCAGGAACGCTGCCTTTACCTGTATCTTTGTAAATATTCTCAACCACTGAAACCACGTCGTCTGCCGTGGCAAAGTTTAGTTTTACAATATCAACGCGCTTATCACCCGCTTGGTCAACAGAGCGAATGATTTCGACTAAACGATTCACGGATGCTGCGTGACCCGTCAACATCATAACGTTAGCGGCATTGAAGTTAGCAACATGACCGCCATCTTTTTGGTCGCTAAATTGACGCACTAACGGACCAAGCTCTTGCACGCTAACATTCTTAACGCGAACAACTCGCGTCACCATCATATCGCCGCTGGCCTGATTATCCTCAGTGATCAGTGGAACATTCGACTTTTTAGCGTCAGAGCTTTTTTCGATTTTTAAAATGCCGTTATCCATCTCTACAGCTGAATAACCGTAAACTTCAAGCACATTTAGGAAAAATTGATAATAAAGTGCTTCATCCATCAGCTCATAACTGCGAACATTTACTTTGCCGCGTACGTTAGGATCAATGATCACTGTTTTATTAAGGTTTTTACCTACGATATTAATGAACTCGTTAATATCGGTCCCTTTAAAGTTTGCAGCGTACTCAACGGCAGATACTGACAAAGATAAACTGGCCGCAAAAAAAAGTGTTGCGTACTTAGCTAACCCTTTTCTGATTTTTTTGAGGTGTAGCGCGTGAACCATTATTTTAAAACTCCAAAGCTAAGTTATTGCAGGCTAAATTGTACATCGATTTGCTCACCATCACGTTCGATAGTGATATTGGCATCGGTGCTATTACGCAGCTCATTAATGGCTGACATGGCCTGTTTTAAATCTGTTAGTTGATAGCCGTTAATCGATACAGCTAAATCGTTATTTTGTAATCCCATTTGCTTAAATAGCACAGGGTCTTTACCTGGGCTTAAGCGATAGCCAACAAGCTCGCCGTCTTTCATTGCCTGAGATACACGGATGTAATCAAATAATTTACCAGGATCTTTTAATAGTTCTTCTCGGGTTTCTATGATTGCTTCTTTGACTTCTTGATTAGATGTGGCATCAATTTGACGATCACCTTCCATCTGTGGGCCCTCATCTAATTCCGACTCATCCTCTTCACGCTGAGCCAAAACAGGCATTGAGACTGTTTTAGTAAAGTCGAGTCCATCAAGCATTAATGTCTCAAAACGCCCACTCACATCTAATATCACTCGATCAGGTAATACCTGAGCAAGCTTTGCCCGTGTTCCTTTCACTACATCATCAACAAGGTAAGTAGATTGTTGTCCTTGCGACTCAATAACCGCAAGCCCCGTTAAATCATTATTACTAACGGCTACAATCCCTGTTAAATTAATGCTTAACCGTGTTTCAGGTGCATTATTAATCACTTTAGCTTGTTTGGTAGGCTGTTTACCAAGCACAACATCGGCTTTACCGAATAAATTCTGCTCTAATATTGACTTAGAATTTACACGCTCGGATGAATTATTTGCAGCATTCATACTGCTTGGTGGAAGGGCTAAATTCGTAGGCTCTGGCCATGCAAGCCAAAACGCTTTAGCTAATAAAAAAGCAATATAAACAATAGCTAAAAGAGTTACCACCCAGCTTAATTTAGCGTGGGGTAATTTATTTACCAGATGTTTTAGCTGCTGTAATTGCTGTTCCATAAATGCCATTTCTTATTTTAATTTACTGCCATATCTCTGCCCTATAGTACCTTTTCATTTTTCATTCAACAAGCGCACTAATATTAAACTTTGTAAACAAGGTAAATTAGGGCTTTTACTTCACTACAAAACTCACCAACTATTTCTTTAAATGTGGGTTTCGTGCTAAATTTTGTATTTGTGATCAGCGAAATAAAAGAGTGCTATTTTGTCAAAAAGTAATGGTTCAAAAGGAAACACCCGCAATTCGACTTCAGCTGATGATATTAATGCCATTCGTTTAGATAAATGGCTGTGGGCTGCACGTTTTTATAAAACCCGAGCCACCGCACGAGACATGGTACAAGGTGGTAAAGTACATTATAATGGGCAACGTGCAAAACCCAGTAAAATAGTTGAACTAGGCGCACAAATTAAATTAGCACAAGGTGTTGATGAAAAGCTCATCACTGTACTTAAATTAGTTGATAAACGTTTAAGTGCCCCCATTGCTCAAACCTTATATCTAGAATCACAAGCTAGTATTGAAAAACGCGAGGCAAATAGTATTGCCCGCAAAAATAATAGCTTTTTTGCTCCACATCCGGATCGTAAACCCGATAAAAAGCAAAGACGCGAACTTTTAAAAATGAAATCAAGTTAGGTAAAGCGACCCATGCAACAAGATCTACTTCACCGTTATACATTTGAAAAACTAGACGTCCGCGGCGAGCTAGTCCAAATTGAGCACACCTACAATGAGATGATTGCAGGCCATAATTACCCTGCACCAGTAAAAGCCTTATTAGGTGAATTACTCGTTGCAACGTGCTTATTAACAGCCACATTAAAATTTGAAGGTGATATTGCAGTACAATTACAAGGTGATGGTCCTGTAAAATATGCGGTTATTAATGGTGATGATAAACAAAATATGCGTGGTATCGCTCGCATACAAAGTGAAGTAACAGGTAGTACTGTTAAAGAACTAATTGGTAATGGTGTGATGGTATTAACTATTACACCTGATAAGGGCGAGCGCTACCAAGGTATCGTACCACTAGAGCACGATACGCTTGCAGAATGTTTAGAAGCATACTTTGCCCAATCAGAACAACTGCAGACACGATTGTGGTTTGCCACTGATACAACTCAAGATAAAGCCAAAGCATCCGGCTTATTACTGCAAGTTTTACCTGTGAATAAAGAAAAATCTATTACTGATTTTACACATCTAGAGGCACTCAGTAATACGATTAAAGATAAAGAGTTACTAGAGCTTGATGCTAACACTGTACTGACTCGCCTTTATCATGAAGATAACCCTCGTGTATACGAGCCACAAGCAATCCAATTTAAATGTGGTTGCAGCAGAGAGAAAACGATTACCGCACTCGTTAATATTGGTCAGCAAGAATTACTTAACGACGTAGCTGAAAACGGTGAAATCAAAATTAGCTGTCATTATTGCTTAAAAGACTACTCTTTTAACGAGCAAGAAATCAAAGCCATTTTTAACTAAGAACCCCCCTCTTAAAAAAGTACACATTGAAAAGCTGTAAACACTGCAGCTTTTTTGTTCATAAAAAATGATACCGGTGTCATAAAACCAACAACTTTCATGACACCGGTATCATTGAAATTATTCATGTTTTTTACTAAATATATGTGTTTTTAAAGCTTTCATAGGCTCGAATATCCCTAATCCATCTGTTACTATAATTACAGCTTAAGGTTATTAAGAACCCAGAGCTATCCCGTTCAATCTCACACAATTTAGGTATAAACATGACTTCAAGCGCTACTCGTTTTGTCGATCTAACTGCAGCTGAACTTGTCGAACACGCGATCCGTCGTGGCGAAGGGACTTTAGCCGCCAATGGAGCTTTTGTTGCGAACACTGGTCGCCGTACTGGCCGTTCTCCAAAAGATCGTTTTATTGTTCAAGAATCAAGTACTGAAAATGAAATTCAATGGGGTAATGTAAACCGCCCTTTCGATGCAGATAAATTTGACGCTTTATGGGCACGTGTAGAAGCACATGTGCAAGACAACGACCACTTCATCTCTCACCTTGAAGTTGGCGCTGATCCAGAGCACTATTTACCTGTTGTTGTTACAACAGAAACTGCATGGCATCATATTTTTGCCAAAAACATGTTTATCGAACCTAAGTCTTACAATGCATCTGATTTACCCCAGTGGCAGGTAATGAATGTACCTTCGTTTGTATGTGATCCAGAACGTGATGGCACTAACAGCGACGGCACCGTTATTATCAACTTTGCACAACGTAAAGTATTGCTAGCAGGTATGCGTTATGCCGGTGAAATGAAAAAATCAATGTTCTCTGTTCAGAACTTCCTACTTCCAGCGAAGGGTGTATTACCAATGCACTGCTCAGCTAACGTAGGTGAAGCTGGCGACACAGCATTGTTCTTCGGTCTATCTGGTACAGGTAAAACTACCTTATCAGCAGATCCAACTCGCTTTCTAATTGGTGACGACGAACACGGCTGGGCACCAGGCAGCGTATTCAACATCGAAGGCGGCTGTTACGCTAAATGTATCGACCTTTCACAAAAGAATGAGCCAGTTATTTGGGATGCAATCCGCTTTGGAACTATCCTAGAAAACGTCGTCCTAGATGATAAAGGCATTCCTGACTTTCACGATACAAGCCTAACTCAAAATAGCCGTGCAGCTTATCCACTTGAACACGTTGAAAAGCGTAAAGTAGAAAACCGTGCTGGTGAACCAAAAGCCGTTGTATTCTTAACATGTGATGTAAGCGGTGTATTACCACCGGTATCAATCCTTACTGAAGAAGCTGCAGCGTTTCACTTCTTAAGTGGCTACACTGCAAAAGTAGGCTCTACAGAGATTGGTTCAACCAGCGATATTGAGTCAACATTCTCAACGTGTTTCGGCGCACCATTTTTCCCACGTCCAGCAGGTGTTTACGCTGAGCTTCTTATGAAGCGTGTACGTGAGTTTGGTGCCAAAGTATACCTTGTTAACACAGGTTGGACTGGTGGCCCTTACGGCACTGGTAAGCGTTTTGATATCCCAACAACACGTGCTGTTGTTGACGCAATCGTATCTGGTAAGCTGGCTGGTGTTGAAACTCAGCACATCGATGTTTTAAACCTAGACGTGCCAGTAGCAGTTCCAGGTGTAGACAGCAATTTACTTAACCCAATTAACACATGGGAAGATAAAGCAAAGTACGCTGAATACGCGACTAAGCTTGCTGCTGATTTCACTGAAAACTTCGCTAAGTATGATGTCTCAGACGATATTAAAAATGCAGGCCCTAAAGCTTAATTAACTTTAGTCGCCACATTAAAACGCCAGCTAAAGCTGGCGTTTTTGATCTACTCTTTTATTTAAAATAACTGAACCTATAATACTAGTTTCATTAAATTGGTATTAATTACACTTCCAACACTTACCTTTTACTGGTTCATTATACCAAGTAGTATTTTTACCTTTTTTGCTTTCAGCCCACTCTTTAATCATTGGGTATGCATTAACAATATCCACATTTTCAATTGGATGTGACCAAACTGAAGTAACATCGAGCGCCCAAGGGTGACCATCAGTTGTCATGTATGTCTGTGCTCCACCCACTTCAGAATTATCATCACCCGTTTTAAATAAATCAGCGTTTGCTAACGCTGTAGGGGAATGATTAGGAAGGTGCACTTCACGCCCACGATCATTTACCGGGTATATAAATGGGTTAAAGGGAGCGTTACCAATATCTGAAGTATTCACAGTGTCATTAAATATAATACTCATTGTTACTGGTACTACATCGCTTTCATCACCACTTTGCGTATTAAAAAACTGATACCCATTAGCACTTACTGTTACATCATGAATGTTTTCAACCAATGTATAAACGAGTTGATTTGTGTGTCCCGCTTCAGCAACCAATGAACGTGTATTACCTGCTATATCAATGCTTGCACTTTGAACGCTCTCATTTGAAATATTATCAAATGCTAAAGCAAATGCATTTGCATTGCTTGCACCTCGTGCATTGATAGATCCAGTTAGGTCAATCTGCTTAACTTGGTTATCTGCATTTTTTATAACATTAAAGGTGTAACCCATAACAAAATCATTTAAGTCATAGTCGCCTTTATTAGGCCACAAGTCTTCAAACGCTAGGGTTGATTTAACAGTATAGTTATTTGAGGCTCTTTGTGGGTCGTTTGGATAATCGTCATCAATATTACTAATTCCATCACAATCAGAGTCTGTATCAGCACTTACTTCCCATGTATAAAATGCAGGATTACTAATTAAACCATTGCTATCAATCGCGGTGACCTGCACACGCCATATTTCACCACCTTGCACTTGCGAGGCTAATACAGTACTACCTGAGTGATCTGTTTTACCCACTATTTCATCATCAACAACTTCACCCTGGCCTACATCAACAAACCAACGATATTGATAGGTAACGCTGTCACCATCGGGATCTGCATTTTCTGTATTATCAACCACAATAACTAGATCTTTATCTGGCGATAGGCAACTCTCATTTTCTACTGTTAGAACAGGCAAATATGGTGAATCATTAGGGGTTATAGCATACGTAATGACCAGCTCACTATAATCTAAAGTTGTTTTCCATTTCACGTAGTCGTGGTTCATATCTATATCAAGAAATACATTAACTAAACCATCATCAGTTATGGCTGACAAAGGCACATCAAATGATGTTTCAGACCATGTACCGTTAGTACCTTGTAGCAAGCCAGGATTAAGTTCTGAACCATCCACACTAATACCATCATATTCACCACTCGTTCCATGAAAAGATTCAGAATCAATGTCATAGCCTCGAATTAATAACGTGGCACTTTGTATTTTAAGTAATGGATCTTCAAGGTTTTCAAAACTATGCTGCCAACCATAATCTTGAGAATAATGCGAGTAAAAATCAAAGCCATAGTTTTGAGGAGCTAAATAATGAGGTGCAGTACTTTGTTTGTTTATACGCTGAGTATATGTAAATGTCCCATCTTGGTTATCCACCGTGCTTGTACTTGTTGCTGCGGCTATTACACAAAATGAAGGAGATAATACAGACGCTAAAATAATTTTTTTAAGACTCATCGCGGTTATCCTTCTTCTGCATTAACTTCAACTGGACACTTAATCTCAAGGTCCCCCAACAAAACATTTTTTAAAAACGTCTCAGTACAAACTACCCCATCAACCTTAGCCTCAACTTTAATTCCACTCCACTCATTAGGAAATTTAAGCGTGCTCTCTAACTGCCCAGTTCGTGATGTTAGGGCTTTGAGCAATGTAGTGCCCACTTGCTCTGAGTTTTGATCGATAGCAGTAACCTTTATGAAATGTTTACCACCAATACCAGCTCCACTTTGGTCTATCATCGTTATAGTGCTTACAACTTTAAAATTGATACTCACCTCATCATTCATTGACCAATCAAATCCTGATGGGATCACGACGTCTGTTAGTGAGTTATCAACAGGCTCAACTACAACGGGGGGCGTTACTACAACTGGGCTTGCTGTAGTATCCCCACCGGAACCGCCGCAACCAGATACAAGCGTAAAAAAGATTAAGCATAATAATTTCCTGAGCATAGGTCATCTCCACTGTATTAATTAATAGTTAATGAAGCAGTAATTAAGCCAATTTTAAGTAACTGATTTTTAAGCTTAATATAAAATTTAATTTATCTTATTATTAAAATGCAATGCAGAAAGCGAGTTTCCGGTTACTTATAAGGAGTCCGGAATTAGTTGACCACAACAGAGATATTCAAATGAGTGTGGAGTTATAGAATCGAAGAAAAAAAACAAGGCGGATTAATGTAAATATTAATAATACCAATCATGTTAAGTTACTGACCACTTATAGCGACAGGTAAATACAGTGATAACAAGGCAGAAATTTTGACATGTAGTTGTTACTACTTGAAAAATCACTAACGCTGTTAGCGCTTTATTTAGCCCGCTAGAATGGTTAAATATTTAAGTCGATTGGTATAAATAGTGGATCATTATTCAAATACTCGAGTGGCTCACTTTTCGGTTGTTGTTGACAATAAACTAAGCGCACGACTTTAGGTCGTGATTTATCGCGACAACCGATATATGGGGGTGTATTGCTTTCAGATGAACGCCTGAGCGACATTGACCACCTTGCACCTTGCACCTTGCTCGCTTTTTCACTTTCCTGCAGACGTAAAAAAGCCCGACTCTATGAGTCGGGCTTTCTTTATTTGGAGCCTGGCGATGACCTACTTTCACATAACAAATGCTACACTATCATCGGCGCTGTTTCGTTTCACTACTGAGTTCGGCATGGGATCAGGTGGGTCCAAAACGCTATTGTCACCAAGCAAATTTGGTGTCAGTTCGTATCTCTACGCACTAACTAAAATTTGAAAATGCTGATAATTGTCTTCTTA
>NZ_LHPH01000034.1:0-34865 GCF_001298125.1 Pseudoalteromonas porphyrae | reverse complement strand
GCAAACGAAGGCAACACTGGTTGCGTGCTTAGCTCATATACGCCGTAAGTTCATCGAGGCCAAAGGCAATAATAAAAAAACCGTTAAAGCGGATGTAGCACTTAACCTTATTCGCAAACTCTATGGTATTGAGCAAGCCATCAAAGGTAAATCGGTCAGTGAAAAATTCACCGTTAGGCAGCAAAAAGCCAAACCAATCGTTGATGAATTGTATCAATGGTTACTCAAACACAAAGATAAAATCCCTCTCCAAATGGCGCTAGGGAAAGCAATTACCTATGCGATAAATCAGTTTGAGAAATTCAGGCGTTACCATCGATGATGGCAGGCTCAGTATTGATAATAACCGAGCAGAGCGAGCCATAAAACCGTTCGTAATAGGGCGTAAAAACTGGTTGTTCTCAAATACCTGCAATGGCGCGCATGCCAGCGCCATACTCTATAGCCTTATAGTCTTGTTGAAACCGCAAAGGCAAATGATCTTGTAGTGCATGACTACATCTCAACGTGCTTGCAACATATTGCAGAGCAGCCAAGTAACCTTGAACCACTGCTACCTTGGAATATTAAGCAAGGCTAGGTGTCGTTAGCCATACGCTTACCTCGTTTTACTGGTCAGTCCTATGATCACCGAAGAGGGTGGCTTGAAGAACGGCTGCTCATCTTAGCGAAATTATGTATGTTCTTATGCAGTGATGAGCAACCAGCGAAGAGTTAGGAACATTTAACAACAGCACAGTTGACCTAAAGCACACTAATTTAGTCTTGTATGTTTATCATAAAAAGCCAATAGACTTAATGTTAAAGCCATTATTCCAAGCTGGCATAAGCTGCGTAAAGGTACGTTACTGACGAAAAGTATGTGTAGAGCGAAAAATTGCGTAAAGCAGAGCGTACTTTTTTAATCAAATGGTTGCGCAATACCGAGAACGTTTAAGGCGTATTGGTAGCCTGAGCCGGTATGGCATACGTTGATTTAATTTTAATGATGCTCGCATTTTGAGGTCACTTGGCTATATTCGCTTTGATTACAAATTATATGTTGTAACTATGGCTTAATGATGTAAAGTTTTAGCTGTATTTGTTAAATTATATTTGTTTGTAATAATGTGTAATATTAAGCATGCAATAGAGTTGTTAATATATCCATTGCAAATGAATAGATTGCCATTTCATTAATTTTAAAATATTTGTATTTAGCAGCAGTCTATTAATAATGATAATTTTATTAAAGATACGCTAATTGAAAAGGAATAAAAAGGACCCCCCATGCTTACTAATAAAAAAACGTTACTTGCTTTGTCTGTCGCTTCTGTTTTTGTTTTATCTGGTTGTAATGATAATGACAAAGATGTTGTTCCACCGGTTGTAGTGCCTCCTGTTGTTGTCGCGCCTGACGCGCCTACGGAGCTATCTGTTGTTGTTAATGCGAATGTTGTTGATTCAGTGACAAATGACGCAATTGCTGCCAAAGTTACTTTTTTTGAAAATGGTGTCGCTTCTGAAAATATAGTTGATGTTGATGGTAATGAACTAACATCTGTTGACTTGGCTGATGGTAGCTTAGCGTTTACAGTTAAAGATGATGCTAATATCAGTGAAGTTACAGTCAATGTTTCTGCTGATGATTACATTGGTAAAAGCTTTATTGTTGATTTAACGACTGCAGAAGGCGTGATGAGCGTAAATGCATTACTTGCCCTTGTTTCTGAGTCGGCTGATGGTATCTCTAATAAATCGGTAGTGTCTACTGTTGAAGCTGGTGGTACAACGTCAGCGGTAATTTCTGCTGCAACGGATCCTGGTAAATCAAGTGCATCAGCAAGCGTTCCTGCTGGCGTAATTTTATATGATGCGAGTGAACAACCAGTTTCAGGCGAAATCACGTTAAAAGTTAATGGCGCTGATTCATCTACTGGTGCAGCTTCATCAATCGTTCCTGCTGGTTTAAACGATGCAGATGCAACGTCAATTGTAAAATCAGTGGGTGTTGCAAATGTAACGATGGCTGATGGCACAGGCAAAAAAGTTAAAAAATTCTCAGACCCAATTACAGTATCAATGACTATTCCGGCGACGACCATGCTCAATGGTGAAGCTATTCAGCCGGGTGATATGCTAGGTCTTAAATCACACAATGAAGATACAGGTGTGTGGGCAAGTGAAACTAACAAAGTAGAAGTGGGTGCTTTAAACGCACAGACAAATACTTACACTGGTACTTTTAAAACAACGCATTTAACCTTTTTCGCCTCAACTGTAAGTGCTCCTATTTGTACTGACGGTATTGCAGTAAACTTAAGTGGTGATGCAGTGCCTGCATCAGGTTTGTATGTATCTATGAGCTCATCAGATGCAAGTGCCACAAGCTATTTAAGAGCCAATGCGGCGAGTAATGTTATTGTTTCACCATTAAATACAAAGCGCTTTGGCATTTCAGCAAATGCTAAAGCAACTGTAAAAGTATTTGATGTTAACGGAACACCTTGGTTTACTTCAGATGGCGAAGTTAATGTGTGTGGTGCCGCTGCAGTGGTACTGGCAAACCCAGCTACGTTAGTAAATGAAGACTTTGCAGTGACGGCTGCGTGCGCGAATGACACAACTAAAACGGTTGATATGAGTAATGCTGTTGTTAGTTATAGCTTAGCTGGTAAGGCTAAAACACTGGCTTCTGGTACTGCGGGCACATTCACACTTGCAGATTTAGTTGATGGCAGCACATACAATGTATTTGTTAATGCGCGTACTCCACTAGTTGGCGATACGACTAAAGCAACTACAACGATTACAGCCGATGGTACAGCTGAGTCTTTAGCACTTGAAGTGGTTTGTCAAACTACAACGGGTACTACTGGTTCAGGCAGCTAATACATTAATATAGCTTCTAAAAGCCGCATTAATTGCGGCTTTTTAATGTCTGTCGTATATTAAAAATACGGGGCTAGTTAAAACGTACTTGTTTTATTTCTGAACTGTAATTTAGCTTAGTTATTATGCTTGTGTATTTTTTTGTTCTATTTCAATTATTTGTTTGTCTATTTGATCTGCTTCAAAAGTGAGTTGAGAATATGTGCGTATATCACCTTTGCGTTGAGCTTCCATCGCTTCTTTTAACTTAATCGAAAGAAGTTTATTTAATTTTTTGGTTGGATCTTTCTTAAATAGTGAAAACATAAATTGCTCTGTTAGTCTTTTATGTACATATATACGCTTTAACATGCATATTGGTTTACATTATGCTCAAATAACAGAGTGCTTAAATACGTAGTATGTGTTTTAGTTTATCAGCACCTGCGCGGGCTAGTACTGAGCTCTGATTTTTCTTCATCATTAATAATCACCATGAGCTTGCCATTAAACCAACGTTGAATTTCTTTAATATGATCGATATTAACGAGGTAACTGCGATGAATACGAATAAAGCTTTGTGATGATAGAGCTTGTTCTAACTGATCTAAGGTATCAGTTAAGTGATAAAATACCTCCCCATTCCAAGCTAAACTGTTTCCTTGTTCTGATTTTATAAATTTAATGTCTGCTGGTGATAAAAGAAATATTCTTTCGCCATTTTTACTGATCAATTTGTTGAGCTTATTTTCATTATGTGAAAATTGAGGCTGTACAGTTTGTTTATTTACATGCGCTACGGCGTGTTGTTGGTTCAGCTGGGCTTGTACTTTGGCGAGTGCTTTTTTCAATCGGGCAATAGGGAATGGCTTTAACAAATAATCTATTGAGGCATGTTCAAAAGCTGCAATTGCAAATTGATCGTACGCAGTCGTATAAATAATCATGGGTTGGTAGTTAAGTAAATCAACTAACTCTAAGCCATTGATTTCAGGCATTTGAATATCCAGTAATACAACGTCTGGGGTGAGTGAGTTGATCAGCGAAATAGCTTCTTTACCATTTGTAGCAACTCCAACCACGTCTATATTGTCCATTAAACTTAATTGATGGCTTAGCTTTTCACGTGCAGGGAGTTCATCATCTGCAAACACTAAGCGAATTTTTTCACTGTTTGCAGCGGGTGTATGTTTGCTCATAATGTTATATCCAATGTGATTACTGCACCATTATTATTACTTAGCATGACTTTACTATTACTTAATTGTTGAATACGTTGCTGCATGTTTTTCATTCCAACACCTTTGCCATAACCTTGTTGTAATACGTGTTGGTTAAAGCCTTTGCCATTATCGCTAATAATAATTTTTATGCCGTTATCAGTTGTAGATATAGCAATGTTTAGGATTAGTTTGGTTTGTTGGGCATTATGCTTAACGGCATTTTCAATAATGGGCTGAATAAGGAGTGGGGGTATTTTTATATTTTTAAGCGGCGTGGGGATGTTGTAGTTTATCTGGAGTTTTTCACCAAACCGTGCTTTTTCAATATTTAAATATTTCTCAATAATAGCAAGTTCTTGTTGCAGTGGGATAAGTTGTTGCTCTGCGGTATCTAATGAGTAGCGCAAAATATCAGCTAGCTCGTGCAGTACTTCATCGGCTAAATCTGGGTTGGTATGAATATAAGCCGAAATAGTATTGAGACTGTTAAACATAAAGTGTGGATTTAGCTGATAGCGTAAGGTGGCTAATTGAGCTTGTTTGCGAGCGTGCTTTTCAGTTACCACCTTTTTTTTACTCTCTATATAAATCGTTGCAAGGTAAATGCCTGATCCCCAAAACAAGCCATTAAATATTACAAAAATTCCTAATGGTTGGTATTGGTCAAACAGGGTGGTTAACGTCAAGTCTGTGATGGTGTTACCTAGCGCCATAAATGAGGTTACAATTAACCATTCAAGTGCGAGCTTATTTATGTTTTTTGATCTTAAATAAAAAATTAAAATAGCCGCTGCCCAAACAGGTAACCAATAAAAGGTTACAAACCATACGAGTGCTGCAAGAGCAGTGTCGCCTGAAATAGGTGAGGAAGTTGCAATAGCAATACCTAATGCATAGGCGATATCAATGGCAAGTAATATAAAAAAGCTATATTTAAAAAAAGGCTGTTTAAACATTTTGGTCATTTTGTTTTTAAAGTTATATGGCAGTTTATACAAAACCAAAACAAAGGCTAATTTTGGTTTTAATAGTGTAAACTAGAGTTTAGGTTAAATGACTTTTAAAAGTACACGAGTTCTTTTATTTCAAGTGTGTTTTTTAAGATGTCGTCACTGGCACCGGGCATTTTTCGCCACATTAAGTTAAAACCAGAGAGTTTAGTTGCTGACCATTTCACTTGATTACCAAAGCCAAATTGCTTGAAGTCACTAAATGGGATCTCAAGGGTCTTCCAGTCATTGCTAGGCATTAAAAGCGCAGAAAAGTTATCCCAGTCTTTTACTTCACTATGATAAATAGACAGTGCAAATGGGATGCTCGACCCTTTATAAGTCAAGCGGATACCTTTGAATGTAGATGCATTAACTAGTTGCGGGTATTTTATTTCAGCGCCCGCCCATGCACCAAAGTTAGTTGCCTTAGCAACTGCTGTGTTAATTGTTAAGCTTTGTTTTTCTGACTTTAGTTCAACGGATGATTGTCCGCCCATTACTTTGTCGCTTAATGCTTGCCATGGTGACTCTCCAATAAAGTCGTCTATCATTATGTGTGCTTTACGGCTTGTAATTGTTGGGTTACAGGCTGGGCCTTGTGGCTCTATGGTTTTATTTTCAGCTATTAATTTTGAACGATCGATTCTTTGTCCTGATTTAAATACCTCTGCAATGTTATGAAGCGATTTAAGATCAACGAGTGGATTTTGTGCGAGCAATATAAAACTAGCCTCATATCCTGGTGCTAATTTACCAATATGGGCGCCTTGGTTTATTGCTTGAGCACCATTGAGCGTCGCCGCATTAATTATTTGGTCATTTGATAGCCCTGCTTTTTTGAGCGCATCTAGCTCATTGTGAAGCCCTGTGCCGTGTAATGTGTACGGATTACCCGCATCTGATCCTGTGCCAATAACAACGCCTGCTTGATGGAGCTTTTTAATATTGGCGTAGGCCGTATTTCGAGCTTGCCATGCATTGTCTGTCCACTTAGACGGGGCTGGTACTTTTTCAAATAAACATTTTTGTAATTTAGCGGGCACTGTTCTTAGTAATTGGCTTTGTGAACTTACTCCATGGTTATGTTTTTCGTCACTGTGATTATGATACACAGCCAGTGTTGGTATATAAGTTACTCTGTGGTGCTTCATTAAGGTAATAAATTCTTCATCAATGGCTTCATTATTAATCCCATGAGCAAGTGCCGTAGCGCCTGCTTTGATAGCGCGTTTACCATCAAGTAACGTTGATACATGCACAAAATAAGGTAAATTAGCGGCTTTTGAACGTTTGCCAAGTTCAGTGAGTTGACTGTCAGTTAACGATTTTCCCATACCACCGAATGTTTCAATAACGGCTTTAGTAATATGTGGGTTAGTGGCTATATGCTTGTTCCATAATGTATCAATATCTTCATCTTTTGTAATTTCGTACACACTGCCACCAAATTGGGTGCCATGCCCGCCAGGATTGGTGAATAACGTACCAGCATAAAATAAGTTAGGCGTTACGTGTGTCGCTTTTAATTGTGCAGCTTCATCAAGGGTTTGCTTAAATGAAAACAAATCGACTATGTTTGTGACGCCTAAATAAAGATTTGAATTAAAATGCGACTTAACAGGCAAGTATTGAAACTCAGAGAAGTTGCTGCCTGACGAGCCTAAATGAACATGTAAATCAATTAGTCCTGGCAGTGCAAATTGGTTGTGAGCGTTTATAGTGGCATCTGCTTTTTGCTTCGTATCGGTTGCTTTAGTGATAGTAACTATTTTTCCGTTTTCTATATAAAGCGTGCTTGGGGGCGAAAAATTAGCAGTACTATTTTGATATAGACGAACATTATCTACACGTAAATCAATTGCGTGTGCATTAAACTGGCTCAATAAACTCAAGGTGATGGCTGTTTTAGTGATGACTTTCATTATTATATTCCTTATTAAACTGTGTGCGGTGTAACGTGCTGTTGATAGGGAATGTAGGAGATTTTATTCGTGTGTTCAGCACTATTCGCGTGAACCGACATGATTTAAGGTTGAACCGACATAAACGAATAAATAACCCAAGGACTGGATAAAGAAACTATCAGTCGTTACTTTTTGAATGGCATGACTATTAATGAGACTAAACGTGAGTGTGAGTTTGATGTACTAAATTCTTTTAAGCCAATGTTAAGAGTATCATCACTTAGTTTTGCATAGGGCGTATAACTGCCAAATAGGCGATCCCACCACGTTACACTAAAACCAAAGTTACTGTTGGTTTCTGTCACAGTTTGGCTGTGGTGAATACGATGTAATTGCTGGGTAATAAGTACATACCGCAGTACACGTTCCACTTTATTTGGCAGGCTAATATTCGCGTGGTTAAATAATGCTAAGCCATTGAGGGCAATTTCAAATATTAATACCGCTAATGCTGGCACGCCTAATAGGACTACAATAATCAGTTTGATTATAATACTTAAAATAATCTCAAGCGGGTGAAAGCGCAGGCCTGTACTAGTATCAACATGAGGGTCTGCGTGGTGAGCGCGGTGCAAGCGCCACAGTAGCGGCACTTTATGAAATAACCGATGTTGCCAATAAATAACGATATCGAGGAGCAGTAAACTCAAAACTACCGCCAGCCACAAAGGCAACATAAATTGATTAAATACACCAATTGTGTGTTGTTGGCAATAAAGCGCGACGCTGGTTAAACCTATAGGAATGGTTAGTCGAGCTAGTACTGAAGCCAGTACGACTAGCGAAAAATTTGCAAACCAACGTTTACGTGCCGCTACAGGTGATGTGCGCGCAGGGCTAATTGCTTCTACTATCATCATAACTGTCAAAATAGTAAGGAAAGCGCCTAATCGCCACAGTGCTTCATTCGTCATTATTTATTTGCCTTAAAGTATGATAACCACCATGAATACGCGTAAAAATAGTGATACTGCCAAGTACTGCAAAACTATATGCAAGCAAGCTAAAGTGCTGCGGCCAAATACAAAACGCGACGAAAAATGCGATGGTTTCAGTGCCTTCAGTTAAGCCGTTTAAATAGTAAAAGCTTTTATATTTAAACTGAGGTTTAGCTAAGCTAAATTTTTCAGCGGCAATGGCAAAGGCTAAAAAGCTTGATCCTGTGCCAATAAAAACCAGCAATAATGCGGCTGCGGCAACAGCATTTTGTGCGGGATCGGCTAAAGCAAAACCTAGTACAATCGCGCCGTAGAATAAAAAGTCGAGGCAAATATCTAAAAACCCACCCGCTGATGAACTTTGCTGTTGATGACGCGCAAGTGCACCATCTAAACCATCAAACACGCGATTTAAAATGATCACCACTAAAGCGCCATAATAAAATTCAAACGCGAGTAATGGTAAGGCAAGCATACCAATAATAAAGCCAATAACAGTGAGCTTATCGGCATTGAGGCCACACTTATCCAGTATTATAACCACAGGTTTTAAAAGTGGTTTTATAGCAGGTGTAATAAATTTATCTAACATGTTGTTTCCTGAATATGTGCGCTGAGAGTAATTACTTTCCCCCCAGCAGCATGTGCATCGCTGTCATCATGGGTGACCATTACTGCGGGAAGTTGGCGTTGACGAATTTGCTCAAATACCAGCTCGCGGGTATCTTTTCGCAGTGTTGCATCAAGTTTACTAAACGGTTCATCAAGTAAAATTGCTTTTGGCTCGCTCAGTAATACACGTAAAAGCGCAACCCTTGCTTGTTGCCCGCCTGATAAACTATGTGGGTGGCGTGCTGCCATGCCCTCTAATCCTAGTTGTGTTAGCGAGTCGTTGATTTTTTCTATACGCTGCTTTTTATTCCCTTTAGGCATCGCAAAGGCAATGTTATCAGCTACATTTAAGTGCGGAAATAATAAAGGATCTTGGTACAGTAACCCCACATGACGTTGATGGCTGGCTAACTGAGTAATGTTTTGTTCGTTTAAAAGCAAGGTCCCCTGTGCGCTAAAGCCATGTGGCAGCATGCCAGTTAACCAATTTAGTAACGTTGATTTACCACTGCCTGATGGACCCATAATACTGAGAACTTCACCGCCTTTAATGCGTTCATTTAAGGAGATAAGTTGCGTTTTTTCTCGCCAAATAGTGAGGTTTTTTATATTAAGTGACGAATGCATATTAGGCCTTAGATTGTTGTTTTAAGGTTGGGTGTTGAAGTTTATGCGGGGATGCAGTTTGTTTTGCAAAAACGAGCTTAGGGATAAACCAAGCTAGAAAAAACGCAATAGCAGGTAACAACATTTGCATTAATGCATAAACGGCACTCACTCGACGACTTGCACCACCTGCAAGGGCGACGGCTTCGGTGGTAATGGTGTTAATACGCCCGCCGCCGCTGAGTAACGTGGGTAAATATTGACTAAAACTAACCGCTAAGCCAAGTGCGAATGCAATCAGGATAGGCGCTAATAATTGTGGTAGTTTTACCCGTAAAAATACCTTGCTGGGCGTGGCTCCTAGGCTTGCCGCAAGGTGAGAAAAACGAGGGTCTAAACGTCGGTAACCACTTGCTAATGATAAAAACACATAGGGCAGTACAAATAATAAATGCCCAAATATCACATTAAAATACGCATGATGGCTACCAACTTGCTCCTGCAACCAGACTAAGCCGAATAAAAACGCAATGCTTGGGATCAGCATAGGCAAGTAAATCAGTAAACTGGCAAAATTGGATAAATTGCGCGAACGTAATTGTTCTGCCTCTAAGGTAAATAAGGTCAAAATAACAGCCACTAAGGTAGCAACAAACCCGATAACAACCGTGTTAAGTAAAGGTGTTTGCATTTGTTGTAAAGCATGCTGCCAATGCAGTAACACAAATTGTGATGGCAACGCATCAGGAAAACGCCAATACCCCGCAAATGACCATAGAATGAGCCCCGCTAATGAGAGCATAATTATACTGAGCAAAATAAACGTTAATACCTGAGTAAAACGCTGAATAAGTTGCCCAGCATATTCGCGTCTGCCGTTGATTAAGCTGCCATGGCTAAACTTTTTTGTGAGCTTTTCAAGTAGCCACCAGCTGAGTAACAAGCCCATGGTCAACAGTAATTGCATGATTGCTCCCGCAGAGGCTTGAATGCGCAAGGTTAAATCAACATCGTTAAACCAGTGCATAATAGCAACCGCGAGTGTAGGAGGCGCATTTGGACCAAGGATCAGCGGTATTTCAACACTGGCACTGGCATAAGCAAGTACGGCTAAAATTGGTAAGCGTAAAAATGGGTATAGGTTAGGTAATACTACTTTAAAGAAAGCGGTCATTGGGCAATAACCTAAACTCAAAGCGACTTTATGTTGGGCTCGTAGTTTTGCACCTAAATCGGCTTGGGCAAGGGCACCTAGCGCCATCAGTAATAAAAAAGGTAGCTCTTTTAACGTTAAGCCTAGCACCATACTTATCCCCCATGAATCGTGTGGAAACATCCAGTCAGGTGGGCTGTCCCATTGACTAAGCCAAGGAGAAAATAAGCGCGAAATCATGCCTGATGGGGTGATCAAAAAGCTAATTGCAATTGCCGCGGCGGCATGGGGGATCACTAAAATAGGCCCCAATAAACGCTGGATACGATAAAGCCAAGGGCTATTAAAATAACAGGCTAAAATTAATACGGTAATAATAAATGCCAATAACGTGCTAACAAGACTGCTAATCGCACTCAGTAGCAGCATGTTTGCAAAACCAGCGGTATTAAATAGCGAATAAAAACCGCGAAGGGTAAACGTGGTTTTATCAAGTGCAGGGATATAGCCAAACGCGGGTAATAATACACCAATTAGTCCACCTACAACTGGGATCACTAATAGCGCCATTAATAGCGTGGGGGTTAATTTTATGCTCCGAGTAAATATATCACGCGCGTGTATCATTATTGCGCTCCATATCGTTCAAGCCATTGTTGCTCAATTACTTTTACCCAACTTGGGTGAGGCTCTGCAAGGGCTGGGCTATTATGGTTTGGCGCTAAACTGCTTGGGTGCGGGTTTGATAATTGGAATTGAGTTACTTGATCTGCAGCTAAAATAGATAAATCCAATACGGTATTATCACCCCAAGTAGTTGGGCGTTGCTTTTTAGCTTGTGCATTTACGCTGAGCATGAAATTAGCGACCAACTTAGCACTGTCTGTATGTGCTGCATTGTAAGGTATAGCAACAAAGTGAATATTACTGAGGCTACCATCACTCATAGCATAACTGCGAATGCTGGTGGGGAGATCAAAGCGGGTGACAGCAGCAGGGACTTCGGGCGCTGAGAATGTCATGGCAAGGCTCAATTCAGTATCACCCATTAAACGTCTAAGTGCGGTGCTGCTAGAGACAAAATGCTGGCCTGCACGCCATAAATTAGGGTGTAGTGTATCTAAAAACTGCCATAATTTAGGCAATAATAAAGCGCTGTTTTGCTTTGTAACAGGTTGATAAAGCTTCGCTTGTAGTGATGCTGGCGTTAAACTAATCAGTGCATACTTTAAAAAGCTTACGCCAATAAAATCAGGCGGTTTGGGATAAGTAAATCGACCTTTATGTTGTGTGCTCCAAGTAAGTAATTGCGTGAGAGTTTTAGGTGGCGAAGTTATTGCAACGCTGTCGTAGTAAAAAGTAAGTGCAGCTTGCCCCCACGGTGATTCCATGCCTTGAGTTGGTACGCCAAAGTCTAAACTCATCGCTGGGTTTTTTGCGGGATTAGTTAATGAAAAATTAGGTAATTTAGTGGCCCAATTAGGCGTTAGTAAACCGTGCTTTGCCATTGCCGCAAAATTTGCACCGTTGATCCAAATAAGATCGACTTTTCCTTCGCTGTGATTACCTGCTGATTTTTCAGCTAAAACGCGGCTTACAGCTTCACTGGTATCGGTGAGTTTGATATGGTGTAGATCAATATTATATTGCTGCTTAACTTGCTGTTCAAGCCACTGAATATAGGCATTTATTTGTGGGTCGCCACCCCAAGCATGAAAATATACACTGTGGTTTTGGCCGTTATCGAGCACAGTTTGCCAATTTTTTGCAGCGCTGTTTGATGAAAGTATAAAACTAAGCATAGCAATAAATACCAAGGCGTAGTGTTTAATACGCTTTGGTTGTAATAACAGATAATTACTGGTTGTCATTCAATGCCCAGTTGTAATCTAAAAATTTCACTTTCATGGTGTTACTTTTAAGTTTTGCTTGTTGACTTGGCGTTAAGTTTAGCGCATCTGGGTATAATAAGATAAATGCTTGTAATGATTGCGTATCACGAAAGTTATTTTCAAAATCATCTTGGTACCATTTAAAAATAGAAGATAAATAAAGCGTGTTATCTTTTACATAGTTACGGGTTATATCAGCTAAAAATCGCTGAGTTTGTTGCTCAAGTTGAGTATCAAGTTTAGCGGCAGTATACGCTTCTTCGCGCAGTGCCGGGCAGCCGATGCTGGCACAATTAACCGCAAAGTGGATGCGCGGTTCGTTGTATTCACCACTGCCACGAATAAGCGTATGTTCAATATTATCTAGGCTACGGGTTTCGCCTAATAATGGCACAAACTCCTTGCTCCACGGGGAACTAAAAAAACTCCCTAAGTCTTTAATTGATTTAATGTTTGGGTATTCAGTTAGAATCAATTCGACCGTCCATGCGTTGTATGCGTTGATCAAAAAAGCCAACTGCTGCGCATTATCCCATTGTTCAAATTGCGCTTGGGTAACATCGCTAAGGGTACTCAAGTAACCTTTTAGTTGTGCATGTTGCTTTTTAAATGCGCTGTAATCTACTGCTGTACTAACGCCGTGGTTAATCGATTTTACGTGGCTGCTGAGCAGTTGCTGCCAAGGCTGATGAAGTGAATCATCAGCTTTAGCATGCGTTATAAATAGCAGACTCGTTAATACAATAAAAAATAACGATTTCAAAATACTACCCTCGACGCCATGTATGGTATTTCTCAAGCCAATTAAGTACCGTTTGCGGTGCGTGGGCGCGTTTCCACTCTCCTGCGGCGTATTTGTTGCCCTCAGCCCAGGTTGGGTAGCTGTGAATAGTGCCTAAAATTTTATTAAGGCCTAAACCATGTTTCATCGCCAGTACAAACTCAGCAATTAAATCGCCAGCGTGCTCAGAGACCACAGTAACACCGAGAATTTTGTCTTTACCCTTTGGTGTGATCACTTTAATAAAGCCTTGCGTGGCACTGTCGGTAATTGCGCGGTCAAGCTCTTTAAATTCAAAGCGGGTGATTTCATAATCAATACCTTGGTCAATCGCATCTTGCTCGTTTATACCCACGCGGGCGACTTCAGGGTCAATAAAGGTAGTCCATGGGATCACGCGGTAGTCCACTTTAAACTTCTTCAAATTCCCAAATAAGCCGTTGACTGCGGCGTACCACCCTTGATGGGCGGCTACATGGGTAAATTGATACGGGCCGACAATATCGCCAGCCGCAAAAATATTAGGGTAAAGGGTTTCTAAGTACTCATTGGTCACGATAGTGCGGTTGGTTTCAATGCCTAATTCTTCAAGACCATAACCGCTTAAACGGGCGCTGCGGCCAACGGCACACAGTAGCTCATCGTATTCAATTTCGAGCTCTTGCTCAGCATGCTTAACAATAATGAATTTCTGCTCGCCGCGTTTTTCACAACGTAATGCTTGGTGATTAGTTAATACATTCACACCACTTGCTTTAAGGGCGTGTGTTGCAAACTCTGATACTTCGGTATCTTCTTTTATCATCACGCGATCAGCCATTTCGATTTGTGTTACTGATGAGCCTAATCGTGCAAAGCTTTGCGCAAGCTCGGAGCCAATAGGCCCGCCGCCTAACACCACGAGTTTTTTAGGTGCTTCATCAAGCTCGGCAAATTTGCTCCATAACGTATCGCTTGTGACATAACCTGCATCTTCAATGCCTGGCAGTGGCGGCACAAATGGGCGTGCGCCTGTGGCGATTACAATGGTGCGAGCAGTAAGAGTTTGTGTGCCACCATTGTTGAGTTTAATCTCAACGGTCCAAGGGTCAGTAATTTTTGCGTAGCCTTTAAGTACTTCTACCCCTAAATTTGTGTAACGCTCAACACTGTCGTGTGGGGCAATATCAGCAATCACTTGATGCACACGTGCCATGACTTTTTTAAACGAAAACTGCGGTGTGCTGTTTTCTAGGCCGTACTTATCGGCGTGCTTAATTTGCTCCGCGATTTTGGCACTTTTGATAATTGCTTTACTGGGTACACAGCCGTAATTTAAGCAATCACCGCCCATTTCGCCCGCTTCAATTAAGGTCACTTTAGCTTTAACAGCAGCGGCAATGTAACTTGTAACTAAGCCACCAGCACCACCACCAATAACTATCATGTTACGGTCAAATTGTTTAGGTTTAGTATAGTTTTTATAAACACGGCGCTTTTTAATCGTGTTGAGGATTGCTTTCGCTATTAATGGGAATATGCCAAGCAACACAAACGATAAGATCAAGTTAAGCGATAAAATGCCCGATAAGCTGTCAATTTGCGCCAGTTGAGTGCCTGCATTAACAAACACAAAAGTACCGGCCAGCATACCAATTTGGCTTACCCAATAAAAAGTCCATGACTTGATTGACGTAACACCCATTAATAAGTTAATTAAAAAGAACGGAAACACAGGCACTAAACGTAAGGTAAATAAGTAAAAACTGCCTTCTTTTTCAACGCCAGCATCAATTGCGGCTAAACGCTCAGGAAAACGCTTTTTAATCGCATCACGTAATAAGTAACGCGATACTAAAAAGGCTAATGTGGCGCCAATGGTTGAGGCAAATGAGGCAACTAATAAGCCTTCAACTAAGCCAAATAAAGCACCTGCTGCAAGGGTTAAAATTGCCGCCCCTGGTAGCGATAGGGCTGTTACGACAACGTATAATAGAAAGAATCCACCAATGACTAATAAAGGGGATTGCTCTTTGTATTGGTTAAATTGATCCATTGATCCTTTTAACCCATCAAGTGTTAAAAGCTGATGTAAATCAAAGTGAAAAAACAGCCCAATGGTGAGCAAAGCAACAATAAGTAATGTAATTTTTTTAAACATAGGGTTCGCTCTTAAAAGCTGTGCTGAAATGTCAGCTTGGCATTAATTGGTAGCTCAGGAAATACTAAGGTCGAGCCAAAGTAACCGCCCTCAAACACGGGTCGCCAGTTGTCTTGATTTGTAACGTTGTTAATATCTAATCGCAGCTTTGTTTGCTCAGTAAAGTCATAACTTGTATTGATATTTAATGTGTATTGATCACGAATATTAACGGTTGCTAAGAAATCAAGCGGGTAGCTTTTTGTATAAATACCACCAAAGCCAATTTGCCAATTGCTTAAGATAGACCAGCCTCCATTAATACTCACGGATTGCTCTGGAATGCCTTGTACTCGCTGCGTTGAAGGCGCAAATGCAGTAAAACTGGGTGCGCCAACACTTGTACCATTGATGATGTCTGGGCGTGAATTATCAAAGGCGTCGGCCACTTGACTTGAGTCTTGGCTACTCGCTGAATTATCATAGCGAGCATCAATATAGCTATAGCCTGCACTTAACCAATAAGGGGATGCATCATAAAATAACTGGGTTTCAAAACCTTGAGTGCGAATGCCAGTATTACTACCATCACGGTTTCGTAAACTACGACGCTGATTAAATACCGCACCGTCAATATACCATGGGCTATCCTCTGGCGCGTATTTTACACCCACTTCAAGCAATGTGTTGTCGGTTGCAAAGTTTTGCTCGCTAATTTTGTTATCACTGCCAAGCGTGTGACCACCAGCCATACTGTTTGACGTAGCTTGATTATAACTGCCGGCAATATAGCCTGTAGTGCTTGGGATAAATTTATAATTGATACTTGCCTGACCTGAATGCAGCGTTTCATAGATACTGTCTTGCGCGGCACTGTGTCCTTGTGGCGGGAGCGCATCTTTGGCGACTACATCATAATAATCTAGTCTATAGCCAATACTGGTGCGCAGTTTATTTGTCCATTGACTGTCGTGTTGAAATGCAACACCTGTTTGCCAGCTGGTTGAGTCAGTGGTGTCAGATAGTGAAAAATCACCATTGCCATCATTGTTTATATCGTATTGCGCACCAGGAGAGACAAAAACACCGGGGCGCAGTTCAACTAAACGTGCTTGCTGCTGTGCGGTTAAAGGAATGCGGCGATTTTCAAGTGGCCCGGTTAAATCAATCGGTAAATCGGCCTCAGTCGTAAATTGGCTATAGCCTTTTACTTTGTTATAACGTACATCAAATGCAAATACCGTTGTTTGTGAATCATTCCATTGATAACTCAGTTCGGTACGGTTTTGTGCTGTGTCTGCGCCATCAATAATTTCAACAAAGCTGTTTTTAGCGAGTGACTCGCGCTGTAAATGCTGAAAGTAAGTAATGTTTTTAAGCGTTGCTTGGTTGTTTAATTCACGTTTATAAATACTGTGAAATAAATACGTTGTGGCATTATTGATATTATCTGGATCGGTTAAAACTTGGTTTCTCGGGATCACAACTTGCCCCGTTGGTGACACAATAGCACCTGCACCAGGCACGTTACTGCCATTTTGCTGTACGCCTTGACCAGTAATATAAAGGCCATCATCAATTAATGCTTGAGTTGGCCTATTTATACCAGCGTTGTCGGTATAATCTACACTGTAAAGCTCAAAGTTGAGATCCCAGCTGCTTTTGTCATCTGGTAAAAAGCGCAGTGCAGCAAACAAACTATCACTTTCATATCCTGCGTAGTCGTAAAAGCTACCGTTATCGATATGTTCAGCACTGACTCTAAAGCCGCTCTGGCCTTCAACAATAGGCGCACTGTAATCAACTAGCGCCCGATATTGATCCCAACGTCCTGCTGACAGCTGAACTTTACCTTGCTGCTGATCAGTGCTGGCTGTTTTTGAGCGTAAATTTACAAATCCCCCGTTACGCTGACTACTACCAAAAAGTACCGGTGGCGCACCTTTTACTACATCTATTTGTTCAATGGCATTAAATGAAACTGGGATCCCAAACCCATTATTCCCCGCTTGGCGGCGAACACCATCTTGAAATAATTCACCTAGTTGAGCGCGTAAAGTTGGCAAGCTTGGCGCGCCAAAGCCACTTGCAGAATAACTGTTTGGAGCCACTGCGAGCATGTCTTGTAGGGTCGTAATGTTAAGTTGTTCGATCATTGCACTCGAAATTGGTGTTACTGCACGTGCAATATCTGACAGCGCTAAATTATCACCAAACGGTCCATCAACGGTGCTATCTTTTGGTGAAAGACTATGAAGTTTCACCGCTTCACCAGATACTTGAATAACCTCAATAGGGTCATTAGTTTTTGCCAATGTTGAAAAGCTAAGGGAAATGCTAAGTGCTAAAAATGCGTATTTCAAAACTCTCTCGCTGTGGTTAAATATGTTATATACGATGGATTAGACCGTAAGGTTTTAAAAATACTTTCATTGATACTGATTAATTTAATTAGATACAGGATATTAGGGCGTGTTGACCTTTGTGGATTGAAATTTGTTTAATCTAGGGGCGATTTAATCGCGGCGCGAGGTTTGTACCCTAGCGGGCTCGATAACTGCTCCTGCGTTATTCTACTGGCTCACATCCATGTGAGAATAAGTAAAAACCGAGCAAAGCTTGTGCATCCTGCTCACGCCCCTTATCCACATCCGTGTCTGTCTCTTGATCACAAGTTAGTATCCTGCTGCAGCGTTTTTAATAGCTCAGTAGCTTCAACCATATCCATTAGCCTATTCCAGCCTAGCCTGTAAGGCTCATAAAAAAGTAAAAGTTATGCAATAAAACTTTAAAAAGACGGTCTTGTTAGATTCATTACTGAAATGACAACACTTAATTTAAGGAATTTAAATGTCTCACTCTTTCTCATCGGATTTAAAAAATCGCTTGCAATGGTCTCTTTTTTCATTACGTTTAGGCGTTTTTATTGTAATGCTTATGTGGACCTTGGATAAATTTGTAAACCCAGGGCACAGTGCACGTATATTTGAGCACTTTTATGGGATTAGCGGGTCAACTGATGTTGTCGCTTATATATTAGGGGCATTGCAATTGATTTTGGTTTTAGCTTTTATGGCCGGAATTAAAAAGCGTATTACTTATGGACTGATATTTTTAATGCATGGCGCATCAACACTTTCATCATACGGCCAATATATTGATGGTTTTAATAACTTACTATTCTTTGCTGCTTGGCCAATGTGGGCGGCATGTTTTGCGCTATATTTACTGCGTGATGAAGATGTAAAGTTTACAGTTAAATCATAATTTAACTGTAAACACAAAAGCCCAGCATTGCTGGGCTTTTTAATTTATAGCAATGCTGAATTAAAAGCTATAACTCATCGATACCCAAAAACTACGGGCTTTTTGAGTCGTATTATAATCAGACGTGCATTCATACTCGTCTTCTGTCGCTGCTAATAAGCAAGAGCGGCTAGATAAATCATCATCCAGTAAATTATTAATGCGTGCATTTATCGCTAGACTATCGTTTACTTTATAGGTAGCTGCTAAGTGATATAAATCATAGGCTTTGTAGTACAGCTTTTGTGTTTCAGGTCCTTGTGGGCCAGATACATTAGCGGTGCCTCGATAACGATTACTGCGAATTTCTGAGATAAGCGACACACTCAGATCATCAAGTGGTTGCCATGCTAGTGTTAAGTTATACATATTTTTAGGCGTGTTAACTAAAGGAAGGCCTGTATCACGGCCACTTTTAACTTCACTGTCCGTGTATGTATAGTTACCACGCAGTGATAGGCTGTCAATGATCTTCCAATTTGCGGCTATCTCGATACCGCGTGTGGCAGATTCATCAACGTTAGCTGCTTGACTAAACGTGGTGCTACCAATACCCGCCCAGCCTTTGCCAATTTCTACACAAGGTTCGTCGGCAATGGCTATTTCACAGTTTGGTAATCTGTCTTGGCGAATTATTTTGTCATTAAAGTCATTGTAAAACACTGTGATATTACCGCTGAAACTATCCATACCATTAAAGTAAGCCGCTACTTCATAGTTAACGCTAGTTTCTGGCTGTAAATCAGGTGTGCCTACGAATGGAATAGTGCCTTGACCACCAAACCCAGTAATTCCTGGAAATAATTGGTTTGGCTCAGGGGTTTTATAGCCGGTACTGATACCGCCTTTAAATGTCCACTCATCAGCAGGTGAGTAAGCTAGATAAGCACGAGGGCTCACTTGCGAACCAAAAATGTTATGGTGATCGTAACGTGCACCTAACGTTGCGGTTAAATTAGAGGTGATTTCCCAATTATCTTCAGCAAATACGGCCGTTTGACGATGATCTTGAGTTGTGCCTGCTTTATAAGCATCACCATACATACCAAATACGCCATCTTCCATTTCAGCATCAAAATATTGTGCGCCAATAACAAAGTAGTGATTATCAATGTTTGACTCAAACTTAGTATTAATAATGAGGTTATCAAGTTTTAGAGCACGTAATGGGCGCGGTAAAAAGGTTTCATCAAGTTGCGTGTAAATTTCATCTGTTAGCGTTGGTTTGTCAGTACCCTGATCTTGTACTGCTTTATCCCAAATAGCTTGAACGCCTAAGCGTTCTTGTACATTCAATGGTAATGAGCGGCCAAAATTTTCACTGCTGCTACGGGTAATACTGCTGGTTAAAGTGCCAGCATCGTAGCGGCCAACGTGCGCGAGAACAAACTGTTCACGTTCAACACGTTGGTAAGGTGTATAACCTACGCGAGGATGCACAATGCCTTTTCGTATACGCCATAAACTATTAGGGCTATCAAGCGTGCCAGTTTGCCCTTGAGTATTATCATAACGTTGCTTTGCAATGTCATACTCAAAAGTAATGTCATTTTGTTTATCAATTTGATAATTAACGCTAAGGCCTGCATTGAAGTTACGTGCAGCAACGACTTTTTTATCACCAAAACTGCCATCATCTACCCACATGCTACCATCTGGAAGTGGTAAATTTTCGCTGTATGTAGGCTTACTTTCTTGGCGGTCATAAAAACTACCGCGAACGCCATAGGTTAGACCTTCCACACCAGTAGGGCCTGTAAGGTATAAATCGATCTTGTTATCATCGCCGTACTGATCATCAGTCTGAATATTGCTACTTACAGTAACGCTACCATGCGTACTGTCGAGGTTTTTTCGTGTGATAATATTGATCACACCACCGATTGCATCTGCACCATATAAAGTAGACATAGGGCCACGTACAACTTCGATTCGGTCAATGGCTTCAAGAGGTGGCATATACATAAATTGGCTATTACCAAAATTATTTGGGCCAATATTCCCAACGTCACTTTGGCGACGGCCATCAATTAACACTAGGGTATAGCTGGCAGGCAAACCACGCATTGTAATACTAATATTGCCGTTTTTATCTTGTCCCGCACCTACATCAATACCTTCGATATCACGAAGTGCATCCGCAAGGCTAGTAAAAGGCTTATTTTGTAAATCTTCACGTGAAACAACCGAGACACTGGCTGGTGCATCAATTAATTTTTGCTCATAACCAGAAGCAGTAACAATCATTACTTCCATGTTTTCTGCTGTTACATCGTCTGCAAGTAATGTCGTCGATGTAAGTAATGTGCTGATCAGTGAGGCCAAGTAAAGCGGGCGGGATTTCATTGTACTTCCTTTAATAATGATAACTAAATCGTTAGTGTAACTTTTGCGGGTATGATAATGATTATCAGCATCATTATCAATTGAAATGTGAAGTATTTACTTTAAAAGACCTAATTCGTCAAAATTAATGGTAGTAAAGTGATTTATGAGAAAAGATTGTATTAAAATGGAACAACTTGAGTGATGTGGGATCAACTTCATCACTAGATTACTACTCACATGTTTAAAATTTTTGGGGTCGCAATCAGTTTGCGACGCAATAATTTAAATAAAATATATTACTCTATTTGTGAAAGCAGCGTGAGAATGCCATCTTTGACAGCATTTTTTGCTTGTGATGCGACTAATATTCCAGCCTGCTCAATGATGTCAGTCGAAATTTTCTCAGCCATTACTTTAGCGTAATCAGTTTCTTGGATACGTTGCTTCGAGTTGCTTAAGAGGCCCGATTGATTTGATTCGTTACGTATTGTTGTTTGAATTGAGTTTAGCTTCGCTCCCACTTCTGAGCGAAAAGCACCTACGCGAGCAAGCGCAGTATCGATACGTGAAATAGCACTTTGTGCATTATTTTCTGTTGCAATTGAAGTCCCACCAATCGTCAGTGAGCTAGAGCTAGCATCAATATCTTTAAAGATAATATAACCATCCTCGCCAATTGCTCTATCAGTTGATGTGACTAACATAGGACCATCACTTGATGAACTTGCCTGTGATGAGAGTGTGCCTAACGTGTCCCAAGATACAGTGATAGCAAAGCTACCATTCCCGATAATAGTTAGCAGCAATGGCTCAGTGACATTTGCAATTGATACTTCTTCGTTGTTATTACCGGGGTTACCATTACCAGAGTAAGTAAAGTTCATTCCTTTAACCGTTTGGGTATTTACTGCAGGAAAGTTAAACCCAGCGCCATCAAATAAGTTTGTATTACTGTATGCTTCATTACCTTGGTAGCCGTTAGCTGACGTAAAAAGCTGATTTTCTATGTTATTTTGGTCAGTTGTTAAATCTTGCCCGACGAGATGTTCACCAGTTTGTGTAAATAAGTTTATATCATCATTTTGTCCAAAACTGTCGATTGATATTTTGACATTTGTAGAGTTTGGCGGTATCACACCTAAAGAAACGTATCCTGAAGATAAACTTTTTTCTATATTATTTGTAAATGCTTCACTAATAAGAGGTACGTTATTTAAGTTTGTTTCTATTAATGGTTTTGACATTAATGGTTTTTTGCCAAAAATTTCAGTGTTATTTGTAACTGAGTCAATATGGTTTTGTAATGCAGTGTATTCATCGTTCAGTGCCAAGCGATCTTGTTCAGCATTACTGCCATTTGCAGATTGTAATGCAAGTGTTCTCATACGTTGTAAAGCGGTAGTGAGTTCTTCCAGTCCTGCATCTGCAACTTGGCCGTAGCTAATACCATCGTGTAAGTTTCTTAATGTTTGCTGTTTAACCGCTATTTGGGTAGCTAAACGATTGCTTATTTGTAAGCCAGCAGCATCATCTTTTGCACTATTGATTCTTTTTCCTGAAGCGAGCTGCTCAAACTGAGATTCTTTTGTCGTCGAAATATTTAATGATTGCAACGTATTTAAAAAGCGAGAATTAACTGTCAGCAATTTGTCATCCTTGGCAAAAAAAGCTAATACAGCAAATTTGGTGCCAGAAGTACCTTTTTTAGGGGCTGACTTGGTTAATGCTTTTTAAATAGTGTAAATAGACGCTAAGTTATTAAGTTTAATGTTTTTTATGGGCGTAATCGATAGTGTGACGGCAACTTTTTGCCGTAGTAATTTTAATACAATATTTAAAAAGACCTTTAATACGAATAAAACACGGTACAGACATTGCGTGTTTTATTCGCGAAGGACGAGTGTAATTTAAAGTATTAGTTCATTGCCTCATTGTATTGTTTTGCTAGTGTTATTTTTTGAGTGTCAGTAAGTACTTTTCCTGCTAATTGAAAAGCTTCATGTTCTTCTTCCGCAAGGTGATGATGCACAAGGTGATGCAATTTTTTAGCGGTAATCAGCCATGCTGATGAAGTCATTTTTGTGTCTTCAAGTTTTTCAATTAGGTCGTCAATTTCATGGTGCTCTGCTATGCCATGTCGCGCTTTCTCTTGGGTAAGATCATCACATATCAATGGATTATAAAAGTAGCGCTCTTCAAACTTTGCATGCTCTTCTAACTCATTTTTTAAGTCTTTCATTATTGATTGTCGATCAGATGACTCGCCATGTGTGTTTATCAATGCATCGACAAGTGAACGTTGTTTGTCATGATCGTGACGTAGTGCTTCAAAAATGTTCATGGTTTTTCCTTACATTGTTCATTAATTTCAATGAATGTTGCAAGGTAAAAGCCATATTTTAAGCTTTTGTTATATAATGATTTATTTTAAAATTCATAATTTCAGGTAAGGTTTTTTTGTAAGTTTTACTGATAGCAGTATTTATATTACACCTAACGATAGCTATGTTTAAAAATAAAAAGGCCAACGTGAACGTTGGCCAGTTAACTTATTTAACGCAAAAATAATGTTATTTGTTTGCGTCTTTCGCTGCTTTTAATTTTGCTGCATGATCGATCTCAAATGCTGGCATGTCTTTTTTACCATCAATTAAGTAGTTATCCATCCAGCGCATTAAGCGCAAGCTGTAGTCGTATTGTGCAGCTACTTTACGGTTACCATGGCCTTCACCTGGGTAGTAAACTAGACGCACGTCCTTACCTTGCACTTTCATATAACGGTAAAGTTCCATTGATTGCGCCGGGTGTACGCGCGGATCTTCTTTACCATGCATGATTAGCAGTGGTGTCTTAGATTGGCCAGCCCAGTAAATAGGGCTACGCTCTAAATACCACTGCCATTTATCCCACGGATATGAACGCGCATGCACTAGGTTCATTTCATTTGAAATGTCAGTAGTACCAAATTTAGACAATTGGTTTGTGACACCAACAAACATCACGCTTGCCGCAAAATGTTCAGTCAGTTTTGTTGCGCCCCATGCCGACGCATACCCGCCATAAGAGCCGCCAGTAATACCAACACGTTTAGTATCCACTAGGCCCATTTCGACAAGGTGCTGTTTAAAATCAACTAAATCGTCAAACTCTTTGCCTGCGTAATCGTTTTGACCAAGCTTTGAATAATCAACGCCTTTACCCGTTGAACCACGATAGTTTGGATAAAATACTGCATAACCACGCGCCGCACCCATTTGACCAGGACGAGAGTAGTTAGTTACCCAGCCATCTTTATCATGGCTTTCAGGACCACCGTGCACAGACATGATCAATGGGTAACGTGTCCCGTCTTGATAATCAAGTGGATAGACAAGTACGCCGTCAATTTCAACGCCGTCACGGGCTTTAAGAGAAATAGTTTCTTGTTTAGCAAAACGTTTGTCATCTAACCATGTATTTGAATTAGTTAAACGCTCTGTTTTTTTACCACGAATAATAAATACTTCGTTAGGGTGGGTTGCAGTATTGCCGCGTAGCGCCAAGGTTTTATCTGAATCAGATACACTTAGGTTTGCTGCAATAAATTTGCCTTCTTTAATAACTTTTTTGTATTTATTAGAGCCAGTTTTAATCGTTGCTACAAAGCTTTGTGTGCCAACATTGGCAATAAAGTTAAGTGTGTTACGTTTATGAGACCATTCAAAGTCAACAACATGGCCCATAAAGTTAGGCAGCCAGTCAGTTACATCGCCGGTTTTTGTATCAGCTAAAAATAAACGACCTGTTGATGGGTCATGCTTATCTTCTGCGCCTAAGATTGCAATGTATTTACCATCATGCGATAACTCAGCATCACCTAATTTGCCTTCGGTAGCAAATGACATGGTTACTTTATTGCTCGCGATATCAAATAAGTGCCATTGTGACTTAGTATATTTATCGTCAATTAAAGCGGTTGGCTGAGTTTTAACCAGTAACTTTTCACCACCGGCTGCCCAGTTAACTTCACTCACGTAGTTGGCAATGTTCAGTGCATTAGGAGTGAGAGGCTTGTCAGCTTTGGCTAGATCAATAATAAAAAGCTGTTTATCTTTTAAGCCAAGCTCATAAACTTCAGCCATAAAGCCAAGCTTTTTAAGTTCTTTTTCAGATTTATCAGCCGCTGGCATAGCTAAAATAGCTAGCTGCTTGTTATTTGGGCTTAATTCATAGCTTGAAATTGATGTGCCTTTTAACGAAAGCACTTTGCTCGCTTGACCGCCATCTACAGGAATTTGGTACAGTGAGGTAAATTTATCTTCATTTAGCTTGGCTAAAAAATAGATTGTTTTACTGTCATTAGACCATTGAATGCTCTTGATACTAACGGAGCCTGTGATAAACGGGCGCTCTACGCCTTGGTCGTCAACAACGTAAAGCTCACTATAGTTAGTGCCATTTTTATCTACGTAAAGTTCACGCGGTACAGAGCGAGTAAATGCAACATTGTCGCCATCAGGACTAATGCTGGTTTGAATAACCGATTGAATTTTTGGTATATCTTCAACGGTTAAAGGCGTTGCGGCAAATGCCAACGAGCTTGTAAGCCCAATTGCCAGTGCTAAGCTAGTTTTTAGCATTGTTATTTTCCTTCGCAAGTTTAATTATCGAAGGATTATATCAGGATGTACCTAACAAACTAATAAATGCGATTAAGCTCCGTATTTGACGATTAATGACTATAACGAACGCCAAGATAAAAGCGACGACCATTTTGGTAAATCCCCGTTGGTGCATATTCATTACGTTCATACAGGTAAGTGATCTCATCGGTTAGGTTTATCGCTTCAATAACAAAGTCAAAACTATCAGATACTTTAAAGGTAATACTGCCATCAAGCTGACCAAAGTCATCCATCATGGTTTCCCCTACGCCAGTGGCAAAATGAGTGCGGTAGTTGTACGCAAGACGTGAACTTATCCAATCATTTTCATAGTAACTGGTTAAATTAATGGTGTGTTTTGAGGTGCCAGGAACATAATTATTGCGCCCTGAGACACTGTCTGTGCGATCACCATTAACAAAGGTATAATTGGTGATTAAGCCGAATCCATAAATGAGTTCTTGTTGGTAGCCAATCTCAACACCGCGGATAGTACCGCCGCTGCCATTTATTGGCCTATCTATTGTCATATCAATGCCTTCGTGTTGTTCAATGCTACGCTTAAATTCAACAAACGATTCAACATCTTTATTAAATAAGGCAAATGAGAGCAGGGCGGCATCATCAAAATACCACTCGACGCTTAAATCAAATTGATTGGCACGATAAGGATCGAGATCAGGGTTGCCGCCTTGGCCTTGTGCTTGAGTAACATTATAATTTGTTGAAGGCATTAAGTGATTATACTGCGGACGTGACATTACTCGCGCAGCACTTACTCTGGCGATTATATTTTCGCTGAGATCGATACTGATGTTGGCGCTGGGTAAAATGTCTAGATAATCCTTTTTATGTTGCTGCCACATAAAACGATCTTGCTCGGAGCCAACAGAACTAATGCGTCGGTATGCTCCCGAGTTTTGCTGAGTGTTAACAAGCCTTACACCGAGGTTCGCGCGGTACTCATCACCATCAAGCATTAATTTAACATAACCTGCGGTAGTGCGCTCTTGAATATCAAAGCGGCTGGCTTTTTCTTCTTGTTGGATAAAATCGATGTCTGCGAAGTCTGCAGACAACGCACCTATATCAGCATAGCTATAATTTTTTAGCGTGTGTTGATTGCCAATACCAGCTAGAAATCCTTGAGGGAACGTTGCTGGGTAATCAGCTAAGGTCCAGTCAAGTTGCTGCGCTATGCCATCAAATGCACCATTGAATGAGCGATAACGAATAAAATCGCGTTGATGATCGCGGTACTTTGCCCCTATTTTGATCGCGCTGATAATTGAATGATCAATAGCGCGTTCAAAGTCTCCTTGCAAATATAATTCTTGATCATTGGAGTCTTGGCTGTCGTTGCGCGCTTGTGTGAGTTGCCATGATTTTGCATCGAGTGGGGAAGTGTCGTAACTGGCAACAATGTTTTTGCGCTGCCTAGTGTCGATGCTAAACGCGGTATTCGCTGAAAACTGTGACGTATGATCTTGTTTTGAGCCGCCACCTCCTTTGGTAAAACCAAGTTGATATTGATTTTGCCACAAGTGAGCTTGCTGACTGATAATTAGATGAACACTGCTAGTATTGATTTGTGAATCACGCCAAATAGCCTCCATTGCAGTACTAAAAGGTAAATTTTGCGAATTATCACCTGGGACTTGTGAGTAACGAGCGTAGCTCAATGTATTGTCGTTTATAAGTACATTACTTATGCTACCACCGCGAGCAAATACGCTACTTGGTTGCCATAAAAAATTTTGATTATTGTTGTCGGCATTGAGGACGGAGTACAAGGTGTTAAGCTGTATATTCCAATCTAAGTTTGGTTGGTATTCAAAATTGGCTGTGGCACTGGTTAAAACACGTTGCTGTTGAAAAATAGCTGAGCCGCCGCCGCCGGGTGTCCAAAGGTTTTTAATATCAGCATTTTCATTGGTCGTGGGGCTTAGAGTATCATCGGGGTTTTTGTTAAAATTTTGTTCATGCCAGCCCCATGACTCAAGGCCATCTCGGCGCAGTGAGCGTTTATTTCGCGTTACAGTAATAAGCGCACCAAAATCTTTTTTTGAATTTGTCCAATTATAAAAAATGGCTAGTTGTGGATCAAATTCGCCAGATAAATCATTGTATTGCACTTGTGCGTTAGCAACAAAGTGGTTGCTATCTGTGTGCAGCGGTCGTTGTGTTTTAATATTAACAGAGCCACCTAATGAACCTTCATTATGATCGGCTTGTGGTGTTTTATAAACCTCAAGTGAAGAGACGAGATCTGCAGGTAATAAGGTATAGTTAAAGCCACGGTTTGGTTGAGTTGAAATCCACCAGTCTGCGGAGGCGATAGCTTGGCCATTTAAAAAGGTGCGATTTTGTTCTGGGGTTGTGCCTCTTACACCTACGCGTTCACCTTCACCCTGTGCGCGTGATAAAGAAATTCCCGTGATCCGTTGGAGTGCTTCAGCAACATTTTTATCAGGAAATTTACCGATATCTTGTGCGCTAATAGCCTCTATAATCGAATTGCTATCACGTTTATCTTGTAGTGATTTGATAGCGCTGTCATGAAACCCCCTAATTTGTATGGTTTCTAGCTGCTTTTTATTAGTCTCAGCTACAGCGCTCGTTATACCCATAAAAAAACAAAGAGGGAAAAGAATCGTTATGTTAACAAATTTTAGTGTGTTTATCGTCATACCCGACCCAATTAAAACGATTTGAAAATTTCGCTACGGATTAAGTGCTTATAAAATAAGTAGCTATTAATGTGCTGTGTTATGATGAATCATATTTATCTATAATACGCCTTCTTGGCTTATTTAACCATAGATTAACGTGTGTGAAAAACGAGCGATGCCTACAACCATACCAAAACAGTTATTACTTAATGATGTACTTGTTGACTTTGCAGCCTTAAAAATAAAAGTTGCTGGAAGTTGGTGTGCAGTTGAAGCTAAGCAATTGGTATTGCTAAAGTTACTATTAAACAATCAAGGGCAGCCAGTATCTCGAGATTTAATTATGGATACGCTGTGGCCTAATGTTGTTGTAAGTGATAATTCAGTAAGCCAGTTGGTCACGCAATTACGAAAAAGCTTGCATGATGATAAAAATACGGCTTTGTTTATTCGTACTGTACCGCGGGTTGGTTATCAGCTAATAGCAAAAGTAAGTGATGCCCCTTCGTTCCTAGAAAAAGTGACCCCTACAACGCCGCGAATATCTGCTTTATTTGTTGCTGTAGGCTTAATTTTAGGTGCCGGGCTTACATTAGTTAGTCAGTATTTACTCTCTCCTAACGTGCCCATTCTAAACTATGAATATCAATCTCGTATTACTTCAGCTCCTGGTGCCGAAGTATTTTTACGTTACTCACCCAGTGGCAGATATTTAGCGTTTAGCCAATCAAACGATCAGCAAAGTCAGTTTGATTTAGCTGTTTATGATCACCAAAGTAAAACGGTACATAGTATTAAAAGTTCCGGTTATTCAGAAGAAGCGCCAGTATGGTCACCCGATGGTAAATGGCTTGCTTACTTTAGGTATGATCCTATTAGCTGTGATATCCGTGTTATGCCAGTATCGAATGCGATTGAAACTTGGCGTTTGAGCCCTGAATTTAGATTAACCCGATGCCAACAAAGTCATGGGCCTAGCAAATTACATTGGGTGGATGAAAGCACTATTTATACGACTCATTGGCAAGATGAGCAGCCACGCCTTGTAAAATATACGTTAGGCTTCTCGCCCACGCCAACCTTATTAGATCAAGAAATAGTCGGTGATTTTAAGCCAATCACATTTGATATAAACGACAATAAAAAAATGTTGTTACTTGAAAAAGATCAGGGGTGGTTTAGCGTCAGTGAGGTCGATTTAACAGGCTCACTTAAACGCAATGAAATAAAACGAAGCCGTCATAGCCATGCACCGTTATTATTTGATACGCAAGACAATTATTATTGGTTAGGAGATGATGCATTACGTCGTTATGATTATCAAGGTAACGAACAGGTAGTACACCAACCATTAGGTTTTATTGCTGATTTAGCTGTTAACCCGCAAACCGGAGATATCGCTCATGCTGAAGGGCAGGCAAGGGTGAATTTGTATCAAATTGAATTAGACCTAAGCCAAGATACCCCTGAGATCCTAAGTACGATGCAACTATCATCGTCAGCACGGATGGATATTTTGCCTGCCGTATCACCAGACGGGCAGCAAAGTGCGTTTATTTCATTGCAAAGAAGAGGCATCACAGGGTTTAAACATATCGAGGTGTGGTTAAAACATAAGCAGCGTAAAGCGGCTAACCTTATTGCCACATTACCCAGTGATATTACACCAAAGTATCTACTTTTCTCTCCTAATGGTGACAATGTGTTGTTGGCTGACGAGCAGCAGAATATCTATTTGATTAACACTTTTTCACGCCGCTTAGTGCCCATTATTTCTGGTTTTGATCAACTCAACGGGGTGCATTGGTCACAAGACAGCCACAGTATTTATTATCAAGTGAAAAGCGCACGAGGCATTAATAAGCAACCACAATGGCAAGATTGGCGCTACGATATTCAGCTAATGAGTAATACATTGGTTGCAGATAATACTAACTTTGAAACATTAGATGAAGAGCATGCTTTATGGCAGCTCAATAGTTCCTATTTAGAACATGATTTACATGTACGTACTTACCTATCGAGGGTATTGGAACATCAATTACCGCTTTCGCAGTTGTTACCTTCGCTTGAGCTTTTTAAACCCGCGGTTTTTAAACAAGGGATTTATTATGTGTTACGTCAAGGTCATCAACTATTGCTGTATTGTTATTTAACACAGCAAAACCGAAATGTATTTATAAAAGAGCTTGGTGTATATGGTTATGATATTGATATTAATCTCAATATCAGTAGCTCTGAAGATGGAAGTCAAGTTGTGTTTAGTCAAGTAGATGGGATTGAGACTGATATTTTATTACACAAAGCAGCTAAGGCAATGTCGCAATAAAGTGCCTAATGCTACTTTGATCCCAGTTGCGGGTTTGCGCCTCCTTTAGTGCGCTATTAGAAAGCTTTCTAGCATCATTTGAATTACCAGTAGCAGCGTGTATTTTCGCTTTTAGCAATAATAATTGTGGGTGTTCATTATCACCAGCCAACGCTTCATTAAGGGCAGTGCTGACTTGCTGCATTGGTTTTTTTAAATCAAAAAGTAACAAGGCAATATCGCGTTTTGCACTAAATAGCCCTTGTTCCGCTGCGGCTCTTAGCCATTTTAGCGCCTTATTTGGGGCGTAATCGACATACTGGCTATTTAATAGCTCTCGGCCTAAGCGGTATTGCGCACTAGCAAAACCACTTTGTGCGGCAAGTAAAATCCAGTTTAAGCCTTTTTCGCGATCAACTTTGCCATATTTACCTCGCAGCATATTTGCACCAATTCGATACTGCGAATTAGCATAGCCGTTTACGGCAGAGCGTAACAAGAGCTCACCATTGGCGTTGGCTTGTTGCCAATGATATTTTAGTAAGCGTGTAGCATTGTAATCATTTGAACTCAGCCAATTCGCAATATAATATTGGACTAACGCGTTGCCTTGTTCAGCAGCATCGATTAGATCTGAAATTTTTTCGTTATATTCACGCTGTTGACTCTTAAAGCTTTGTTCGTATTGCTTGCCTTTGTAGGTTGTAAAATGGTAAAGCAAAGAGCGATTATAGTAAGGTAAGGTTTGGTTATTACCTTGGTATTGCCAACGTCTAACGGCATTAATAATTGCTTTATCAAAGGTTTTTTCAGGGTATGAATCAATTAAAGTAATATCAGTGACTGCGCCACTTTTATCAATATCAAACTCTAACCATACCCAACCTTCAATGCCATTTTTGTATGCGTGTTCGGGGTATTTAGGCTCGACTGTGTAGCGACGTTCAGGGCTCAAATGCAATGCAGGACTGGCGTTTAATTCTGGCCGTAATTGTTGGTCATACCATTGAAAGCTAAGTTGTTTTAGTAATGCATTATAGGCATCATCAAGTGGTTGCTTATTATCTGTTTGCTCCGCAATCAGCATAGCTGTATCGCGAGCATCAAGTAGGCCAAAATCTGCTGCTAAACTAAACCAAGCAAATGCTTGGGCTTTGTTTTTTTCGACACCTTGACCGTGTAAATACATCACTGCAACATTATAAATCGCATCTGCATTACCTAAATGGGCAAGTTGTAAAAATTCACGTTTCGCTTCGCTATAGCTTCCTTGGTGGTAATTAAGCGTCGCGCTGAGTAAATCTGCTTTCGTTAATGGCGTAAAAATCAGGCAAAACAATATTACAAAGGATTTGTAACTACAAAACCCTATGTATTGTATTTTAAGATGAATTGCTGAGCTTGTTGACACGTATTAAGTTTCGCCGATGTTGACCAAGTAACGTTTTTAACTATTGATTGTACTTGTTTTGTTTATTATTACTAGGGCGGGTTTGCCTTAGTAATACTTTAATTTGCCTACAACGAAAAAAAGCAGATAGTCAAATGACTACCTGCTTTAAACCCCTGGGCATAGGGGCTGCCATCCATGGCGAGAGTCGAATACCTGTGTTAGCTTGGAGTTCGACAAAAACGACTTTAAAAGTTAAAGCGAATTCCAGCTACAAACCGGCGACCATCAGCATACACACCTGTAAGTGCTTGTTGTACGCCTTCTTCTTGATAGCTAAATGTATGCTCATCAGTTAGGTTAATGGCTTCGAATACCAGTGCTAAGTTATCATTTACATTATAAGTAAAGTTAGCATCTACTTGACCGTAATCATCTACATAGCCATGGCCTTGGCCTGAGTTATAACCAGTACGGAAATTATATGAAATACGCGTGCTAAAGGTCTCTGTTTCATAGTAAGTGCTTAAGTTAACTGTGTGCTCAGAGTTGCCAGGAATAATAGTATCGTTACCGTCAGCGTCTTTTGCTTCGCCATCTACAAACGTATAGTTTGCATTTACACCAAAGCCATCATAGATCTCTTGTTGATAACCAAGCTCTAAACCTTGAATTCGTCCAGAACGGCCATTAGTAGGGCGGTTTACTAATATTTCTACGCCTTCGTGTGTTTCTAGGCTGGGTGTAACATCTAAAAATGATTGAATATCTTTGTAAAATACGACCGCAGAGAACAAGCCTGCTTCGCTGAAGTACCACTCAATACCCGTATCAAATTGTGTAGCACGGTACGGGTCGATTTCAGGATTACCACCGCTGCCTGTTTTAGTTTCAAGGTTATAAGATGTAGATGGTGTCATTGCAGCGTAATCAGGACGAGACATAACACGCGCGGCACTAAATCGAAGTAGTAAATCTTCATCTAAGTCAACGGCTAAATTGATGCTCGGTAATATATCGAAATAGTCACGATCATCATGAGTCCATACTTCAGAACCACTGGTACCAACATACGCTGCTGTAGATTGTTGAGTTTGTACTAAACGTACGCCTAAGTTACCGCGCATACCATCAACATCAATATCTGCTTTTATATAACCAGCGGTGATTTTTTCTTCAACTTCAAAGGTACTTGCTTTTAGTACACGGTAATTCCAGCCTAGTGCATCACCCTCAGCACGAATTTTGTTTGAATCAGTGATTGCATAGTTACGTAATGTGCCGTCAGAGCCTAGCCCAGATAGGTAATCTGATGGCATTGAAAGCGAGTAATCAGCCAAATTCCAGTTTAAATCTGTACGGTTGTCTGTAGTGTGTTTTGTATTAAAGCGAGAATGATCACGGTATTTCAAACCAAACTTCACATTATTAAAGACAGCGATGTCAATTGGGCGCGAAAAATCAACCTGCAAGTACGTTTCATCATCTTTAGCATTGTTGCTGTCGTAGCGTAAAAAACCTAAATCCCATTGTTTACCGTCTGCAGGATCTGCACCATACGTGGTACGTACATCTTCCACACCAGAAGTATCAAAGCTGTGTACGTAGTTACCTTCCCAGCCTACACTTCGGTCAGCTTGTGAACCACCACTGCCTTCGGTATAACCAACATGTACGCTGGTTAGCCACAATTCACCTTGGTAATCAGCTTTTAAATCATATGATTTAGTTTTAATTTCTGAGTTACGCACTTTGGTTTCATCAAGAATGTTGTTTCCTGTTGGTGACAATGCGAGCTCACCACCGACTAACATTTGACCCACTTTGTCGTGATTAATAAGGTCTACGCTATTGTAATGTGGATCTGCAGGGCGAGTTAAAACATCATTTTGGTCGTACTCAGCTGCACGTTGACCATAACCTGGGATCCATAAGAAGTTTTGATTTTCGTTATTTGCTTCAAGCGTTGAATCTAATGCATTAAAAGTTAAGTCTAATTGTTCAGTTGGGCGATATTGTATGGCTAAGTTAATACCGGTACGGACACGCTCTTGTAAGAACATGGCTGAACCGCCGCCGCCTGGGCTGTATACATTTTTATGAACTGTGCCATCAGTTAAAGTGATGTCACGTTTTGCCCAGCTCCATGATTCAATTCCGTCACGGCGAAGATTACGCTGTTGGCGAACTAATGAAATAAGTGCACCAAATGTTTCATCGTCATTCTTAAAGTTATACATGACAGATAACTGTGGGTCGGTCTCACCCGAAATTTCACTGTGCTGCGCGAGCACCGAGCCAGCAATTTTATTGGCTTCTAAATCAAGAGGCTTACGTGTACGAACAATAACGGTACCACCAATTGAGCCTTCATCTATGTCAGCTTCTGGTGACTTATATACTTCTAAGCCAGATACAATTTCAGAAGGCAACATAGTGTAGTTAAAACCACGACTCGCTGCTGAGTTTGTCCACCAGTCGGCAGAGCCAACGGCTTGGCCATTTAATAAGGTACGGTTTTGGCTTTCAGCTGTACCACGAATACTGACTCGTTCACCTTCACCAAAATTACGGCTAATTGATACGCCTGTTATACGTTGTAGTGATTCTGCGACGTTTTGATCGGGGAACTTACCGATATCTTCAGCGGTTACAGCATCAACGATTGAATCTGAGTAACGCTTTGTATTAAGTGATTTAACGACACTGCCGCGAATACCGCGTACTTGTATTACTTCAACTTCATCGGTACTTTTTGCTTCGGCACTGTGTGCTACCATAGGTAGGCTTAATGCTGATGTAATAAGCGATGCGCTCACTGCTAGATGCAGTTTATTCATTTTTACTTTTAACATCCTCGATTCCCCTTGAATCAAAACTTCATTTTGTTGTATCAAATTGTCGGTTTGCAATTCGTACTTATGTATTCATTTTTAATAGCCGAATGATCTTGCAAAACCCTGCTTACAAACAAATACAGATCACTAAAAAATTAGTTAATAGTTACTCTTGTATAGAAAGTAACGAGAGCCTGCTTTGTTTGTGACTCTATTAAACGCCTTTTTAAAATCAGAGTCTTGAATTTAAG
>NZ_LHPH01000033.1:0-36998 GCF_001298125.1 Pseudoalteromonas porphyrae | reverse complement strand
GAGTTTATTTTCGACAATATAACAAAGCGCATATTCAAATGTACCCGGCAAAATTTGCTCAGAAAAATTGATAGGAATGAATTTATTTTGGCAGGATAAGTCAGGCTTGTAGTTGGCCATAACAGTTTACCGTGGGTGAATAATATCTATTAGATCACAGTAACCCAGTGGATTCAAGGTTAAAAAGCAATCAAGTCAAATGTGCAGAACCAGTTCCTAAAAAGAGTAATTCTACAACCTCAACGCCTTGCTAAGCGGATAAAAATGGTTGGTTAAAATCGCGCAGCGATAACCAACTGTTTTTATTCCGTTTAAGCAACTTGTTAGGCATTTTTTAGTGGATTAAACTTCTCTAAATAACTTTTTATATCCAATCTGATTTGGTGTACTGCATCTTCAATCTGACTTACTCCACAACCCCTTTCATATAGTTGCTGATTTATATTGTTACTTACCCAGCCATAATTGCTCTCTAGTGTCTCAATATATTTGCCTTGAGCTAGAGAATTTCTATATTCTGTTATTTCCGTAAAATTAATACTGTGCTGAACTTCAAATCGATTTTGTAAAAGGTCAATAATCTTACTTCTAATTTCTTCAGGAAGAAATGGATCCGATTTATACTCTCGTATCAAAGACATTAATCGTTGTTGGAGAGGACTAACTGGAACTCCACCATGAAATTCTCCTTGTTCTAATATTTGTGCCTTGTTATCTAAAAACTCTTGATTTACCTCGGCAATCGTTTCTTTAGTTTTCATAGCATTTAGCCAATAATGATCACTATCTTCTTCAAATTCAGAGAATAATGAATCAGATGCCTTAATTAGGGAGTTGATAACATGCTTATGATATTCAGTATTTACTGAATTCAGTAACGTATTTTTGGCTTTCAGATAAGTAAGTATTGCAACTCCAGCCATTACTAAATAAAACCCTATTTGGGCAATTTTAGAGTAATCATCGATACTCATTCGTACTCCTATGTTGAATGCCTAACAACTTTATCAAAGGACACTTTCCTCTTTTTATGAGCAATGTATGTCCTATTATATATTTTTATTATTAATAACAAATACTGTAACACATTGCCAGCTTTAAACTTTAAGTCGGGCTGTTCTTTTAATAATGTGTAAAAAAGAGGAAAGTGTCCTCATTTCTTGACTTAGAAGGAAAATCACCAGCACTGTATATAAACACAGTTAATGGCATTTAAAATGAAAACTAAATCCCCTTTTCTTAATAATCTTATCGACTATATGTATAGCCATCACTATGCTAAAAAGTCTATTGAAACTTATTTGAAACTTATGTATTTTGGACGAGTGCCTATATCCATTTCCATAATAAGCGTCATCCAGCCAGTATGGGGAATAATGAAGTAGAAATATTTTTAAATCACCTAACAGTCACTAAGAAAGTGGCAGCGAAAACACAAGCAACCGCTTTAAATGCACTTGCTTTTTTATATAAACATATAAATAAACGACATTATTTGATAGCAAGTTTACTATACCCATGTTTTGCAACAAGGTGCCAATGGCGTAGTGAGCCCGTTTTCGAGATTATCATAGCTGAGGCTTAAATATTTTGTGCTATACGCGATATAAAATTGCTGCTACATGACTTAATACAGCATTGATACTTTAAATTTCCATAAAAAACCACGGCTGTTAACCGTGGCTCTTAGTATTACTGATTAAACCAACTTACTTCAACGCTTGTTCAACCACTGGGTAGTGATCCCATACGTGCTTATCGCTTAAAGAACGTACTAACTTAACGTATTCTGCATGTGTCCATGCAAGCGGAGTGGCGGAGTTGGTGCCCTCGCCGAGTGTATAACCTGCTTTATTGTTGCCTACGCCATCCCATACTTGCTCTGGCAGCATCATGCCTTCGTTGGCAAACTGCTCTAACCCTTTCACATAAGTGTTTTTAATAGATTGTTGCTTGTCTGCGTTTAACGATTGCGTGGCATTTGCGGCGGCAATTTCGTAATGGCCTCGCTCACCGGTAAAAAACGGCCATACACGCCCACGTTGGCCGGGGGTATTTTGCCCGCCTTCGGCGTAGTTTGCGCCAGTTACTTCGTCCTCACCGTAGCCGTCGTTACCATAACGGCGAAAACCTGGGAATGAGCCGCTGCCATCGCTAAACTGATAGCTGTACTTAACTTGTAAGTTATCGGCTAACGTTTCATCGTCATACTCTGGCAAGGTTTTTACAATGCTTGGAGCAAGTGCATCGCGCACGCCATAACGTACTAACTCTAAAAAGCCACCGTCTAAAATTTGCTTTTTATTAAAGCCTTCACGACCATTATTAGCATTAATTTTAGTGTTTGAATTGGCGTCTTTGTCTTGGCCTATTCGAATAAAATACTCACCGTCTGAGTTGATTGATTCTAAATTACCGGCGGTGGTAAACATCATGCTTTCTATGCCGCTATTATATTTTTTAGCGGTTTCAAGATAGCGTTTAGCATTTTGATCATCACCTGCAAGTGTTGCAATATCAGCAGCAGTAATAAGGCCTGCTACAACGGCGGCTGTGGTTGATGGTGAATAGCCCGCTTGCTCTTCCCAGCGCTCTTGCTGAGTAGCTGGCGGTGTTATTTGCATGTCGTTCCACAAAATTTTGGCGCGCCCACCGTCTACCAAAAAGTCAGCAGCAGGTTTTAACATGCGCCCGTACCAACCAGTTAGCTCTGCATCTGTTAACACATCTGCTTGGTGCAATTTCCACGCGAGCATAATTGGCATAGCGGTTTGATCTAGCTGTACGCCCACCCATTCAAGCTCGCCGTCGACGTGTGTTTTTTGTAGAAACCAGCCTGTATCGCCCTTGTTGCCCGGTGTTTTATTATTTACTTGTACTTTTTCAAGGTATTCGAATGCAGTTTTAGCTGTAGCAGTGTCGCCAAGTGCCATAAACGCCATAGCAACTTGATAAAAATCCCTCACCCATACAGCTTTATAACCGGTTGAACCTGTTTTGGCTGAGACTGTTTCGCCCCATGGATTTGATAACGAAGCAATAAGCGCACCAGCGTGCGTTTTATCTTCTTGCGCTTTTAACACCATGGCACTGGTGTAAAGTAGCTTGCCGTTATCAGTAGTTTGCTCGCTCATGGTATTGAGCGGTGCTAAGCTTTGTAGATAATCTTGCCAGCCTAATGCGTCGCCTTTTCCGTTGTAGTTATCAAGTACGTGTTGATAGCCACGCGCTAAACTTGCTTGGCCTTGCTTAAAGCTCGCTTGCTCGTTGTTGCCAAAACTCAGGGTTAGATCAAATTGGCTGTTGTTGCCAATCTCACCCAGCTCGGCAAGTAAACTCACATTACCTGATTGCTCACCGGTATTTTGATAAACGCTTGCAAGCTGTTGAGTCGTTTTTAGCGCATTTAAACCATCACTTTTGCCTGTAAAGCCCACGCTGGTCTGTTTAAATGGTTTAGCGCCTTGTAATGACAAGTAACTATCGCCCTGCCATGCAACTAGCCCTTGCTCTGTGGTTTTTGCAAAATCATCCAGGCCATTATTATCTATGTATGGATTTACCGTTACATAGGCTTTTACGCTTTTAAGCTGAGTATTAAAAATACTGCGCACAAATAAAGTTTGCCCGTCTGGATCGGTAAATATGTGTTTTTCAAGGCTGAAGCGGCCTTGTTTATCTGTGCTTGTTACTTTGTAAGCCAATGATAACGGTCGGCCGTGCTCATCTTTATATAAGTAGTCAATTGTTACGTCAAGATCATCCGTTTCAGTTACGGTAAAATCTTTACCGACAACCACAAACTGCATGTCTTTAATTTGTGCTTGGTGAATTAGCCCAAACATGGTTTCGGTGATCACTCCTTTTGCTATCGAAAACCATACTTTTGAGACTTTACCCGTCGCTGCGCTGTCGCTATAAGCGCCATTTTGATATTGCTCAAACGAAGTACCAATACCTGTTTTACCTGCGAATGCCCAAAACGGGTCAATACCTGGGGCACCGGGTGCGCTTAGTTGCTCAGTTACTTTGGGGGTGTCTGTTAAGGCTTGCTCTGAGCTACACGCCGTTAAGCCAAGCATGAGTAAACTTGTGGTGATCATGTTGTATTTTTTCATTTTTAAACCCTTAAATCTTATCTGTTAGCTATAAGCGTTACTGCGCGTGTTTAACACGCATAACAGCAACCGCTGCCAGTACAAACGACACCGCGCCCAATACTAGTGCGTAAATAGGTTGGTTTTCAAAAAAGTGACGTAAAATTAGGCCCAATATGCTGGCTGCCAGTAATTGGGGGATCACAATAAAAAAGTTAAATATGCCCATATACACGCCCATTTTATGACTCGGTACTGACGTGCTTAACATGGCATACGGCAGCGATAGAATAGACGCCCAAGCGAAACCAATGCCGATCATTGGCCAAATAAGTAAGGTAGGATCTTTAATTACAATAAAGCTGACTAAACCCAAAGCGCCTAAAATTAAGTTAATTGCGTGAGCGAGTTTTAAACCAATGCGCTTTACGATGACCGGTATACATAATGCAGCCAGTGCGGCAAACCCATTGTACGCGGCAAATAAAATGCCTACCCAGTCAGCGCCATTGTTATAAGCCGCAGAGCTGGTATCACTGCTACCATAATGAAAGCTAGTGACCGCTGAGGTGGTGTAAATCCACATTGCAAACAGCGCAAACCAGCTAAAAAATTGCACCCACGCCAATTGTTTCATCGCCTCTGGCATCGTGAATACATCGTTGACTACTTGATAAAAACCACCCGCAGTATGCTGTTTGGCTTTTAACGTACCGGCAATAAATTGAATAATCCCAAAGCACACTAAACCAGCGGCGAGTAAATACAGCTCTTTTTCAAGCCCCAGCCCCATTACAAGGGCAAGTACACTTATGCCCAGTGCGGTAAAAATTGCGCCGCCTTTGCTAAAGTTAACGGTGTTAGTAATGTCGACTTGCTCAGCATCGCTGTCTTGTTCGTTAAACTTTGCAAGTTGTTGTGGTGAATATTCTTTGGTAGTTAAAATAGTCCAGCCCACGGCGACCAATAAAACCACGCCACCAAAATAAAACGAATACTTTACAGAGTCAGGAATTTGCCCCGCAGGCGCGGTGTTAGCAATATCAAACCAATTGGTCATCATCCACGGTAATGCCGATGCCACAACAGCGCCAACGCCAATAAAAAAGCTTTGCATGGCATAACCTGTTGCACGTTGTTTTTTTGGTAAGTTATCGCCCACTAAAGCGCGAAAAGGTTCCATTGTGACATTGATTGACGCATCCATGATCCACAGCATGCCTGCTGCAATCCAAAGCGTTGGCGAGTTTGGCATAATAAACAGCGATAAGGTCGTTAAAATTGCGCCATATAAAAAGAACGGACGGCGGCGGCCTAATTTTCCCCAGGTTTTATCACTCCAATAGCCAATAATTGGCTGTACAATTAAACCCGTTAGCGGCGCTGCCACCCATAAAATAGGAATGTCATCAACGTTTGCACCCAATGTTTGAAATATGCGGCTTACGTTACCGTTTTGCAGCGCAAAGCCAAACTGAATACCTAAAAAGCCAAAGCACATATTCCATATTTGCCAAAAGCTTAAATCGGGTTTGTTATCTTTCATTGTGTGCTCCAGTGGTGAGAACTGCACTGCTAAGCGCATCTAGCGTTAAACTTATCTGTGCGTGTTCTTCGTTGATAGTCATGGCAGCTGTTTGGTTTGCTTCTAGTAAATCCAATAACTTAAACTCGCCACGCTTGTCATCAACTAAGGTGGTCATTGGAATTTCAATGGTGACTATTGTTTGTGCACTCGAAAAATTACTCACGACCCAAAGTTGTTGATTACCAATACTGCGGCTAAACGCGGCAACGTGCTCGCTGCCAGTCACGATAAGGGGTTGCATGTCGCCAGCAACAACTGCTGGGTGTTTACTCAACGCCATAATCGCTTTGTAGTAGTTCCGTAACTGACTTTGTTCAGGCGTGAGTGCTCCGCCGTCAAATTTGCCGTTGTTCATCCATGCTTGGTGCGCGGGTACGCCAATGTAATCAAAAATGCTGGTGCGAGTGGGTTTACCAAAGCCTGCGTATTCTGAGCCGTCTTCGCCTACATCTTGAGCAAAGTACAACAGTGTTGGCGCGCGGCTAATAAGGTGAGATACCACCAGCGCGGGCTTACCTTTTGCTGCATTACCTGCAAAATCAGGGCTGGCTATGCGTTGTTCGTCGTGGTTTTCTAAAAAGTGCAGCATGTGCTGTTCAATGTCTGCAACGGCTTGCTGTGGTGCAAAAATGCTATTTGCCGCTTGTTTACCTTGCATAACGCCTTTAAGCGTGTCGTAAAAGCCTACTTTATCGTAAAGGTAATCCATTTTCCCTTGTTGGATATACGGGCGGTATAGTGCTGGGTTGTATACTTCGGCCAATAAAAAGGCTTCTGGATTATGCATTTTAATAGAGGAGTTTAAAAAGCTCCAAAACTCAACGGGCACCATTTCGGCCATATCATAACGAAAACCATCTACGCCTTTATCAAGCCAATACAGCGCGATATCACGAAATTTATACCAGCTGTTTGGCAGCTCTTTATCTTGCCAAAACTCAAAGTGCGCCCTTAAGTCTTTGTTTGCGTAGTCAGGTGGTAAGCTAGGGAAGTCATAGCTGCCATCGGGTTTTACACCGTAATTTACTTTTATGGTTTCGTACCAATCGTTTATATCTGGCTTGGCAGCTCGTGCACCGTTACCCGTCCACTTTGCGGGTGTTTCATCAAATAGATTATCGGCTAATGGATGCGCGTTACCACCAAGTACTTGGTAGCCTTCGCTGGTTGGCACTTGAAAAGACTGCCCAGTGACATAATAAAAGTTATTGTCGCGCGCATATTCTACGCTGGTGTCATCTTGCTCACCAAAATCTTTAACGCCCATAGGTTTTGCGGTTGACTTATAGTGGCGCGCAACATGGTTTGGCACAATATCAATCACTACTTTCATGCCATGTTGGTGAGTGCGTGTAATGAGCGCTGAAAATTCTTCAAGGCGACGTTCTGGATTGATGGCTAAATCTGGGTTAACGTCGTAATAGTCTTTAATCGCATAAGGTGAACCTGCACGGCCTTTTACAACATCAGGATCATCTTGACTAATGCCGTATTGGCTGTAATCACCCACCAGCGCATGATGAAGCACGCCCGTATACCAAATATGGGTAGTACCCAGTTCTTTTATGCCACTTAAAGCCGCATCATTAAAATCACTGAATGTACCTACACCGTTTTGCTCTTTCGTTCCCCACGGTACGTTAGCCGTTTGCGTATTACCAAATAAACGCGTGAATACTTGATACACAACGGGTTTAGAGTGTTCGGTGACGTGTTCGTGTACTTTTTGCGCTTTAGCCTTCGGTGCGGGTTCTTCAGAGCAGCCACTTAAAAGTAAGCCACTGGCTAATATTAATGGGCCATATTTGAGCGTGCTAATGGTGATTTTTTGTGTTGTCATAATTTTATTACTTACTCAGACATTTACATGTCATTTTTGTTATATTTTTAATACTAATGTGAACCGCCACTGACTAACAGCGGCTGCATACGTATTCACACTATTCAATCACTAACACCACTGCACTCATTGCGGGTAAGGTGACTGCTTTATTTAAATTTACTGTTTGTTGAGTAAATAGCTCAGTTGCATGTATTTGACTACCAAGCACTTCTTCCATGTAATGAAGTGGCCAACTTTTCATCTCAGCATGTTTGTTTAAAAACACCAGCACGGTTTGTTTTTCGCTTGTGCGTGCGTAACTATACACCCCATCCTTTGGGCTAAAATGAGTGAGTTTACCTTGGCTCAGTGCAGCGCTTTGTTTTCTAAAATTAAGTAAGGTGCTAATCGTTTGCAGCATATCACGTTGATCAATTGTTAAGCCTTGCCCTGTAAAGGCGTTACTTTTTTGGCCTTTAAAACCACCGGGAAAATCAATGCGAATATCGCCGTGATCGTTACTGCCTGTGTTATCAAGCAGTACTTCGGTGCCGTAATACATTTGTGCAATGCCGCGAGTAGTAAGCAGCAGAGTCATCGCCATTTTAGTTTTAGCAAGATCTTGCTTAAGCTGGGTATATACACGGCTCATATCGTGGTTATCAGCAAACACTAATAAATTATCTGGATTTGGGTATAAAAAGTCATTCGCGATCGATTGATACACTTTAACCCAGCCGGTGTTCCAGCTTTCATCTTCATTAAGTGCTTGAATAAGTGATTCTTGCAATGAAAAGTCCATCACACTGGGTAAGCTTGACGTATAACCATCATTATTTACTTTGCCTGCTTGCCAGTATGAAGCAATCGCGGGGTTTGACGTCCATTCTTCACCCACAATATTAAACTGTGGGTACTCGGTCATGATTGCTTTGGTCCAGTTAGCTAAAAAGGCTTTGTCAGAGTATGAGTAGGTATCTACTCGAATACCGCTTAAATCAGCGTACTCAATCCACCAAATGGCATTTTGAATAAGGTAGTTTGCCAATAATGGCTGGCGTTGGTTTAGATCAGGCATGGTGGCAACAAACCAGCCATCACTAAACTGGCGTTTATCAAAGTCGCTGGCGTGGGGATCTTGAATGGTTTGTCTTGCATGGCTGGTTGCATGTTTTCCATTTGCAAAATCGCCATTAAAATTGATCCAATCAGCGGTGGGTTTGTCTTTCATCCATACGTGTTCAGAGCCAAAGTGATTAAGCACTAAATCCATTACCAAGCCGATGCCGTGTTGCTTAGCTTTCGCTGCCAGTTCCCTATAAAGTGCATTGGAACCCATACGCGAGTCTATTTTGTAAAAATCAGTAATAGCATAGCCATGATACGAATAACTTGGCATGTTGTTCTCAAGCGGCGGCGTTAGCCAAAGTTGAGTTACACCCAGTTTTTGTAAGTATGGCAACGCATCAATTACCCCTTGTATATCACCACCATGACGCCCGCCTCGCTCAATTGGATTTGCAGCCTCTAACATGCCTTTTACGCTGTCGTTAGTGCTGTCGCCATTGGCAAAACGATCGGGATTAATTAAATAAAGTGTGTCGCTACTATCAAAACCACGTCGTTTACTGCTATTGGCTTTGCGCGCATTTAATGAATATTCAAAACGCCCGCCCGCAGCACTATTAAACACTAACGTACCCGGCTTTGCACTTGGGCTTATTTCAAGGTTTAAAAAGGCGTAATTTGGGTTATCTGTTTTTATTATGTTGTGTAAATTTACGCCAGAGTATGGCATTAATTGCCATTGATGCTTAGCAACGTTTTGTTTATGAAGCATAATTTGCAATGAATTAGTTTGCATACCAACCCACCAGCTTTGTGGTGATGCCGTCATTGCATTAACGTTTATGCACGTAGTTAAAAGTGCGCTTACTAAAAAAATCTGAATGAGTGATTTCATATTAATTACTTTTTATCCTCGCTAAAAACTCATTATGCGTTGGTAATTGCTTTACCGTGGTGCTGATCAGCGTTTTTAGATTTGTAAATAACTCTGCTAATTGTTCATCATTGAGCGCATCGGCTAATGGGTTATAGTCTTGCGCTTTAAGCCCTTGGCCTATCATTACTTGCTGCCACGCAACCTCTGCAAATAGCTCATCGTCTTGGCGTATAATTTTGCCTGTGTCTTTAAATAAATCAATTTTGGTTTGCAGTGATTTGGGAATGCTCATTTGCTTACACTGACGCCAAAATGCACTGTCGGTACGATCAGTAAGTTTATAATGCAAAATAATAAAATCGCGGATACGTTCGATTTCGGTTTGGCTTTGCTGGTTAAACGTATCAACCAATGATTGCTCAATGTTGTTATGCGCAAAGAGTTTAATTAAACGAATAACAGCGGTTTGGATCAAATGAATACTGGTCGATTCTAATGGCTCTAAAAAGCCACTTGATAAGCCAATGGCTACCACATTTTTATGCCACTGTTTGCGCCTGCGCCCTGTTTTAAAGCGAATAACGCGAGGCTCTGTGATTGGTTCACCAGCAATGTTATCAAGCAGTTGTTGCTTGGCTTGTTCATCAGTTAAGTGACGACTTGAATACACTAAGCCATTGCCAACACGGTGCTGTAGTGGTATTTGCCATTGCCAACCCGCATCACGGGCGATAGAGCGAGTGTAAGGCACGGGATCGGCTGTGCTTTTAGTCTGCACCGCTATAGCACTATCGCAAGGTAGCCAATGTGACCAGTCTTCAAAGCCTGTGTTGAGGGTCTTTTCAATTAGTAATGCACTTAAGCCAGTGCAATCTATAAATAAGTCACCGTTTATTATTTGTCCGCTCGAAAGCTCAAGTGCTGTTACAAAGCCGCTCTCGGTACATTGCTTAACATGAGCAATTTTGCCTTCAATACGTTTAACGCCCCGTGATATGGCCAGCTCTTTTAAAAACTCACCGTACAGTGTGGCATCAAAATGATAGGCGTAATTTAAGCCGGTAAGTTGAGTATTAGGAATGTGTTGTAAGTGGGTAAACTTATGCTGCTTTGCAGCTTGGTAGTTAAGCGAAAAATCCCAAAAGTCAGTCGCGTTGCCTTGTTGCTTGGCTTTTAGCCAAAAGTTGTAAAACTCACAAAACGGAAAGTCTTTGCCAATATCACCAAAGGCGTGCATGTATTTATGATTTTGTTCGCGCCAGTTTTCAAATTCAATACCAAGCTTAATCGTTGCTTGGGTTGCTTTAATAAACTCACTTTCTCGAATCCCCAGTGCGCCATTAAGATGCTGAATGGGCGGAATGCTGGCCTCGCCTACACCAACAGTGCCTATTTGATCCGACTCAATCAGTGTGATCTCTATCACTTTACCAAGCACTTTATTCAATAACGACGCTGTGATCCACCCTGCGCTACCACCACCGGCAATAATGACCTGTTTTATTTTTTGCTGTTGCATTCTCTTTTCCACCGTTATGATCTTTTTTCAGTGTAGCTCAGCGATATAAAAAAGCCCTTGTAAAACAAATTACAAGGGCTTTTAAACGCTAAAGAATGTTATAGTTTGTAACTAAAGCCAAGTAAGAACGTACGACCGTAATCTTGGTAATCACGTACTTGTAAATCACTACTACCTTGTAATGACACAAAGGGTTCTTCAGTAATATTTTGCACTTGGAAAGTCACGCTTAGCCCGTCTAAGCTTTCTATGCCTGCTTCTGTAAAGTCATAACCAATTTGCGCATCAAAAATGGTTTCGCCTTTAATATCAACCTGTGTAGTTGCAAAGCCTAGGCCGTAAACATCGCCTTTAAAATCACTGCGTTTACGCATGCTAGTACGCGCTTGGAAGCCATTACGCTCATAATAAGCCGTTAGGCTGTCAATTTGATCTGATAAGCCTGGTAATTCATATTCATTACCCTTTTGATCAGTAATATCTTGCTCTACTGCGGTATGGCTGGCAATTAAACCAAAGCCGTCAAGCGAAGGGTGAAATATATTAAATGGCAATGCAAGAGATAGTTCATAACCCCATAAATTACCTTCACCACCGTTTATTTTTCCTGATCCAGAGCCTGTTGAATTAGCAGGTATTTCACCTGTTGCTGGATCAGCAACTCCGGTCATATCAACTTCGTAATTACCATCGAATATCCATTGCGTAATATCTTTGTAGAAGAAAGCTGCGGCAAAGTAACCTTCTGCATTAAAGTAATTTTCGTAACTTAAATCAAACCCTGTTGCTTCTTTTGGTTCTAGTAAAGGGTTACCGCCTGAAATATTCCAGTTGTTTCCATCATTATTTTGTTGTTCACTATAAGACGCACTAATAGATGCATTCATTTCATCTAAGCGAGCACGTGAAATAGTTTTTGCAGCACCAAAACGAATGGTTTGGTCTTCGTCAATCCTAAACGCTAAATTAATACTTGGTAAAAAATGGCTATAGTCATGACTTACATCCGTTGGCGAAACAACAACTAAGCCATCAATCGTGTTTGCAGCAGACCCTTGTGATGATTGATCAGTTTGCACATAACGCGCACCAATATTACCTGTTACAGGAATTGAGCCTAACTCTGCATTGATATCCAGTTGTGCAAATACCGCAATAACTTCTTCTTGTACTGCCCACGATTGTGTTTTGTGTTTTTGGTCCGTTAAGCTCTCTTGTAATAAATCATAGTAGCCATCGTTCACTAGACCGTTAGTGTCATAGGCGACCATATTGCCCATACCGATAAAATCAAGGCTTGCTGTACCTTGGCGGTATTGTTCAGGAATAGACAACATACCCGGGTTTGACAGCGAGAAGCCTTTTAATGTCATGAAGTAACCTTCTGACACTTTGCTCTTTTCGCGGTCACGATATGAAATACCAAAGCTTACGTTGCTAAAATATTCACTTTCAAGTGCTTTGCTGGCAGCAAGTTTTAATGTACTTAATTCGTCGTTAATTTCTGGTGCATTAATAAAGCCATCTTGTGCTGTATTTTGGTATGGCGTGTCTTTTAATCCATATTTGTCATTAAGTGCGGCACTTCCACCCCATGATAATGGGCCACCTAATTGAATTAAATCATAATCGCTGTAATCTAGTTCATGTGAAAATTGCGCGCCTGTGTTACCGCCATCAAATACGTATCCAATGTTATCAGCTATGCCATTTGCATCACCTCGACCAGTACCAGAATAGCTTTCGATACTCCAAATTTGGCGTTCTACTTCTGAGCGACTGGCATCAAATTCCACAGACCATGAATCATCGATATCATATTTTGTATTAAAACCAAATTGAGTTAGTTCTGCATTACGTTCTTCATAGTCATTACGTACAACAACACGTTGGCCTTGGGTTACAGCACTGGTGATAAAGTCGGAATTTGTATCAACAACTTCTGAACCAGAGCGTATTTTACCTTGTCCCCAACCAAAGGGTACTTCAATACCGCGAAGTATTTTTTCATCTGAAAAATCAACATAAAGTGCATCAAATGTCATATTCAAGCGATCAGTGGGCGCAGCTTCAATTACCAACATAGCTGAATCGCGCTCAAGAGTGGACGAACGTACAAACGGCTTTGCGCCACCTAAAATAGGGTTATATGGGCCAACAGTTGTGTCGTCTTTAAGTTTATTTTCAGAAATACTGTAATCAGGGTAACCCCAAGAGTTCCAACGTTTTTCTTGATTAGGTGAACTCATTTTATTGTATGCAAATGCAACACCGATAGTGTCATCTGCAAATTGGTCTATGTACGAAACCGTACCGCGGAAACCTTGGTCATCGCCGTCAGGGTTTAGCTTTTCAAAACCCGTTTGCTCTAATTGACCATTGAACATGATCACACGCTCGCCTTTACTTAAAGGCTTTACGGTTTGCATATCGATAACACCGGCAATACCTTCAGCGTCTAAACTTGCGCTTGGTGTTTTATAGACGGTTACACCGCTCATTATTTCTGATGGGTAAAGGTCAAACTCAACGCCACGGTTGTCACCAATAGACACTTGCTCACGGCCATTAAACGTTGTTGCACTTTCATTTTCGCTAAAACCACGCACACTCACACGGCTTGCACGTCCGTCTAGGCGCTGTGCAGTCAGGCCCGGCAGGCGTGCAATTGACTCTGCGATTGATGAATCAGGTAATTTACCAATATCTTCTGCAGAAATAGATTCAACCACTTCTGATGAAAAACGCTTTGTATTGATTGATTCAACAACGCTGCCACGAAAACCTTTCACTTCGATGACTTCAACGTCATTCTTTGCTGTTTGCTGCTCATCTTGTGCGTGTGAAGCGAAACTGCTAATACCTGCGGTCGCAAGTGCAATTGTTAATATACTTGGTTTGAACATAGACATGATGTTTTCCCGTTACCCATATTATTTATTACCAGCGTAATAACAGGCTTGTGATAGAAGCACCGTTATTCGCTGGCTGATTTTGTTGTCAGGATGAATATTAACGCCCGCTTTATTTTATTAACAACTTTATGCATACGTATTCACAGTAGAATAAAACCATCACTTTTAACAAAAATTTCACAAGAATACTGGCAACACCTTGTTTTTATAGAGGTAAAAAATAAATATGTTGGTGCAATAAGCACTAAAACAAATTTCATAATACTAAATAAGTAAATTCAAAACTAACTGACTTATAACACTCTAAAATACAAGTAACTATCAATTTCAATTATTAGTTGTGGCATTGTATATCACCCCTGGCAATTGGTAAGACCAATAATCATTTGCACCAACACAATACAAAGTCAATGAAAGCCGCGCCATATTGGACTTTATAACATGTTAACTTTTTTAACATATTAATTGGTAATAATTAAAACGATGCTTGTTCTACGTTATTTAATGCTGATATTACTCGCATCTGTGCACTGTAGAATAATCTATTTAGCATGCATACGTATGCAGGCTTTTTACAGTATCTAAGCCTTCACGTATGCTTTTCAAAAATAACGTGGCGTAGTTAACCCTACCCATAAAATAAGATTGACGAAAACAACACGCCTTAAAAAATTTTAGCTATTAAGCGACCAACGTTTTTAAGGTATTGATGTCACGATGGAGAAAAGCATGGCTCAACAGCAATGGTATAAAGGTGCGGTTATTTATCAGGTATATCCTCGCAGCTTTCAAGATACCAATGGCGATGGAATTGGTGATTTAAAAGGGATCATTGCTCGCATTGACTATATTAAAAGTCTTGGCGTTGATGCTATTTGGATCTCTCCTTTTTTCAAATCGCCAATGAAAGATTTTGGCTATGATATTAGTGACTATCGTGATGTTGACCCCCTGTTTGGCGATCTTAATGACTTTGATGAGCTGATAGCACACGCTCACCAGCGTGATATAAAAATCATAATTGACCAAGTTTTAAGTCATACATCAGATCAACACCAGTGGTTTTTAGATAGTCGCGAAAACAAAACTAACGATAAGTCGGATTGGTATGTATGGTCTGACTCTAAACCCGACGGTACGCAACCAAACAACTGGTTATCTATTTTTGGTGGCCCTGCTTGGCAGTGGGAGCCACGTCGGGGTCAATATTATTTACATAATTTTTTTACAGAACAACCCGACTTAAACTTTCATAACCCCGATGTACGTCAAGCAGTACTCGACAACGTGGAGTTTTGGCTTAAAAAAGGGGTGGATGGGTTTCGACTAGATGCAATTAACTTTTGCTATCATGATGCACAGCTGCGCGATAATCCTGCAAAGCCACCTGAAAAACGTCAAGGTCGTGGTTTTAGTGAAGATAATCCGTATGCATTTCAATACCATCATTACAACAATACCCAACCTGAAAATATCAGCTTTATGCAAGATATTCGCACCCTATTAGACAAATACCCTGGGACTGTGTCTTTGGGCGAAATTTCATCTGAAGATTCACTGGCGACAATGGCTGAATACACCGCTGGTGGCGACAAACTACATATGGGTTACAGTTTTGAACTACTCACTAATGATTACAGCAGTGAGTACATTCGTACTACCGTCAAAACACTAGAAGAGCGCATGACACAAGGCTGGCCGTGCTGGGCATTTAGCAACCACGACGTAGAGCGTGTAGCAAGTCGTTGGGGTGCCAATGGCGAGGTAAATCCACAGCAATGTAAGATGCTTAGTGCTTTACTGGCGTCACTTCGTGGTAGCGTGTGCATGTATCAAGGTGAAGAACTTGGTTTAGGCGAAGCAAGCGTTGCCTTTGAAGATTTACAAGACCCATATGGCATTACTTTTTGGCCAAACTTTAAAGGGCGTGATGGCTGTCGTACACCAATGCCGTGGCACAACAATAACTGCGAGCAAGCCGGCTTTTCAACCACTAAGCCTTGGTTACCCGTTGATGAGCAGCATAAAAACCAAAATGTAAGTGAGCAAGAGAGCGATCAACATTCGATTTTAAATGCATTTCGTCACTTTATGGCATGGCGTAAAACACAGGCCGTATTACTTGAGGGTGATATTGAATTTATCGATACCCCTGAGCCACTGCTCGCCTTTTACCGTCGCTTTGCAGGTCAAACTATGCTTTGTATATTTAACCTCGCACAAAGCACCACAAGCTATGATATTGACCATATTAATATCACACCTCATAGTGAGCTTAATCATCATAACGGTACTGTAAATAAAAACACGTTAACCCTGCCCGGCTTTGGCTGTTTTTATGCAAGCATAGGTTAATTCTCCTACTTTTAAGTACACTAAAAAGCCCTGATGATCAGGGCTTTTTTATACTATAATCCGAGTTCAGATTAGTTAATCTCGTGTTTTTACATATGAGGCACTAGCTTAATTGCACCTTCAACGACTTTCATATCTAAAGGTAATTTGCTTAATAACGCGACTTTTGGATCATTCATGTTTAACTTATACACTGGATTTACAGCTAAAAAACTATTAATGACATTCATGGCCTCATCATTTAAAACGGCTAGATTACCTTTAAAACCACCTGCATCAATGGTTGAATCAAGCAATTTTATGTCACGTAAAAAAACTGCTTTTTTCTCGCTATCGTAAAATGGCGCACCTTCAATTTGCAACTTTAAACGTACCGGATACTTAAGTGCAAACGCATTAATGACAGCACTTGAATCAGCCCCAAGTATCACTACGTCGCGATTATTGGGGCCAACATTAACGCTTAAATCGTTCACATCAAATTGCACTGGTAAGCCCATTAAACGCACTTTTTCACTGAGTTTAGGAAGCTGTTGATTCAGTGCTGACTCAATTTCGCTGCTAGTAAATGAATAAAACGAGACACCTTGGGTCGTGTTACATGCACTGAGAAATAAACAGGCAATTAATACAATATACTTCATGATTTTTCCTTTTCGAGGATAAAAAAATAAAAGCCGCACAACGGCGGCTTTTTTATTCTTTAACGCATTTAGCCACTAAACGCTAAAAACCGTTTTTAAGCGTGCTAGTGTGTCACTGTCAACTGAACCTTGACTGAGCGCTAATAGCTGCTTTAAATAATAGTGCAAATCAGCTTGTTCGCCACGATGCTTATCATCAAGCATGGCAACTTGTTCAGCCATACGAGATGAGCCATCAGGGCTTGCCACATTGGCAAGAATTTCCATTCTCACTAATAATTGCGCAGCTGTTAAATGCGTATCTGCGTTACCTTGCCATTGAGCAGGGATAACTTGCTGATTTTCAAGTGCCGTAAATAGCGCACTAAAATCAGCTTTAGCAGCTTGTTCAGTCAGGATCGCTAATTTGCCATCTATGTTAGCCAATAATTTTTTAATGCGGTTGCCTAACTCTTTACTACTTTGTAGTGCGGTTACTTTAGTGCGCAAATCTAGCAACTGTGCTTTTTGATTCACTGCTGGTAAAGCTTCTTCTAGTTCAATAATTTGCGCCGCAACAACTGCGTTATCCGCTGCTTGTTGCTCTTTATGCTGCGCAAACTCATCACTGCGTTTAGCAAAGGTTAAATCATTAAATTGACGAAATTTTTGCCATAAAGCATTTTCAGCTTTTACGCCTGCAAAACCAATTCCCTGCCATTGCTGTTGCAGTTCTTTTAATTGTTGACAAGCCGTCGCTAAATCATCGCTGACTGATAACTGCTGCGCTTGCTCAACTAACTCATTTTTTGCTGCCGCATTGCCTTTATGAAATGCATTTAGTGCATTAAATACTTGCTGCTGTTGCGCTTTATATTGTGTTTGTAATGCACGGTATACTTTTGGCTCAACATTACCGGCATTGCGCCAGACTTTATTAATGCGGTTATATTGGCTTTCAAACTCTTTCCAATCAAATTCAGTGCCGCTGGTGTCTGCCTGCGCAAGTGCTTGCATTTGATTAATGATTGCTTCACGTTCAAGCTTAGTTGCTTCACGCTGTTGTTCTTGCAGTGCAAAGTATTCGCGACATGGTGCAAATAATTGCTCAATCATGTCATCAAACTCTTTACCTTGTTGTTGCTCTTGCTCAGTGTCTAAACGCCCTAGCTCATTCCAACGACGGCGAAAAACCTTAACCTCATTTGCACGGGCTTTTGGGTCTGTGCATGGCTGCTCTAACAAACTCGTTAATTCAGCTAACAGTTCTTCACGTTTTGGCGCTGACGCATACTTTTGCCAATCTTTAGCATCTGCTAACTGCTGCTCAAGTTCCGCTTTAAGCTTTTCAAGCTGCGCCTGAAAACCCGGTGTTAAGCTGTCATAAAGCTCCGTAAAACCTTTAAACACACCAAATGCCACATTAAAACGGCCTTGCTCAATTAGACGTTTAACATCGCGCGCTTTTCGGCTCGCCTGCTGCTGGTTTTTTGTTAATTCATTACTTAATTGCGCAATACCTTGCTGCCATTGTAACTTTTGCTCTTTAAGTTGCGCTTTAAAAGGCGCTTGTAATGATACAGGTAATTGCTTAAGTGGCGCATTGGCCGCTTTAAATGCTTGCTCAAACTGCGCAGTCGCGGCATCAAAATTTGTTTTATCAACTTCAGTGCTCAAATCACTCAGGGCTGTTAATGCCACTCTATAATCACTGATCGCTTGGCTTAGTGCTGGTAATTGGCTAACTTGTTTAAATAATTGCTGTAACTTAGCAACCACTTTTGTTTTATGCTCGCTATTTGAAAGATTGCTTTGTGCTATCACCGCTTGTGCTTGCTCAACTTTTGCATCAAGCCAGTCTTGTTGAATTTGTTCTGGTGTTTCAAGACCAAGCTGCAGTGCATTTTCAATTTCTTCACTAAGTGCTTCAAGATTTGCCAATGCTAAAACTTCGCGCTGTTTTTGCGCTAAAATCGCTTGCTGTTGATCATGCTGATCTTTTAATAAAGCTAAATGCACATTCAATTTAGCCGTCAATGACTGATATTTTTCTTCTAGTATTGCAATTTGCTCTGGGTTTAACCATGTTAGCTCTATCGCTTGCCATTGTGCTATAAGTGACTCTTTTTGTTCACACACAACGCCATAGTCTTGCTTTTCACGCAATGCATTAAGTTTAGCGAGCACTACACGCGTGTCATTTTGCACTTGACCAGGCATAACAGATGCTAAACGTTCATTATCAAGATGTGTCTGTAGTAGCGTGTGTGCCTCACCGTGAGCATGCTTTACTAAGCTTTTTGTCAATTGATGATTTATAACTAATTCCGTTAACTGCAATTGCAATTCGTTGCCGCCTTCTTTAAAGGCTTTTTCTATCAGCTTAGGATTTGATAAGCGCTTTAGTAATTTAACTCTTACTTGTAATTCTTTCTCGGCAAAGGCGAGTTTTTCAAGTGTTTTTACTGGTGCAAAACGTTCAATGTATTCATTTTTAATCTGCGTGTCGAGCGTACTTTCGGCGTTTAATACTGCACTTGAAATATGCTGTTCAGCTAACTCTTTTAAGCTTTGGTCTTGCTTGTACGCTTTCCACCACAACACTAAATTATTGACTTTATTTAAGGCTTTTTTGCGGATTTCTGCGGAACTATCATCTAGTGCCAATGTATTTAAAATTGTTGCATCACGTTCTACATCTAGCTTTTCAATTGCATCTAGACGTACTTGCTGCTTTGGGTGCTTCCATTTCGGGGTAAAAAGGTGTTTAAAGATCATTTTCACTAAACCTTGCTATTTCGTTGTCTACGGTGAATTCTTTTTGCAATTGTGCTTTTGTTTTTTGCACCATTTCACCATTTGAGCCAATGGTAAATTGCTCATTAGATTGGGCTACTTTTGCTTGATAAAGCATGACTAACTGGACTGTTTGCTCTTTTTGCTCATCACTTAGTACTGTACCATCAGGCCACTTGCCTGTTGCGGCACCATATTGTAATCGTTCAAATAATTCTGGGGTAATTGTTTTTACGAGATTGTCGATGTTCATGTCATTTTTTCTTTTTAAGAGTCACTAAGATAACGCGATTTATTAAATACCAAATACAACCGATAGCAATGGCTGCCGTGCATGCGTACCACTGTGGGGTTTCGGGTTCTGGATGTAAAAAGTATAAACTAAAGAATCCACCTAAAAATATGAACAGTGCAAAAAAAGAATAATTCATAAACATTTGTTGTTTTTGAATTCGTTTTTCGCGTGCCAGCTGCTGGCGTTGTTCGCCATCAAGCTCAGCTACATTATTCTCACAGTGAGGGCACTGCTGGTGTTTATCGGATATTGACTTATTACAACTAGGACAACGAACAATCGCCATATCTCTCTCCATACTTCGCATAAAAATCTACGCATAAAAAAGGCGCCTTGCGGCGCCCTTTATTGTACGTGTTTTATTTGTCGTTGTCTTTTTTCAATTGCAGTCATTGCCTAGACATTTATTTCAACAAACAAATTACGCTAAATTATCAGTGTCTATGATTTATCGTCTTGCTGCTGTTTAGCTAAACGTTTTTCCCAAAAAGTCGCATTTTTGATACCGAGTTTAACTGGATCAAAATTGATAGCTCCACCCGCTTTCTTCTGGTCTTCAAAATCACGTAAACATAATAAAGCCGGCTTCGCCACGAAAAATATTGCCAAAATACCCAAGATATTAATCCACGCCATTAAGCCAACACCTATATCACCAATGGTCCATATATAGCCCGCGTTATTAACCATGCCATACGACACCATAAACATAATCACTAGCTTCACTAATACCAGTGGGATTGCACCTTTAAAGTAGCGATTTAAATACGCAACATTAGTTTCTGCAATAAAGTAATACGCTAATATTGTTGTGAATGCGAAGAAAAACAATGCGATACCAACAAACGCTTGACCAAAACTACCAAATACACTAAATAACGCCATTTGGGTAAACGCTGCTGAACCTATCTCTGTCGCAGCATCAACATTTTGTACGATAAACTGCCCTGCAGGTAGTTCACCCACTACATTGTATTGCTGTGTTATTAAAATCATTAAAGCTGTTGCTGTACAAACAAAAAGTGTATCTACATAAACAGAAAACGCTTGTACTAACCCTTGCTGAGCTGGGTGGTCAACTTCTGCGGCAGCAGCAGCGTGTGGCCCCGTACCTTGCCCAGCTTCGTTAGAATAAATACCGCGTTTTACACCCCAGGCGATAGCAGCACCAAAGCCAGCCTGTGCTGTAAAGGCATCACTAATAATTAAAGCAAATATTCCAGGTACTTTATCAATGTTTAAAAACACTACAATCAACGCTAAAACAATGTATCCCAATGCCATCAAAGGCACGACAATTTGGGTAAAGTTTGCAATACGTTTAATGCCACCGAAGATGATAAAAGCAAGCACAATAAGAATAATCGCTAATGCAACCAGCTTAAAACTACCAACGTCACCAAAACTAGTGCTGACCATTGTACCTTCGCCAAATACTTGGGTAAACGCGTTACCAACGGCATTTGCCTGTACGCCAGGTAGAAAAACACCACAGGCAATAATTGCCGATACGGCAAATAAAATAGCCAGCCACTTTTGGCCTAAACAACGGTCAAAATAATAAGCTGGGCCACCACGATATTGGCCATCCTCTTCTGTTTTATAAATTTGCCCTAATGTTGATTCTGCAAATGCAGTGCTGGCACCTAAAAAGGCCACAACCCACATCCAAAAGATAGCGCCAGGTCCACCAAAGCCAATCGCGGCAGCAACACCGGCAATATTACCAACTCCAACTCGCCCAGATAATGACACGGCTAATGCTTGAAACGATGAAATACCGGTATCAGATGTGTTAGGGCTAAACAGCAATTTACACATTTCTTTAAAATGCCTAACTTGAGCAAACCGGGTTAATATTGAATAGAATAGGCCAGCGCCTAAACATAGGTAGATGAGTGCATTACTCCAAACAACGCCGTTAACAGCGCTTACAAAAGCTTCCATGGATATCCTCTATTATTTTTTATTATTGTTTAACGATATTCTGTTCTTTATTGCCCAGAATCCGCTACCTTTTATAGAAAGAGATGAGGAAGAGTCCTCTGAGTGTCCCTTTGATATAATAAATATTAGCCTAAATACTCTATGATTGTTATCTATTAATTTTTGATATTTTTGAACATTAAGGCATCAATAAACGATGCCCTAATTCAAGTGTACTCTATCTTAATTTATCAACAACATTAACAATTGCCGCTAAAGTATCTTGACCAAATTGATATGAGCGACGATCTGACCAGCCATAATCTGGATCAGGTAAATCATCGTTATCTTTAAATGGCATTTCTACGGTGTAAGCAAGCGCATTGAACTCTTGTGCAACAGCAGCTGATCCTACCGTTAAGTTTGCCTGTCCAGGCTCATCTTTCGGGTAGCCGTGCACATCTTGAAACTCAGGTGTCACAACAAGCAATGCCGCTTTAAAGCTATCTTCTAAATCTTTTAAGCGTGCATCGTACGCTGGAATACCTTCGCTTCCTGCAACAAAGTTATACGGTATTGCTTCATCACCATGAATATCTAAATGCATGTCTAAGCCGGTCTCGCGCATTTTATTAAGCACTAAATACACCTCAGGGCTATTTTCCATGCTTGGTGTTTGCCATTCACGGTTTAAGTTAACGCCTTTGGCATTAGTGCGCAAATGACCGCGTGCGCTTCCGTCTGGGTTCATGTTTGGTACGATGTAAAAAACCGCTTTTGATAACAATGCAGCTGCATGTGGGTCTTCATCATCTAATAACTTATGTAAAATCCCTTCTACAAACCATTCGGCCATTGTTTCGCCTGGGTGTTGACGTGCAGTGATCCAAATCGTTTTTTTGTTTTCGTCACTCTCTCCACCAATGCGCAAGACACTCATGTCACGGCCATCCAGTGTTTCGCCTAATGTTTCCAGCTGACATGCTTCTTGACTTTGCGCCCACGAAAGTAAATCTAAATGACGCTCGTAGCTATATGGTGCAAAGTAAGCAAAGTAGACGCTGCCACACTCAGGTTCAATTTCAAAAGATAATGTGCCATCAGCATAACTTGAAGGTACACGAAACCATGTTTGGCGATCGTACGATGCAACAGCTTGGTAACCATCCCAACCATCTGGGTAAGCTGAGTTTTCTAAATTATTAATATGCAGTTTATGGCTTTGAAAAGGCGTTGTCTCAAGACGGAAATGGAACCACTGAAAAAAATCAGATTGATGATCTTTATTGATCTCAAGTTGAATATTAAGTGGATCGGTCGCGGTAATGACCTTGATATTACCACTGTCAAAATTACTGGTGATTTTCATTTAAATAAACCTATAGATTAAAAAATTAATTCCTAACAAATAATGCGTTAGATTAGAAATTCAACAACGCCTTCATGTTAAAGACGCTTTGTTATTAAAATGTAGCAAACTAGATACAGCCTACCACATGGCTTTGGTTTTGAAAAAACATTCATGACTAAAAAAGCCAGCAAATGCTGGCTCAATATGAATTAACGACTGTAATTACTTAACGTGGCAAACTTGGGAATGAAACCTCTGCCATATCACGCATACAACGTACAACTTGGCAGCTATAACCAAACTCATTATCGTACCAAACGTAAAGTACAATACGGTTGTCATCAACGATTGTTGCTGTTGAATCTACAACACCGGCATAACGACTACCTACTAAGTCGGTAGATACAATTTCAGTAGACGCTGTGTAATCAATTTGATCACGTAAATCTGAATGAAGCGCAGCATGGCGTAAGAACGAGTTTAACTCTTCAACCGTGGTGCTGGTCGCTAGGTTTAAGTTCAAAATAGCTAATGATACGTTTGGTGTAGGAACACGGATTGCATTACCTGTTAACTTGCCTTCTAGCTCCGGTAGTGCTTTTGAAACGGCTTTTGCTGCGCCAGTCTCAGTAATTACCATGTTAAGCGCTGCAGCACGACCACGGCGGTCTGCTTTATGATAGTTATCTATTAAGTTTTGGTCATTGGTGTACGAGTGTACAGTTTCAACATGACCATTGTTGATACCAAACTTATCGTTTAACGCTTTTAATGTTGGTGTAATTGCATTGGTTGTACAGCTGGCCGCACACACAATTTTATCTTCAGGTAGAATATCTTGGTTATTAACACCGTATACGATGTTTTTGATATTACCTTTAGCTGGTGCTGTTAATAATACTTTTGTAGCGCCTTTACACTCTAAATGTTGACCAAGGCCTGCTTCATCTTTCCAGATACCCGTATTATCAACGATAAGTGCGTTATCAATGCCGTACGCAGTATAATCAACTTCACTTGGTGAGTTAGCATAGATAACTTGAATGTAGCTACCATTTGCTTTAATTGCATTGCGTTCTTTATCAATGGTAATCGAACCATTAAAAGGACCATGAATTGAATCACGACGCAATAAGCTTGCACGCTTTTCAAGGTCGCCATCTTTACCGCCACGCACAACAATTGCACGTAAACGTAAATCAGCGTAAGGACCTGATTTTTCAATTAGTAAACGAGCGAGTAAACGACCGATACGACCAAAACCGTATAAAACAACATCACGCGGCTCTTTTGCTTGTGAGTTGATGATTTCAGCAAGTTCATCATTTAAGTATTCTTCAACTGAACGACCTTTAGCTGCATCATTATATAAATAACCGTATGCAAGCTTACCGATATCGATACGTGCTGAGTTTAAATCCATTTTAGCGATAGCTTCAAGAAACGGAAAGCTTTCACGTAAACGTAGTTTAGTGCCTTCAAACTGGGCAACAGTTTTGTGAGATTTAATAATCTCAATAGTACTGGCATTTACGAGAGGACGGCCATATACAGCGATTTCAATACCGCGATTACGGTAAAGCTTACCAATGATAGGTTGCATGCTTTCAGCATAATCTTGGCGTTCTTGCCAACTATTTGTGTATTCTAACTCGTGAGATGAGGTCATTTTATTTACCTAATTAAACAATTTTTGAACGGATAGCCATAAGGATATATTGAGTTTTGAGAGCAATGCATCCTATTGGGCACAGCTATTCTAATTTAAACTAACTTTATTCTCCACTGTTAGAGATCAATTCATTACGCTAGAATCATATTAGAGATGATGTAGAGGCTAAAAAATGTTACTAAGAGCAAGCATATTACTAAGTTTATTGGCGTTAACAGGCTGTGAAGAACCATTAACACTTGCCCAAGTGTGTAAAGATACTCCTGGGCTATGTAATGATTTAAATAAAGATAGTCATTGTAAAGAACAGCGAGCAGATGTGATTATGGCGCGCTACCATGAATACAAAGAACCCACTGATGAAAATAAATACGCGTTATTAAAAGGGTTTGAAAAATACGAACAATGTGTGTCGTTAGCCGCAAAAATTGAACATATTAAACTAAAAGAAAAAACCACTTCCCGAGTGGAAGGCCACTTAACCAGTATTAAAGAAATAACACGAATTTTTCAAGATACCAAAAATACCAATCACCCAGGGTTACTTTATTATCATTGGTCTCGCAATAATGATCAATCAGCATTAACAAAGTTATTAACCATCGAAGATCAACCCAGTGTGACTGAAGATGCTGAGATGCAGTTTTTTTTAGCAACGTATTATATTAAATTTGATGAAGAAAAAACGATTGATCTGCTCTACAAGACTCTAGAGCTGAATAAGCCCGATCAAATCCCCAACCCTGAAATTTACACAACGCTTGTGAGTTTATTCAATAAGCATGAAAAATTTAAGCACGCTTATACGTTTGCTAAAATTGCACAGCTTTCTGGGATAACAAATATTGATATAATGTCAATTGAGCATCAGCTTACAGCATCAGGGAAAAGTTTAAATAGTCTAGACTCTTTAGCGGAGCAAACTTTTGAGAGCATTCAGACTGGACAGTTTGTATCACCACGTGATTTTTGAATCGTACTTTAATCAATTTATAATATAAATTAAGACAAAAGAAAAAGGCAGCTTGCGCTGCCTTTTTTAATCTATTTGCCCGTGCCAACTTCAACACGGGTTTTGAGCTTTTGACCCGGTCGGAAAGTCACAACTCGTCGCGCCGAAATAGGAATGTCTTCCCCTGTTTTCGGGTTACGGCCAGGCCTTTCTTTCTTGTCACGAAGATCAAAGTTACCAAATCCAGAGAGCTTAACCTGCTCGCCTTTTTCAAGCGCTGAGCGGATTTCTTCAAAAAACGCTTCAACTAAATCTTTGGCATCCTTTTTATTGATCCCCAATTTTTCAAATAGGTGTTCAGCTATGTCGGCTTTAGTAAGCGCCATATCTAGTCCCTCAACGATGCATTAAACTGTTCGGCCAGTGCGGCCACCACGTTATCAACTACTAGATTGATATCTTTCTCTTCGAGTGTTCTATCAACCGCTTGCAGTGTTAGAGCAATCGCCAAACTCTTGTAATTTGGCTCAATACCTTTGCCCTTATACACATCGAATAAGTTTAGGTCAACCAATTGATTTCCGCCAACTTTTTCTATCACTGATAAAATGTCGCCAGATTTCACCTGATCTTCCACTAAAATAGCGATGTCGCGGCGGTTTGAAGGGAACTTAGACACCCCTACTGCCTCTGGTAAATTTCTTTTCTCAATGGCTGACATTTCTATTTCAAACACATAAGTCGCATTATTAATATCTAACGATTTTTGTACTTGCGGATGAACTGCACCAAAGAAACCAACCTTTTTACCGTCAACATAAATCACTGCAGATTGACCAGGATGTAAGCCATCCGATTGCTCAGCTTTGATTTCAAAACGTGTTATATCATTAGTTAATGAAAGTAATGCTTCAACGTCACCTTTTAGGTCATAAAAATCAACGGTGCGTTTTTCTTCAACCCAATGTTCACCATGAGCAAGGCCGGTAATCGCACCACCGATAACTGCTACTTGGTTTACGCCATTCTCTGCATTTTCGTCACGTAAAAATTTAAGACCATGCTCAAATAAACGAATACGCGGTTGCTGACGGTTTTGGTTATACATGACTGACGCAAGTAAACCTGGCATCAGACTGACACGCATTGCCGACATTTCTATCGAAATTGGGTGTGGTAAAATAAGCGCGTCGCTGTCTGGGTGTAAAATAGCTTGTGCTTTAGGGTCAACAAAGCTGTAAGTGATTGCTTCTTGATAACCTCGAGTCACTAAAGTATTGCGAAATTTATTAACCGCAATAGTTGCCTCGTTATGAGTCGTCATTTTTAGTTTAGCCGTTGGCGCAACATTTGGAATACTGTTGTAACCATATACACGGGCAACTTCTTCGATTAAGTCTTCTTCAATGCGAATATCAAAACGATAACTTGGTACATCTGCACTCCAGCTTTCATTTTCAACTTTTACATCTAGACCTAAACGAGTAAGAATATCCGTTACCTTGGCGTCTTCAATGTGGTGGCCAATAACACGGTCTAAACGCGCTCGGCGAAGACGAACTTCTGTCACTTTAGGTAGTTTATCTGCAGCTACCGCTTCCACGACAGGACCAGCTTCACCACCGACAATCTCAAGTAACAACGCAGTTGCACGTTCCATTGCATCATGTTGTAGCGCAAAATCAACGCCACGTTCATAACGATGCGATGCATCTGTGTGTAAACCGTAACTACGGGCTTGCCCAGCTATTGCAACAGGATTAAAAAATGCGCTTTCTAATAAGATATCAGACGTTTTATCTGTCACGCCAGATTGCTCGCCACCAAAAATACCCGCAATTGCCAATGCTTTGTTATGATCGGCAATAACTAATGTTGATTCGTTTAGTTTAGCGGTATTACCATCTAATAAAACGAGCTCTTCACCTGCATTAGCGCTGCGTACTTTGATACCGCCTTCAATAGCGCTCAAATCAAACGCATGCATTGGGTGACCAAGTTCAAGTAACACATAGTTAGTTACATCAACTACGGGGTCGATTGAACGTACGCCACTGCGACGAAGCTTTTCAACCATCCACAGCGGTGTTTCTGCGTCTAGGTTAATGTCTTTGATCACACGGCCTAAATAACGTGGACATGCTTCTTCGTTTACTAGCTCAATTGATATTTTGTCATCAATTGTTGGCGTCACTGCTGGAATTTCTAACGCTTTGACGTCGATGCTATTAAGTACGCCTACTTCACGCGCAATACCTTTAATGCCTAAGCAATCACCACGGTTAGGCGTTAAATCAACATCAATGATGTTATCATCAAGGCTTAAGTATTCTCGTAAATCGGTGCCAATAGGCGCATCACTTGGTAATTCCATGATGCCATCGCCTTCCTCGCTAATCCCTAACTCAACGAACGCACACAGCATACCGTGAGAAGGTTGACCACGAAGCTTGGCTTTTTTAATTTTAAAATCACCTGGTAAAACAGCACCTACCATCGCAACCGCAACTTTAATACCTAAGCGGCAGTTTGGCGCGCCACATACAATATCTAGTAGCTCATCACCACCGACATTGATTTTTGTTACGCGTAGTTTATCTGCATCTGGGTGCTGGCCACATTCAACCACTTCACCAACAACAACACCGGTAAACTGCGCTGCTGCAGGTTCTACGCCATCTACTTCAAGGCCGGCCATCGATAACTGTTCCGAAAGAGCCTGCGTGTCAATTGCAGGGTTAACCCACTCTCTTAACCACTTTTCACTAAATTTCATGTTATATTTTCACTCTTAACGGAACTGATTAAGGAATTTTAAATCGTTTTCGAAAAACGCACGTAAATCGTTTACACCATAGCGCAGCATGGTTAAGCGTTCAACGCCCATACCGAAGGCAAAACCTGTGTATTTTTCTGGGTCAATGCCCACAGATTTAAGTACATTAGGGTGAACCATTCCGCAACCTAGTACTTCTAACCATTTACCGTCTTTGCCCATTACGTCTACTTCAGCTGAAGGTTCTGTGAATGGGAAAAATGAAGGTCGAAAACGAATTTCCATGTCTTCTTCAAAGAAGTTACGTAAGAAATCGTGCAAAATGCCTTTAAGCTCTGTGAAGCTTACATCTGTATCAACCATTAGGCCTTCAACCTGATGGAACATAGGCGTGTGGGTTTGATCGTAATCATTACGATATACACGCCCTGGTGAAATAATACGCAGTGGCGGTTGCTCTGTTTCCATAGTGCGGATTTGCACACCACTGGTTTGCGTACGTAAAACTAATTTTGGATTAAAGTAAAAGGTATCGTGATCCGCACGCGCTGGGTGATGCTCTGGAATATTTAGCGCGTCAAAGTTATGAAAATCATCTTCAACTTCAGGGCCTGATTTAACTTCAAAACCAAGCTCACCAAAAAAGCTCTCAATGCGTTCAATTGTACGAGTTACTGGGTGTAATCCACCTGTTGGCATTACACGCCCCGGTAAAGTTACGTCAATTGTTTCAGCGGCTAGTTTTTCTTCAAGTGCTTTACTTGCAAGTAACTCGCGCTTTTCGTTAATCGCAACTTGTACGTCTTGTTTGGCTTGATTAATTACTTGGCCCGCTTCTTTACGTTCTTCAGGAGCAATTTTACCAAGGGTTTTTAATAAGTTCGTGATTTCGCCTTTTTTACCAAGGTAATTAACCCTGATGTCTTCAAGCTGCGCTATTTCATTGGCACTGGCGACCGCCTCAAGTGCTTGCGCTAATATATTTTCTAAGTTCATTCGATACCTGATCTTTCACAGAGGTGATTGCTTTAGAGCGTGCTGACTTTTCGAGATTAATTTTTCAGCTGAGTCTTTGATTTTTAGTTAAGGCAGAGCACATGTCGTGTAGTTTCCTACAAAATAGTGCAATAACATTGCAAAAAAACCAAACATACGCTGCCCGTCGGGTTCTGCCTAAAGGCGTTTTTTTACTGTTACTCAAACTTTACATAGAATTACTATGTTGCAGTCCTCGCATCGCAATTAAAACGCCTCTAGGTTGAACAAATTTCAATCCTGAAAGGTAAACACGCTCTGGTAATAGCTAATGATAACTGAAAGCAAGGACTAGATTCTAGACCTTAAACCAATCTTATTGAATTCTTTCCCATTCTGCATAAGCAAAATGGGAACTTAGGCTGTTTTGCAGGAAAATTTAGAGATGTAGCGTGGATTTAATGAAAGGTATGGTCAATTTTCGTTGTGCGGCCATCGATGCATGATCGAGTTTATCAAGTACATCAAGTAGTGCGCGCATATCACGACTTAAGCGTGTTAATAAAAATCGCGCACATTCATCGCTCAGTTCTAACCCCCGCATATTCGCGCGTTTAACTAAGGCTTCTGCTTTATCATCATCACTCATGGAGCGAATTTGAAAAGTCGTGCCCCATTTTAGCCGCGACTCAAGATCAGGTAAGCTGATATTGAGCATATCAGGTAACAAGTCCGCTGTAACGACCAAACATTTACCTGGCTCATTAAAACGATTGAAAAAATTAAATAGCGCTTTTTCCCACGCATCGTTTCCTGCTACTAGATGTACATCATCAATACATAGTACATCTAGTGCATCTAAGCCATCGAGTACCATAGGCCCAAAATCAATTACTTCTCGCATCGATAGCAACATGGTTGATAAGCCATGTTCTTGTGCATGAATACACGTTGCATACAACAAATGTGATTTACCCGAATCTCCTAAACCACATAAATATGTATATTGGAAGGTAGTTGCTAAACTCTTAAACGCATTTTTTAAATGGCTCACTTCAAGGGAGTTTTCACCACCAAAATATGATGCAAACGTTTCATCATCCGGCAATGTAACCGGCAAGGCCATTTGCACTGGCTCCATTGCCTGCATTATAAGCCAATCCATTGATATTCTAAATTATCTTTAACAACAGAATAAAATGTACGAGGGTCGACAAATGCTTCAAAAGCGCGATCAAGTTTCAGCGCTTTTTGTAAATCGCTCATATTGCCTGTATGGCTGATCATAAAGTGAACAGCATCAGGTGTTCGAGCGCTAATTGTCACTTGCGTAACAACACTTAAACTTTGTAATCTACGTTTAGCCAGCTCAATATCAACAAAGCTATTTGCACCTTTTAATTCGAATGCAGCTTGAGTTACTTGCCCAAGTAAGTTTGGGTCCACTGCATATTCATCAGCTAAGCCTGCAACTAAGCTATCAATCATTAGAGCGATTGTTTGTTGCTTATCACCTGTTAGTCTATTTTCTTCAAAAAGTTCATCATTGGTAAAACGCCAATCTAGAACCCAACTTTCGCTGTCAAGTTGCTTGTATAACCGTGCTGTGATGCTTCGCTCAGCACTATATCGACTTGATGCTTGCTCCACAGGCTCTGAGAAATTTCCCCATACTTCAGGTATACCAACCAATGCACGATCTTGTAAATCAAGTAATGGTACTACAACGGGTAAACCTCGGCGAGATGCTGTGCTATAGATTAATTTTTCTAACTGCGGATAGCTTTCTTGTGTAACAAGTTCTCGACGCCAGTTATCTTCTATCGCAAGCCAAATAGCAATCAGTGGACGACGAGTTCCCCATAACGGTAAATCAAGCTCTTTAACAAGTGCATTAATTTTATTTGCTTCAAACTTAACAACTAAATTGAGCTCACCGTCTGCTTTTTCATCGTATTCAAATTTAAGCATGTACTCTGAAATGTCTTTGCTACGTTGCTGCGCGAGTGGGTTTTGATCCGCTTGAGGGTCACCACTGACTTTCACTAATACATTAAGTAACGCTTTACGACTGGCGCTTAACCTCGCATCGCGAGATTTATCAGTGACTTTTAGCACATCTTGATATAGATCAGTGACTTCAACTGCAGTCGCTGTAAAACACAAAAAAATAGAGGCAATGGCAATTAGTAATCTAGACACAGGTGATTGGTTCTTTGATTTAAACTTTTTTGATCCTAAATCAAAGCACTCAACAAAGCAAAAATATATTTTAAAATACAATATTATAAATACGTTACTACCAAGCTTTACTATTGCCTTAATCAAAGAATAGGTAGTTAAAATAGCGTGGTTAATCTAACAACTAACTGGTATTGTTTGCGTAAATATATTCTACAAGTAGTTAACATGTTTGATTTTGCTATTCTCGCTGTTTTTATTCCCACCTTCTTCTTTGTCTCTATCACGCCAGGTATGTGCATGACTTTAGCAATGACACTCGGAATGAGTATTGGCGTACGCAAAACAATGTGGATGATGTATGGTGAGGTTTTAGGTGTCGCACTTGTCGCCGTGGCTGCAGTCTTGGGGGTCGCGAGCATTATGCTTAACTACCCCAATATATTCGCTATTTTGAAGTGGATTGGTGGTGCTTACCTAATCTATATCGGTATTAGCATGTGGCTTGCAAAAGCTAAACTTACTGTAGATGATGAAAAGCGTGCCCAAGCAAGCCATAAAGCCCTATTCATGCAAGGTTTTATAACTGCCATAGCAAACCCTAAAGGCTGGGCTTTTATGATTTCTCTGCTTCCTCCTTTTATAAGCATCAACAAGGCGATAGCACCTCAACTATGTATTCTCGTTGCTGTCATTATGGTCAGCGAGTTTATTTGTATGATTGCCTATGCAAGTGGCGGTAAAAGTTTACGCCTATTTTTAAATACAGGCGATAATATAAAATGGATGAATGCAATAGCTGGTAGTTTAATGATTGGCGTAGGAATTTGGCTAGCTCTTGGCTAATTACATTAATTGGCCAGCTGAATGTTTGCCGCATAAAGCAAAATTATAATTATCTTACTCCACCCCCAAGCTATAATGCAGGATCTCTTGCTATATCCGTTATTGATAACCCCAATACTTAATCACTATAAAAAAGAATTTAATCCGAAAATGTTTACTTTTTCGCACTTTATGTTAAAAAGTAACAGTTCAACTTTAAATAACTGTTACTTTTTATGCTTTATTAAAAATAATAGGTTATTAGAAGTAGCGAATGAATTTGGCATATTGGGCCGTAATGTCGATAATAAAATAGCTTTGTAAGTCCTTTGTCTGAACAAGGCTACACTGGTTATAAAAAGCAAAAAAGAGATAAAACCATGTCTAAAATAGTCATCAACAGTAATAATAAACATACAAAACGTACTTCACTTAGCCTAGCGGTTTCATGTGCGATCCTCGGGTTGTGCCCACTATTAGTTTTGGGTCAAACAGCGCCACAAAATGACAGCGATGTCATCACAGAGAAAAAGCAGGACTCTATCGAAGTAATTGAAGTATCTGGGATCCGAGGAAGCATATTTAGCGCTCAAAATTTAAAACGCTATGCTGATACAGTAAAAGATGTCATAACAGCATCAGATATTGGTGCCCTCCCCGATAAATCAGTTACCGAAGCTCTGCAACGTGTGCCGGGTGTAACAATCGAAAGGTTCGCTTCTTCAGATGATCCTAAACACTATGCAGATGAAGGGACTAGTGTACTTATACGCGGGCTGGATCGCGTTCGTTCAGAAGTTAACGGCCGTGATGCATTTAGTGCAAACCCTTCTGGTGGTTTAAGTTATGAAGACTTTCCTGCGGAACTACTAGGTGCGATAGAAGTAGTTAAAAATCAAACGGCTGATCTTATATCCGGTGGTGTTGCAGGTACTGTAAACCTCATTACTCGTAAACCATTTGATTCTACAGAACAATTAATATCTTTTAATGCAAAAGCAAACTACAGCGACTTCCGTGATGAAACGACTCCTTCATTCTCCGCATTGTTTTCTGATAACTGGGAAACAGATATGGGTAAATTTGGTTTTTTAATTGCAGGATCAAAATCTGAATATAAAACCCGAGGTGATGGTGTAGGTATAGGAAACTTCCATTCTCGTGGCGATTCATTTTTACCAACAACCGATCAGTGGGGTGGAATTACAGGCGTTGATCCTAGCTCACCTGTAGATGGTCCGGCCTTACCAGGCCAACCAGAAGGCAGTGTCTGGCATGTGCCAGCAGCAATACATATGAGTACAGCGACCAACGACCGTAAACGAACAGGTTTCACATCATCCCTGCAATGGGCAAGTAGTGATGACACTGTTGTGGTTACACTAGAACACATCAATTCAAAAGCATCACTTGAGTGGAATGAACGTCAAATAGGTCAAGCAGCACAAGGCTTTAAAAGCTTTATGGGATCATCACAAAACTGGATGGACGATACAGCTAGTGGCCATCCTTTAATAACTGATAATGGATTCGTAACCTCAGGTATCGCACTGGGTGTCAGCCCTGAGACTCCCTTTTTCTATCGCAGTCGTTGGAATCAAAACGAAAACACAGTGAAGGATACCTCATTCAATCTAACGATAAAGCCCATTGACCGTTTAACCGTTGAATTTGACTATCAGCATATAAGTTCAGAAAAATTTTTAAATAATTATAGTATGTCTGGTCAGACACGCGGCAACCATGTTCATGTAGTATCCCCATACTTTCTCGATATGAGAGGCTCTCGACCAACAGTAGAGTTTTTAAGCGATAATATTATGACCGCTGGCTGGTCACCTAACGAAGATTGGAATGGACCCGTACCTAATTTATTCTTAGGCAGTGGTATGGAGCAAAAAGAACACAATACTGCAAAAGCTGATAGTTTTAAATTAGATCTGAATTATGAGCTTGATGGCGTATTTACCAATATTAAAGCAGGTTTATATCTTTCAGACAAAGACCTAACAGTACGAGACACCGCCTACGAGGGTTGGTCTGCCATTGGTACTCCTTGGATCCAAGATGATAGAAATGCTGCATCAGCTATAAATAGACCAGAACTATTTGAACGTGTTGATTTTTCTGATTACTACAATGGTCAAGTGTTACAAGGCGATGTAAATAACTTCTTATTTCCACGCATGGAGTTAGTCAAAAACTACGCAAACTCATTACGTCAAGGTTGTAAAGATGGGTGGCACAACGCAACAAATAGCGCCGCTAATAATGGCGTTTGTAGTGGTACTTACGTTCCTTATACAGACAAGCCAAATCGGGTCGAAGGCCCATATGCAGCACATAACATTAGTTCAACAAATGAAAAGCGTAACGAACTTTACGTGCGCGGTGATTTTGATTTTATTGCACAAGATATACCAATTGTAGGTAACATTGGTTTACGCTACGTCAATTATCAATTGGAATCCACAGGAGCATTTGTACAGCCTGCAACTATCAAACGCGGCGATCCAGGAACATCTCTTAATGCTGTTATGCAACAGCCTGAATATAAACGTTACTATGATATTGCTACAGGTGAGTCTCAGTTAAGTACCGTTGAAGGTACTGATTACAGCACTATTTTACCTAGCCTGAATATAAGCTTTGGTGTCTCTGAAGATGTCGTTGTTCGTTTCGGCGCTTCAAAAGCGCTATTTTACCCAAGCTTAGTTGATGCCCGTAATATTAGCATTCTCAATCTAGACTATACTCGTCGTTTACAAACCCCTGGCGCGGACTCTGATGAAATAAACAACCCCGTTGTTGGACTTGATAATATAGAACTCACCGCACTATCAGGCAATCCAAACTTAGAGCCTGAAACATCTATTAATACTGATCTAACCACAGAATGGTACTTCGCACCTGCTGGTTATATCACTGTGGGCTTATTTTATAAGAAATTAGATAATATTATTCGTAATAAATCATTTGATCTTGATGTTAATTTTAATGGTGAGGAGTACGATGTATCTGCGTATGGGCCAGACAATACAGGATCAGGCACAATCCGTGGAGCTGAGTTTTCATACTCTCAATTCTATGACATGTTACCAGGCGCATTCAGTGGTTTAGGCTTACAATTTAACTACACTTATATCGATCAAAATGGTTTAGAAGATCCTAATAATATTTCAGAAGGTACTTTAGGTTTTGATGAAAACGGTAATCCAATTGCAGATACTAGAAACACCTTTCGTGTATTTAGTGGTTTACCATTACAGGGTTACTCAGATCAAAACATGAATATTATTGGTATGTATGAGTACGAAAATATTTCATTCCGCCTTGCTTATACTTGGCGCTCTGAGTATTTACTTACTTTACGTGAGTCAGAAGAATATGTTCCAGCTTATGCTGAGGCATCTGGCATGATGGATGCCAGCTTCTACTACACGATTAATGATCACTGGAAAGTTGGTATTGAAGCAAGTAACTTGCTTGAAACTGAAACCAAAACTCAATACCAGATGGATCAAGCCGGAACAAGAACGCAAGCATTAAACTTCACGACTGATCGACGCTTTGCGCTTAGCGTACGAGCAACATTCTAAAATAAACACCTTGGATGTAATACCAATCGACTTAAATATTTAACCACCCTAGCGAGTTAAATAAAGAGCTAACTGGGTTATAGCGTGATTTAATTCGTTAAATTGTTCAAATATTGATGCAGATTGGTATTACACACACTATTTGAGTTCACTCAGTACGATGTAGGTCGTGATTTATCGCGACAACCGATATATGGGGGGGTGTTGCTTTCAGGTGAACGCCTGAGCGACATTGACCACCTTGCACCTTGCTCGCTTTTTCACTTTCCTGCAGACGTAAAAAAGCCCGACTCTGTGAGTCGGGCTTTCTTTATTTGGAGCCTGGCGATGACCTACTTTCACATAACAAATGCTACACTATCATCGGCGCTGTTTCGTTTCACTACTGAGTTCGGCATGGGATCAGGTGGGTCCAAAACGCTATTGTCACCAAGCAAATTTGGTATTAATTCGCTCTTTCGAGCCAATTAATTAAAATTTGGAAAATGCTGATAATTGTTTTCTTACAACTTTAAGCTTATCGCTTACAGCTGCCAGTAATCTACTTTAGTTGTCGCGATAAATCACGACCTACAATCTTAACTTCTGCGCTTAAACAGTCACATAAAACGCGTTTGGCGTTGTATGGTTAAGCCTCACGGGTAATTAGTACAAGTTAGCTTAACATATCACTATGCTTCCACACCTTGCCTATCAACGTTGTAGTCTCCAACGGCCCTTCAGAGAGCTTATAGCTCTAGTGAGAACTCATCTCGAGGCCTGCTTCGCGCTTAGATGCTTTCAGCG
>NZ_LHPH01000032.1:0-37669 GCF_001298125.1 Pseudoalteromonas porphyrae | reverse complement strand
TAAGAAAACAATTATCAGCATTTTCCAAATTTTAATTAATTGGTTCGAAAGAGCGAATTAATACCAAATTTGCTTGGTGACAATAGCGTTTTGGACCCACCTGATCCCATGCCGAACTCAGTAGTGAAACGAAACAGCGCCGATGATAGTGTAGCATTTGTTATGTGAAAGTAGGTCATCGCCAGGCTCCAAATAAAGAAAGCCCGACTCATAGAGTCGGGCTTTTTTACGTCTGCAGGAAAGTGAAAAAGCGAGCAAGGTGGCGAGTGTCGCTCGGGCGTTCACCTGAAAGCAGTACACCCTCATATATCGGCTGTTGCGATAAATCACGACCGACGGTTTTACAATCAACTTGCAGGTATTTTATTGTAGGTCATGCTTTAGCCTGAAGGCATAAAAGAACACCACGAACTCCTCAGAGGTCAAAATACGCCTTTAAAGCAGTTTAACCCCTTTATATTAATCACATGTAATTGATGATCTATTTTAATCATGTGCTACTTGTGAGCAAAATTGGCCAACATTCAAAACTTTCCTACACTACACCAAAGATGCGCGATTAAAGACTTGCTATCAAATTGTTCGCCAATTTCTTAAAGTTAAAAACCGTACGGCTGTTGTAAAAGCAACAGGTGTTATACTTTATTGTGGTCTTAGCCTACAAGATTGTTAAAGTAAATCTGACTTCAATCAGCAAGCCATTGAAATAAAATGTTATTTTCGGTTGTGTTGTTCACTCTGAGTTCTAAAAGGGAGCTTATTGAGTTAGATTTAAGATCTAATATAGGATTGCCTTTATTTTCCTCTAAAGTAACATTGTTTTTAAGACCTTTTTCGGTTACTTCACAGGTACCATTTTTACAAATGACATCAGGTTCTGGCCTAATTAGCCGCTTATCAGAAGTCGTTATAACATATCGATCATCAACCCCTGAAAAGCCTTCAAAAACCTTAAAATTTTCAGTTGAAAGACTTGGCTCTATTCTCGCTTTTATTTCTATCATATGTTGTAAAAATTGGTAACTACCCCGATGAGACAATGCACTTAAGCCTGGCTCAGTCATAAACGAAATGAACCCCTCATCTATATCAGATGAAGATAGTTTTTTCTGACTATCAAGGATATTATTTATCGTAGCTTGATCTTTATCCGTAAAGCTGACAGCAAGCTGGTATCCTTCACCGTTGAAGTGGCCATTATTAAAATTATTAAGTATCTTCCCATCGTCATGCATTCTGTAACCACCAAGATCACTGGCAAACTGACGTATATACTTAAAATCTATATTATTATTATCAGCATATTCATAGATATTAGCTAATAGTTCTCTATCTCCTTGTGTCAAAAACTCATAAGAACTTCGCATTAAGTTAGATAAGGACATCCCATCAGTGCCGCTTAAAATTTCTGATTCAGTACCACCAAAAATATCCATCACCATAGTTTCATAATAATGCTCAGACCTGCTTATATTTTTGCTTTTTTCTAAATCCCGTGCATCTAAAATAGACTCAAACTGTGATGTTGCTTGTGAGCTATATTCATCGGAAACCATCGCTTTACTAAAAAAAGAAAAAGAGTTCGTATGAGATGATAGTAATTCTTCAAATGATGCTAGTGCGGTAACGTTACTTTCGTATTTAAGGCTGTCTCGTTTTAGATTTGATAGGTTTTGCTGATCAAGTGTGTGCCATCTTTCATATGCAGCTACTCTCTCTGAGCTGCTAAATGTATTACTTGTGTCTAATGCTATCGTCTCAAGTTTTGATTTGGATAAATGTTCAAATTCCCATTTTGCTGTGGCAACCTCATCACTATTTATTTTTGCATTTGAAGAGAGTATTTCCTTATGTAGAGATAAATTTTGCTGACTTAATTTAGAAATATCAATAGAGCTTTTGGCCTTACTTAATTTCGACGATAATGAAGAAACCGATGCATGTATTTCTATATCCTTACTTTTTTTGGGGTCAGATTGTGGCTGAGGAAAAGCTTTTCTCGCATTTAACAAACTTCTCTTGATATCAGGTATATCCATACTATTGACCCTCTAAACGAAAATAGACTCCTTTGATTAAATTTGGAGTCTAAGGTGTTAATTAGTTAGTTGTGTAGTTAAAAGTTATACTTTCTATTCTATTTGGTGTTGAATAATGGAAAGTACCAGTTGCTTCAACTCTATGAACAATTGATACTTGAATACCTGGTTTGAAGCTCTCACCATTAAATACTGTTACCTCTCCAGTAGAGTTTGGCACAATTGGTTCGCACTTAACGGGATTGTTGTTATATGCTCGATAAAAGCACAATTCAACAATCTCGCCAAAAGAATCTGGGTAATTTGCAGATGTGTAATTAATCCCAGTAATTTTACCTGTTTTACTCTCAAGTGGAATATCTCTTAAATCGCCATGCAGTATAGGAAATAGGGACGATGACAAACCACCGGCAGAGCTTAATACTAGCATCCTGCTTGGTTACTTCTCTTTAGTTATACAGAAATCAGCGGCGAATGTTTGACTGCTTAAAAATAGCGAAGACATTAGAAAAGCGGCAATGGATATTTTCTTCATTAAAAATTCCTTATTATAATTGAAGAGTTCTTCATTTTTGGTTTTGTACCTTTTTAAATTATTTTAATGAGACAACATTGTCAATGTAATAAGAATAAATCATTCAGCCTAGTTAGATAGGGTCATACTATGTATTGGGTATTTGTACATTTAAGTATCCATTTTTAATTGAGCAGTTTTTAAATTCAAATGAGAGAGCGTCCAACTAAATTTGCAAAAACCATTACTAGATTAACTCGCTGAGCTTATGTTTATAAAGCAGAGCACTTCAAATTTTTGAGGGGGTTATCGTATAGAGTGTTTGTCGGCTATGAGGGGGAGCTCGTGTCACCTTCTAGTTGCCATCTAGCTAATTAAAAGTTGAGTGCAGTAAAACATAGGCTTTGACCTTTAGAAAATATCATCTTGTTGCAATTTCATCCTTGGTTTACTTTCTGAGCTGTGTAAAACTAGGCAGGTTAATTTAGAAAATCAGGTGACATGAATGTCGAATATAAAAGCTTGGAAACTTATAAGCCTGTTTTGTTTGATAAGCTTGCTTATGGGCTGCCAATCGAAAGAAGAGCAGTTGCAACAAACAATTCAACAATCTATTGCTAAAGCTGAAATTGAGTTAAATGAACTCGGCAAAGCATTGGATAATGGCTCAATTCGTAATGCGACACTATTGAGTGAATATGCACGTATTATCGCAAATGAAAAACCGGAGTTATCACAGGTTGCATCTGTTATAGCACAAGACGCAACTCAAAAAGGTGCACTTTATGCTGGCCTGACACAGCGTCTTACCGATATAAAAAGCACTTATTTAATCCCTCCTTATGAAGATTCTTTACAAAATTTAGATTTGTTGCGCGATGCCGTCAAACCTACTTTGTTTGCTGATGCATTGACTGATCCGATTAATATGCTTGCTGATATGTCAGGGGGCTCTTTAGCACGAGTTGGAGCAATTAGCCAACAGGCTGAAGGCGTTGGTGAAGGTAATCAGCTAGTCGGCAATCCTAACTACGGCAATTGGCAGACTAACAGTAACGGAATTAGTTTTTGGCAGTGGTACGGCATGTATCGTATTTTAGGTGATGTGTTTGATCGCGTTGAATATGGTAGCTGGAGTAAACGTCGTAAATATAGTTATTACAGTGATTATGGGCGCTCACGCTACTCTAGTCCCAAGCAAATTAAAGCGCAAACTGCGGTTGAAACCCGCACCAGACAATCATATCAACGCCAAGGTAAGCAATTCTCAAGCCCGTATGCTTCTAAAAAGACAGGTGCATCAGGGTTAAGTCGCAGCAGTTATACGCCACCTAAAAGCCGTAGTAGTTATAGCAAAGGCTCTGGAACGGTGAGAAACAGCAATAATAGAACCTCTCGTGGCGTAAGTCGCGGTAAGTAAACGGCTATTTAAAGAATTAGTGTTGGAGTGTAAATAATATGTACGAATTTAATGGAATAACAATGTGGTCACTACAAGCGATAGCGATCGATTTCGCAATTATTATCGCTTTATTTGTGAGTCTAAAATATATCAAAGGCTGGGTATCAAACTTACACGCGAATGATGAAATTACAGAGCGCGATAACTTTGCGTTTGGAATTAGTTTTGCTGCTGGTTTAGTTGCATTGGCCATTGTTTTAACTGGTGTAAGCAGTGGCTCATTTGCTGCAACGCTACAGCAAGAAGCGCTGCAAATGACGGCTTACGGTTTATTGGCAATTACCCTAATTAAGTTAGGGCACTTTTTTCAGGATAAAGTGGCTTTACGAAAAGTTAGCTTACATGATGAGATAGTAAAAGGTAATGTCACAGCGGCAGTGATTGATTTTGGCCATGTTGTGAGTGTTGCAATTGTCATCCGTTCTGCACTATTTTGGGTCGCAACAGATGGTTGGTATGGACTTCCAATTGTTATTGCTGCATTTGTGATTGGTAGCATTGTACTTTTGTTAGTAAGTCAGTATCGAGTGCAACTGTTTAAGCGTACAAATCGCAGCGGCGATTGTTTGCAGCAGGCTATTGTAGATGGCAATTTGGCTGTTGGGATTCGTTATGCTGGTTTCCTAATCGGTAGCGCACTTGCGATTACTGCTGCAACAGGTATTGCACCGTATGTTGCTGATAATATTAGTGCTAGTTTGCTTTACTGGGCTGTAAGCGCAATGATAAGCCTGCTTGTATTTATAGTGTTACATCTGATCACAATCAAAATTATTCTATCAGGTTGCGATATTTCAGATGAAGTTAACCGTCAGAAAAATGTAGGCGTAGCGGCTATTTCAGCAGCGGTATCGTTTGCTGTTGGTGTTACCATGGCTACATTACTAGGCGCATAAAACTTGTCACATTCTAAGCAAAGCCCAAGTAAGTACGCCTTACTTGGGCATGATTTTTTATTAATTACTGTTATGGCCGTACTTGCCGGGTGTGGCCTTATATATGAATATCTTTTGTCGCATTATGCCGGGCGTGTATTAGGCTCTGTTGAAAGTGCTATTTATGCGATGATTGGCACCATGATTGTTGCTATGGGGATCGGTGCATTTTTAGCGCGCTGGTTTAAAGATGCGTTTACCGCTTTTGCATGGCTAGAGAGTTTGATTGCACTTGTTGGTATGGGTTGTATTTTAGCAATAGCGAGTATCATTGCTGTAAGCTATTCATTACCTCATATTTTTTCTGAGATATTCAATTTACCTGCCGATACCATATTAAATGGTTATGTGTTCCAACAGCTTCAAGATTGGTCTCGATTTTTACCCTATGTGTTTGGCCTATTACTTGGTTTATTGATTGGTATGGAAATACCGTTAATAGCGCGTATTCGTCAGCACGTTTATGGCCGCTTTTTAGAAAATAATGCAGGCACTATCTATGGTGCAGATTATATTGGTGCCGGTATTGGCGCGGCTATTTGGGTGAGTATCATGCTGTCTATGCCGATTATGCAAGCAGCCGCATGGACCGCTTTGTTTAATATTATTGCAGGGCTGGCATTTTTATGGCGTTATCACACCCATGTACGTTTCGCCAAATTATTACTTGTATGCCATATCCTTTTGCTCGTGCTATTTGCTTTTATTTTAGTGCTTGGCAGTAGCTGGATGAAAAATTTAAGTAACGTATTGTATAAGGATAAAGTTATTTATTCTGAAGCGACTAAATATCAGCACTTAGTACTCACAGAGCGTTTAAGCCTTAATCAGCCAGAGCCTATTACAGATCTTTATTTAAATGGACGTTTACAGTTCTCTAGTGTTGATGAGCAGATTTACCACTCTATGTTAGTTTATCCTGCGATGTTGGCTTCAAACCGTCATGATAATATTTTGATTGTGGGTGGTGGCGACGGTTTAGCATTAAGAGATGCACTAAAATGGCCCGTTAAAAAAGTTACTTTAATTGACTTAGATGGACAGCTACTTGATTTATTTGGTTATCCAAGTGATGAGTTTATTGCACCTGCTGAGATCACTGCACGTTTAAGTAAGCTTAATAATAATGCGATGTTAGATCCGCGAGCTAATATCATTGTTGGTGATGCATTCTTAGAAGTCGAGCGGTTGCTCGGTGAAGGGGAGCGCTTTGATACTATAATTATTGATTTACCGGATCCAAACCATCCCGACTTAAATAAAATGTATAGTGATTATTTTTACAATCACGTGCGTCAACTTCTAGCTGCTGATGGGGCCATGGCAGTGCAGTCAACGTCACCGTACCATGCTAAAAACGCATTTTTAAGCATTGGTAAAACAGTGAAAGCAGCTGGATTTAAGCATGTTGAGCAGTATCAGCAAAATATTCCGTCTTTTGGTCAGTGGGGCTGGACGATTGCAACAACCGCAGGGAAACCTGCCAGTGCCAGAATTAGCGATATAAAAACGCTACCTATTGCTTCTAGGTGGATCAGTCAAAAATATTTATTGGCTTCATTTGTGTTTCCAAATCATTATTTTGAACAAATAAATGATATTGAAGTCAATCAATTAGGCACAGGTACTTTGTATGATTATTACCGAAGTGCGTGGCAGGTAGAAAGCGAATTATACAAAAATTAATAAAACATGGTTGACATAATATGTCGTCCGTGCGAATCTTAACTCAGACATAATATGTCAAACGACAAAAAGGCACAGACATGGAATTAAACGAACTTTCAATAAAATTAGCGGCTTTTGAAACTGAAGGCGCTAACTTTGAATCTTTCTTGATTGCCAATCCAGGTGAGCAGGATGTGTTACAAGTCATTGTTGATGGAAATGATGAACTTCCAATTTTTGTTACGCAAACACAAGAGCAGTTATTATGTATTAGCTACTTGTTTGACGAAAATGAAGTTAAAAGTGAATTACGCAACGAATTAAACGAAACATTACTACGTTTAAACGTGCCAATTCCGCTGAGTGCATTTGCTAAAATCGATAACAAATACGCGATTTTTGGTGCACTGTCGGTAAACTCATCATTAGATGATGTTACCCACGAACTAGTGACATTAGCAGATAACGCTATAGATGCACTAGAAGCCGTGACTTTGTATTTAAATGATTAATAGCTAGTTAGTGGAGTTAAGATTATGAGTATTTTGAAAAAATTATTTACAGCAGTACGTGGCGGCGCTCGTGAAGCAGGCGAAGCAATTGTAGATGCAAATGGCATCCGTATTTTTGAGCAAGAAATTGCTGACGCGCAAAATGCTCTTCACCGCGCTAAGAAAAGCCTTACGGAAGTAATGGCTAAAGAAATGCAAACTAAGCGTAAAATTAGCGCTGTAGATGCATCAATCGCTGAACATGAAGCATATGCAGGGCAAGCGCTTGAAAAGGGCAACGAAGCGTTGGCGCTAGAAATTGCAGAAAAAATTGGTGATTTTGAAGCTGAGAAAGCTGAAAACGAACAAGTATTATCGGGTTTTAGTAACCACATTGTTGCCCTTAAGCAGCAAGTTAAAGACGCTGAGAAATCGATCAAAGAAAATCAACGTCAGCTTACTATGGTTAAGACGACTGAAAGCGTTCAACAAGCGACAATGGCTGTTAACAGCACGCTAAATACAAACAGCTCGTCTATGACGTCGGCTCGTCAATCTTTAGAGCGTATTAAGCAACGTCAGCAAGATCGTAGCGACCAGCTTGGTGCAGCTAAACAGCTTGAGTCTGATGTAAACGGCGATGATCTAAAAGCAAAAATGGCTGAAGCAGGCATTGGCGATTCAAGTCCAAAAAGCGCTGATATTTTAGCTCGCATTAAAGCGAAGCAAAATAGCTAATATTTACGTCCATATTTTAAAAAGGTAACCAGGCTTTCGGCCTTGTTGCCTTTTTTGCTTAAAGGCAGTCTCCTATGTTTAATTTTTTTAAATCTAAAAAAGAGCCAGAGCGTCAGCTTAATCATGCCAGCGAACTTAAAAAAGGCGACATGTTTAGCGTTATTGATTCGTTTGCTTACCCTTCGTGGTTAAAAGGCGAAACATTGCGTGTTATTGATATTCAAACGTATCAATATCAGCACAGCAGTGATACTGAATTTGTACTTGAAACAAACAGTGGCCAAGTTGTTTTTTTACAAATTGAGCAAGACGATGGTGAGGAGTGGGCTAACTTCTCAATAAAGATTCAGCGCGATGAAGTTGAAGAGATTTTTGGCTTAGATGAGTTTTCGCGTATTTTTGATGAAGATTCACTGACACAAATTGATGTACAAAATACACCTGAGCGCCACATGCAGTTTTTAGCTAAAAGCTATCAACAAAGTGAGTCGCCTTATGTTTGTTATTTTCATAATAAAGATTACCGTGGTCAAACCTTGCCTCGTTATGAGCAAGAAGGTGGTGAACCATGTGAGATGATCTGTTTAGCATCGCCCGATGAAGGCTTTGGCTTAAATATTGAAATTTGGGATGGCGGTGAAACAGAGGTATCACTTACGCTTACGCGTCCAATGAGTGATATTGTTGATTTGTTTCCTGGAGACGCAAAGTGAGTGATGCAAAGGCTAAATGGCAGCGCCAAGAGCAAGCGGTTAGAGCAACCCAAATGGCCTTTGATTTAAGCAGTGAAGTACAAAAATCGATAAAAAAACAAGCGATTGACCAAGAACTGACACCATCAGATATGATCCGTAAAATTTTGGCTCTTGATGTAAAATCAAAAAAGACGCGGCAGCGATTGTCGTTTAATCTTAATGACGAAGAGATCGCCTTACTTGCAGATCGTTTTGGGGTTGCAGTCGATGATAAGCGCGCAGTAAAACAGCAAGTTGCTGAACTGTTAATTGCACACACAAGTAAGCGCTAAGCTTTGCCTTATTGAATTTAAGCCCTTACACTGAGGGCTTAAATTATTAAAGAATGAGCTGCCGTGAATATACTGTTAATCGCCTACCTACTAATATTTGCTTTATTTGGTACTGCAGCAAGTTATTTTGTACGATTTATTTATGCCTACTGGATAAAAAAACAAATGCCAGTACAGTATATTTTTAAGGCCGGGGTTTGCATCGTGGCGGTTGTAGTGATTTCCTCATTGCTTCCATTAATAACATAGTGAATACCATATTATTTCAGGTCAAAAGACTGGCACCGCTGAGCAATGCATAATGCTTGAATAGGTAAAATCGGTAAGCAATCACTTAATCCGTTCGCTTTATTTTCAGCCGTTTCTTGTGCAGTAATTTGACGTGCTAATTGCTCTGCTTTTTCTTGTGGCGTTTGTAACGTTGAATAGACTACATACCGGCTCGGCCCACCGCAGGCACGTTGCCCGACTTCAAGCACTTTACATTGAAAGCTGGCTGTACAGTTATTTTCTTGGATCAACTCACCCAATGCTTTGTTAGATTTAGATAAATCTACATTATTATTTTTTGAAGAGCCAGCAGTATTAGCACAGCCACTGAGCATCAGCAAACCAGTTGCGGTAGCTAATAATTTAGAATAAGAAAAACGGCTCATACTATTATCCCTTAATAAACACTTGCTGCAGAGCCTTCAAGTTTAACACATTTATTTTCAATGCATTGAGCACTTGGTTCAGTTAGGTGTTGGCAAATACTTATCATACCCGTTTGCGCATTAAATTGGCTTTCTAATGAAGTGATTTGCTTTGCTGATGCGAGCACTTCTTGCTCATCGGCTGATTTAGTTGAATAAGCAACATAGCTACTCGGGCCGCCGCAAGCACGACTGCCAATAGCTAATATTTTACACTGAGTATGGTCATCACACTGTGGATCGCTAATTAAATCTTTTAACTGTTGGTGAGCGATACTAAGACTTTCTTTGCTGGCTACAACGTTTGTTAGTGGGTCTACTTTAGTTGTTTGATTGTCTTTAATAAGGGCTGCGGGAGCTGGGCTTAGTTGAGCGTGCTCTGAAGTGTCAGAGTTTTCAGCCACAGAGTTTGTAGTGTTAGAACCTGATGTACCAGCATCTGAGCATGCAGATAAACATAACGGCAGCAAAACAGCGATAAGAGATAAGCGCATAATAACCTTCACAGTGATGAACAAGTAATCACCATCATACACTTTGCAGATTACACAGCAATAAAAACTATGGCATTCAAAGGTTAAACCCGTCGCTGTGGACGGGTTTAATATTTTTTATAGCCCGCCTTGAGTTAACTTTGCGGGGTTAAGTAAAGTTTCCAGCTCGCTACGTGATAGATCTGTTTCTTGTTCGGCAATATCGAGTATTGGGCGACCTTCTTGGTATGCTTGTTTGGCTATTTTAGCGGCTTTAGCATAGCCAATTACAGGGTTAAGTGCGGTTACTAAGATTGGGTTTTTAGCGAGTGCTTTATCAATATTAGTTTGATTAACTTTAAAAGAGCGGATTGCTTTATCGGCTAAGGCTTGGCTACTATTTGCTAGCAGTTCGATACTTTGCAAAATGTTATAGGCGATCACAGGTAGCATGACATTGAGCTCAAAGTTGCCTGATTGGCCTGCAACTGTAATCGTTGCATCGTTGCCAATCACTTGTGCGCTGACCATAGCAGCCGCTTCAGGGATCACAGGGTTTACTTTGCCTGGCATAATTGAAGAGCCAGGTTGTAATGCTTCTAACTCTATTTCACCAAGGCCCGCCAACGGGCCGGAATTCATCCAACGTAGGTCGTTAGCTATCTTCATTTGTGCGACGGCAAGTACTTTTAATTGCCCCGATAAAGCAACAATCGCATCTTGCGATCCAATATTATAAAAGAAGTTTTTACTCGGTGTAAAACGTACGCCAACATTGGCGCTGAGGTTTTTACAAAATTGCTCCGCAAAGAGAGGATCAGCATTTATACCAGTGCCAACTGCGGTGCCGCCTTGCGCTAAAGCTGACACGCCGTCTAAGCTGAAGCGAATACCCGCCATCGCAGTATCAACTTGATGTTGCCACGTGCTAAGAGTTTGCGCGAATGTAACTGGCATGGCATCCATCAGGTGGGTACGGCCAGTTTTGACAATGTCACCCACTTCAGATTTTTTACGCTCTAGCGTTTGTGATAACTGATCTAGCGCCGGGAATAATTCATACACCACGTTTATAACACTGCTCACCGCAATGGTTGTGGGGATCACGTCATTAGAGCTTTGGCCCATATTTACATCATCGTTAGGGTGAATAACTTCATCACCATAACGACTTGCCAGTGTTGCAATTACTTCATTCGCATTCATGTTGGTACTGGTACCTGAACCAGTTTGAAACACATCAATAGGGAAGTGCTCTAAATGTTGACCATCAATGATCTCTTGGCATGCACGTTCGATTAACAGTGCTTTATTTTTACTTAAATGACCAAGTTCGTTGTTGCTTTGAGCTGCGGCTTGTTTGATGTACGCAAGAGCAGTAATAAACTGTTTTGGCATTACTAAGTCGCTAATGCGAAAGTTATTTACAGCTCGTTGAGTTTGCGCTTGATAAAGTGCTTCTGTAGGGACTTGTAGTTCGCCCATGCTATCTGATTCGGTTCTAAATTCGCTCATAAAAGCTCCTAGAAAGGGTTGAATTCGTGACTGAGAATACGGGCTTCACGCTCTAATATGAGGTATTTCCCGGTACTATTATGGCTTCTATAAAAGCGCTTTAACGCCAGTAAAGGTTTATACAGTTGCTCTAAACATTGCTTACGAATGGCACAATGAATTAAAGAGTCGCACATTTTGTTGAGGATTTCATGAAAAGTACGTCTTAGATAGAGCTCTTGTAATAGCATGCTATTATTTTTTTCGTAATAGCGTGCAGCACTCAAACCAGCTTCAATATAATTTGCAACTAACGCGGGAGCATGTAGCCCCGGACGTTGACAAACACATTTCATTTGCTGTTGATAATAAAGCATAGCTTGATGTTCATGCATAAGAAAACCGATTAACTGTAACGATAATTGTTATCATTACAGTTAATCGGTTTCGGTGCAAGTCACAAATTGTAAATAATGACAGGAGGCGAGTTGTTTAATTATAGCCAAGGATAAATATTTGGTCGGTTTCATGTGTTAATGCCTGATTTTTTTGTGATAGTAAATCAATTACAGTAGCACGTTCATCGCTGCCTAGTTTATCAGTCACTGGTTTTTCACTTGCTGCAACTGCAGCGTCTAGAGCGGTGTAAGGGGATATATACATAGTTTTCTCCATTTCGTTGATTCGATTAAGAGAGTGCATAACCCATACCATGATTAAATCTTTTTTTTACTACATTGAATATTAAAACATTTACTTTAAATGTGGTTTTTTTGCGCGACATTATGAAGGATATTTGTTTTACTTGGGGGCATAATTTACCAATATTGGTGCACTGCAATATGATAAAACCTTTCTCACAAGCCTGCGAAAACAATAAGAGCCCAATATTACGTGGCATCATACCCCATTTGGCGCATGCTGAAAGCGTACTCGAAGTTGGCTCTGGTACGGGTCAACATAGCGTGCATTTTGCTGCGAATTTGTCTCATTTACAATGGCACACCAGTGATCGCCTTGTGAATCACAATGGCATTAAACAATGGATTGATGAAGTGCAGCTGAGTAATTTACACGCCCCCATTGAGCTAGATTTAAATAATCCATGGCCTGTAAGTACCGTTGACGCAATCTATACCGCCAATACTTTGCATATCGTGAGTAAACCATTGGTTGAGCAATTTTTTACTGGCGTGAGCAAGCATCTAGTCGCAAAAGGCATTGTGTGTATTTATGGACCGTTTAAATACAATGGCGCTTTTACTAGTGAAAGTAATCAGCGCTTTGATGAGTTTTTAAAGCAGCAAGATGAGCAAAGCGGCATTCGTGATTTTGAATGGGTACAGCAATTAGCCGTAAAAGCAGGTTTAACGTTTGTTGAAGATATCGCTATGCCTGCCAATAATCAGTTATTAATTTTTAAACGTCTGCTTTAAAAGGTAATAACTCAGCGCACTGTTGGTGATAGATATGTATATGTTGGCGTTCACGTTGTAAGTAATCTGCGATTGCAGGGCGAAAGTTGCTATCTATCACATTATGCACTGAGTGGGTAAATACTGGGGCAAAACCACGGGCTATTTTGTGCTCGCCCTGCGCACCTGAGTGAAAGCAGCTAAGTTGGTGCTTAATACAATACTCAATACCTTGGTAATAACAAAGCTCAAAGTGCAGGCAGTCTACTTCTTCAACGGCTCCCCAATAGCGCCCATATAATGTGTCACTACTTTTAAAGCTCAGCGTTGCTGCAATGACTTCACCATCATGTATTGCGTGCATGATCACCAGTTGTTCGGCCATTAAGGCATGCAGTAAAATAAAAAAATCATGGTTTAAATAGCCCATGTGGCCAGAGCGCTTTAAATAAGTCCGTTGGTAAAACTCACAAAACTGGCTCATCACCTCTACAGTGATTTGTTCGCCCTGTAACCAGTTAATAGTTATATTTTGCTGTGCTATTTTACTGCGCTCTTTTTTTAAAGCTTTACGCTTACGCGCGGTCAGATGCTGTAAAAAATCATCAAAAGTAGCGTAGTTTTGATTTTGCCATTGAAACTGCACACCAGTACGATGCATGCCTTGATGAGAGGTGAGATGTGATACTTGCTGCTGTGTGCAAAAGTTAATGTGCCAGCCAGACCAACCTTGTTGTTCACACTGCTTTGTTAAAAGCGCAGTAATGTATTGATATACTTGATCTGGTTGCGCATGGTCAATCGCTATACGCTGCCCTTCAATAGGGCTAAATGGAGAGCCCGATAACCATTTAGGGTAATACTCTAGGCCATGCTTTTCATACGCCTGCGCCCACGCCCAGTCAAACACATATTCACCATATGAGTGGCTTTTTAAATAACCGGGGGCCAGTGCCACCAAAATATCATTTTGATAAATAGCTAAATGTTGTGGTTGCCAACCAGTCGTGGCAGATACGCATTGGCTTTGTTCTAATGCAAATAAAAACGCATGGTTCGTAAAGGGATTATCGGTAAAAAATTGCTGCCAAACGCCAGCCTCAATCTCACTAATGCTGGCTAGCCAGCGGTGACTAAATGTGGTCATTATTGATTACCTTGAAAGCCTTCAACCTGCTTTATAAACTGTTTTATATAATGTGCTTGCTCAGTAAAATAAGGGTTATAAGTCAGGCGTTGAAAGGTTGGAAATGCGGCAATATTCTCAGCAGTACGCTCGCCAATATTAGGTGTTTTGGTTGTTTTACACAGCTTATATAATGCATCGTCATCAAGATAACTACCGCAATTACGATAAACATCAGCTATGCCATAATAAGGGTTGTTTGGTGAGTTAACGACGGCGATATGGGAAATGCCATGAATGTTTTTACAGGTAGAACTTTTGCACTGCGGGTTTAATAGTGTGTAATCATCGGGAAAGTCACGGGTGATTTTTGTTGCATCACCATAATAAACCAAGGTATCTAAACGGTTAGCTGGGCGTGCTTTTACATCGTGTAATGCCGTTAATAACTGCAGCGACGCACGAGTATCTATCGTGGTATCGACATCACTCATCACTGAAAAAATAGGCAAGTTTGGTAATGGCCGTTTTATTAATGTTGATAACGCGATAGAGTGCATTGCATCATCGGCGGCGGTTGCTGCATTAAATGGAAATGACTCATATTTTGCAAAATCAATATCGGCATCTTTATCTATCCAGTTAATGAAGGGAATACGGTCAATCCACTTGGCAAGCCAGCCATTTTTATTATGTGGTTCTGTCGCGGGTGAAAACAGCATAAGCGCTTTTATTTTCGAGTCAACTGGTTGCACTGTTAAGTAATTAAGTAAAAGTGCGGCACTCGTAGAGTAGCCCCCTAAAATCACCTGATCAAAATCTTTAACTGTGCGCTTGATTGCATAAGCTGTTGCTTGCTGCCATTGCTTGGCGTTTATATTACTTAACGCATCAGCGGCAGTGCCGTGACCGGGTAATAATAAAGTTCGAACTGTATAGCCTTGTTGAAAGTAAATTTGGGCTAGATCGTGGTAGGTAAATGGCGAATCAGTGAGCCCGTGTATTAATAACACGGCTTTATGATTGTTATTTTGGCGTAATTCAAATGGCGCTATCAAATCAACAATATTTGGTGTGCTTGTTCGCTGTTGTTGTTTAACTAGGTGTTGATAGGTGTCAGTCAAAATAGGGCAAGGCATAGATGCACGTGGATTTTTAGCTAAAATATATTGATATGCAAACGCTAAATAATCACTAAATGCGAGATCCGTTTGATACGAAAAATCGGTAGCAAGGCGGCTACTTTCAAACCTTAACAGGCCTTGTTGTTTACTTTTCATAATATAACTTAGATCCGCTAACTGATTAATACAGTTAGTTTGAGCGAGAGTAATATTAGAGGTGACAAGTAAAGTAAGGGTTAGCAATATTCCATTAAGGCTCATAAACATCTACATAGTTGGTTAGGCACTCGGTTAGCTTATCGAGTTCGAGAGGTTTTGCAAGGTGTTGATTAAACCCAATGGCTAATGCATGAGCTTTATCTTCAGGCATTACATCTGCTGTTAATGCAATGATTGGCAATTGTTCGGCCGTTTTAATTTTACGAATTAAGCTTGTTGCTTGGTAGCCATCCATAATGGGCATTTGGCAATCCATGAGCACTAAGTCAAAATCATGCTCTTGAACTTTGGCGACAGCAAGCTCACCGTTTTCAACAATTATGGGGGTGATTTTAAGTGCGCTCAGCATTGCTTTTATGACCAATTGATTGACTTGATTATCCTCTGCCACCAATATTCTTAGGGTGCTTAAATCAACCTTTTTCTGAGTTTTTTGCGGTTTTTCTATCGGTGCGCATGTATTCAGTAACACGGTAAAAGTAAATGTAGAGCCCTCTCCTTTAGCACTGCTTAGTGTTATATCGCCAGCCATTAATAAGCTTAATTCCTTTGCAATTGCTAGGCCTAAACCTGTGCCACCAAAGCGTCTTGATGTTGAATTGTCGGCTTGTGTAAATGCATCAAAAAGCTTGCGTTGATCAGCAGGCTCTATACCAATACCAGAATCTTTAATGATGATGGTTATTTGCATACGAGTATCATCAACTTGTTTGGCAAGCGCTCTGACACTCACTTCACCTTCAGCGGTAAATTTTATTGCATTACTGCATAGGTTTAATAATATTTGCTCAATACGCATAGCATCGCCTTCAAACCAGGTGTTTGTTGGCAGTTGATTGTTCATAGTCCAGTTTATTTTTTTATTGTGTGCACTTTGTTCAAACATAGTATTAATACGATCAAGTAAGTTATTTAAATCGAATGGGCTTAATTCCAGTGTTAATTTTTGTGATTCAATCTTAGAAATATCCAGCACATCATTGATAAGGCTTAATAGTGATTTAGACGCTAAATTTATTTTCTGAAGGTAGCCATTTAATGTTTTAGCGTCATCATCTTTTTTTGCCAGCGTCGAAAAACCAATAACAGCATTAAGTGGAGTGCGAATTTCGTGACTCATATTGGCGAGAAAGCGACTTTTAGCTTGGTTTGCTAAATCAGATTGCTTTTTAGCGCGTACTAATGAGCGTGTGCGCTCGGTAACTAAACGCGATAATGCAATATGTTGATGGTTGAATAATAATAAAACCAGCAAAATAAGTGTACTCACTACCACTTGTAGAATAAGCAAAAACAACGTTAAGTGATTTGCTTGGTGAGGTATAAACTCATCTTTTATTGCTAGTTGTAAATGCCATACTTGTCCTGAAAAACTAATTTTTATAGTGGTAAAATCATCACCGATTACAGTTGTATTTTTATTTCCTAGATAGAAAGGGGTGTCTGCTTGATCTTCAAATAAAGCAATATTAAACATATTGCTTTGCTCATCATTAATCGCTTGATCAATAATATTTCGAACTAAAAAAACACCTGTTGCATAACCTTTTATTGGATCATCTTGTGTACCTTGCTGATAGACAGGTGAAAAAAGTAAGTAAGCTGGCGCTGGCTCTTTGGTTTGGACGAGGTTTATTATTTGAGTGCCAACGGGCTGATATTTGATATTAGGATCGAGTAGCGTGGCACGACGAGCTGGATTAGAAAATACATTTAGGCCAAGCGCGGAGCGGTTCCCTTCTAAAGGTGCGATATATTTTACAACGACTAAAGGATCGTCTGAAGTAAGGGGCTCACCTTTGACTTTCACGTCAGTTTGATAAATCTCAGCAAGGTCTTTGCGTAAATCATCGACTCTTGCCTGAGGTACTTTTATATTCCAAGACAGGGCTTTAATAAAGGTGTGTTGAGCAAGTAACTCAGCTGCATAGTTATGAAATTCTTGCTGACTTAAATTTGGGGATGCTTGCATTTGGCTTGCTAAGCTTTGTACAGCAATTTGGCTACGGTTTAGATATCTAAATAAACTATTTTCAATTACTTGTGCCTCGCGTTTTGCAATTTGTAAGGCATTTGATTTACTTTCTTGATTGTATAGCTTAGTTGTTGATGCGACCGAAATGAACAGTACGAAACATACAAAAACTGTAGGTAGGGGGGTTACATAGTGTTGTTTAAATTTAGGTTGTAATAGTGCGAGCAAAGCAGGGGTTGTTATAAGAACCCCAAGTGCATCACCTAACCACCAGTAAGTCACATTTTGCCAATGATTAACCATGCTGTATGCCGGATTAAATGCACTAAGTGCAAAAACACCAATATTAGCTGATATAAGGCTTACGGCAATACCAACAACCGCAATAAAATAAATGATTGCTAAGCGAGTTTTTAAATACAGAGGGTGGCCTAACCAGTATCTTAAGATTGCAGCACCAGTGATCCCTTGCAATACAGCCCCGCAGCCAATTAAAAGTACTTCATTAAGGGTGTTGCCGATTAAAGCATTTTCGCCTATTGGGCTATCACCAATACTTAAATTAAATGTAACTGAAGCAATAAATAGAGCAGGAATAAAGCGCCACCACCAAATAAAGCAGCCGACTAAAGCAATACCTGCAGGGATCCAAATTGGAATAACTTGAGATTGAAACGCAAAGTTAGTTAGTAGCTTACCGATAATAAAATAGGCGAGGGCAAAAAGCACATAAAAGCAAAATGAACTGGATGTTGAACGAAATACTTTCACATGTTTCCTTATGAGTCATTATTTACAACAGTTTATTGAGTATAGCGAATTGCGACTGAGCTGCGATGTTTTTTACAAGGGTAATTGTTTTTTACTAAATGTTTGTTTTAACACGACGGTAGATTCAATATTGGCAATGCAATTAATACTACCGAGTTTATGTTTTACAAAACTTTCGTAGCTCTCTAAATCCGCGGCAATGATTTTAAGTAAATAATCGTAGCTCCCAGAAATAACAGAGCATTCAAGTACATGGTTTAGTTTTTCGACTTGCTCTTCAAACATTTGAGCCGCACCCACTGAATTTTGGCTTAATCTTACAAATGCGTAAACTAAAACATTTAGCCCTAACGCTCGCGGGTTTAACGCTGCATGATAGCCACAAATAACATTACTAGATTCAAGCTTTTTAATGCGCCTCAAACAAGGCGTGTCCGATAAGTTAACATGTGTTGCTAGCTCTGACACGGAAGTGCGTCCCTGAGTTTGTAATAACCGAAGTAATTGATGATCTTTTTTATCTAGGTTCATTTTTGTAGTGATTTAGTTTTATTTTTTAATATTATAGAGTGATTTCTGCTAATAGTTTGGTTTTTTATTGGCGGTTTTGTTGATTTGTACTCTATGCTATCTGTTAACATAAATGCAATAATAATTAGGTGTGGAGTTATGTCTGTGAGCAAAAATACTCAAGCATTTGACGAGTGGCTCAGAACCCGCTTTGTGGAAATAAATAATCAGCTAGAAAGCATCTACTGGCAACAAGAAGACAAAGCAAATGTTGAATTTGTAGGTGAGCAATATAAGCATCAGCTAGAAATGGAAGGTAATGCGCATATTCGTAAATTACTGGCTGAGGGTAATACGGATGAAGGTTTTGATAGTGCGTTTGATCTGTTGGGTAATGTTGGTTTATTTATGGGGGCTTGTCGACGACATGAAATCACAGAGCCTTCACGTGAAACGACTTCACCACTAGTCGAAGCATCAGCCTTAGCTATGCATATTGGCGCTTCAATCGGAGTTACCCCTCGTTTTGCTACAGCTCATTTAACAACTCATAATAAAGCCGTCAATGGTCTATATAAACGCTTTACTGATTTACCGGATGAGAAACTGTTTATTGATTACAACACCAAGGGCATTTTAGCGTATAAGCGTGTTGCTGATGCATTATTGAAAATTCAACCATTGGGAATTTCGCACCCATTATGTGCAGATTTACTTAAAGTTGCGAAGCAGGCTTTGCTTGAGGTTATTGAATCAAATAATGCGCTCTATAGTCAATTGGATACCGATAGATTCTTCTTTTGTGTTAGGCCATATTATAAGCCATATCGAGTGGGAAAGGAGGTTTATCGTGGCGCGAATGCAGGGGATTTTGCAGGTATAAATGTAATCGATATGTTGTTGGGATTATGCTTTGCAAATGAGCCTAGCTATTCACAAATGCTGGTGGATAAGTTTTTATATATGATGCCTGAAGATCAGCAAACCTTGCGTGAAAGTATGCGTATGCCGAGCATTATGGATGACTTTTTAGCCGCAGGCAGTGAGCGCGACAGTCAGTGGTTTCAAACCAATGCGCAATTATTTATCCAAGTATGCAAGCTGCATGGCGATACAGCGATAGGCCATCACAATCAGTTGGTGAGTAAGTTTATTGCACAGCCTGCGCAGCAAATGCAGCAACAACATATAAATAAGGTAACGGCGAGTGGCCCCCCATTACATATCTTGCTTGATTCACTCGAGCAATTAAGAGATCGCCGTGCTGCCGCGCAGCGAGATGATATAAAAACCCGTTTTGATGATTTAACACAGCTAAAGCAATGGATGAAAAAGTAAATGTACAAAGATGATTTTAATTTAACATCAGGCTGCTACTTACTAAACCATTCTGTGGGGCGATCATTAAAAAGTAGCCAAGCTGATTTTAATCAACACTTTTTTGCCCCTTGGCAGAACACTAATAAAGAACCTTGGCAGCAATGGCTTGGTGTTATTACACGTTTTACACATGCATTAGGATTATTATTTAATTCGCCGAGCGAGCAATTTTGTCCACAAGTTAATCTTTCTAGTGCGCTAACAAAGCTTTTGATGTCGCACCCACGACTGCTTAACAATCATTGTAAAGTGCTTATGGCGCAAAGTGACTTTCCAAGTATGGGGTTTGTAATGCAAAAAGCATTACCGAAAACGGCATCGATTGAATTCATTCCCGAACATTTAGATATCACTGATATTGCGGTTTGGCAGCAGTATTTGACAGCAGATACCGACTTAGTTTTTATAAGCCACGCATACTCAAATACAGGTCAACAGGCACCTGTTGCTAAAATTGCAGAGCTTTGTGTACAGAACAATAGCTTAAGCCTTGTTGACGTTGCGCAATCTGCCGGTGTGCTACCGTTAGATTTGAGTGAAGTAAAGGTCGATTTTATGATTGGCTCAAGTGTTAAATGGCTGTGCTCGGGGCCTGGTGCAGCCTATTTATGGTTGAGTAAGGCCCAGCTTAAAGTGTGTAAACCACAAGATGTCGGGTGGTTCTCTCATGAAAACCCATTCGAATTCGATATACACCATTTTGAATATCATGCCACGGCACTGCGCTTTTGGGGTGGGACACCGTCAATCGCACCTTTTGTTATTGCAGGGCATAGTATCAATTACTTTGCTAATTTGGGGGTTGAAAATATTCGTGCGCATAATTTGTCCCTGTTGATGCTGTTAAATGCAGAATTAGGGGAGTTTTTAGTTTCTCCAACAGCGCCCGAGAGTTGTAGCGCAACGGCTATATTTGATTTTGGTGCAAAGCAAAGTACGATTATTGATGCTTTATCTAAGGCCGATATTAGTGTTGACGTACGTGCTTATGGTGTAAGAGTTTCGCCGCATATCTATAATGATAACGTTGATATGAAGCGATTTATCACCCTCATAAAGGGGACTTTATTGACCTAGTTGAGCTTTAATGACATTTAAGGCTGCAATTTGCTGTTGAAGCTCATCTATTTTAGGCTGCACTTCTTTTTCAAGAATGATGGTTTGTTGTTCAATCGCATCGGCAATAGACTCTGCTCCTAAGCGGTTTGCCGCTTTTTGAGTCATATAACCTATTTTTATTTTTTGCTCTGAGAGCGCGTTTTGCAATAATTTTATCGCGCGCTCAATTTTTTTACCGCTGATGTAATTTTCGACAGAATCATCACTTTTTTTGTCAGAATCCTTTTTAGCGATTTGTGTTCTATTGGTTTCTGGGATAATGATGATTTCAGCATCTTCGCCGCAAGGTTGTTGGCTAAATGTAGCAACCCCTTTTATTGTGCATTGATAAACTGCTGCGTGCGCAGGCAAAATTAGTAAGCTTAGTAACCCCATTAAACATTTTAAATATACTTTCACGATCTATCCCTCACGCGTTTGCTTCATAGGCACTTACTCTCATCGTTGTTACTTCTTAAAATGGATTGCCATTGTTGCAAAGTAACGTCTTAATATTAAACACCTGTGAAACGCTGAAGTCTGCATCTAGAGGTGGTTTGGGTATATAGTGCCGATTAAGTGTCAGTGTAGCAAGTACTTTAACCGCTCTGTTAGTTAATTAGGCTATTGTATAAAAAGCTCATGTTTACTTTAACTCGCTTATTACAAAGGGGTTTTCTTTAATGAGAAATAAAGTAGAAGATCACGCATGGTATTAGCTTGTTCCGCCATTTGTTTTGCTGCGGCCATGGTTTCTTCAGTAATTGCTGAGCTTTCTTGAATTAAAACGGTGAGGCGTTGAACAACAATGTCAACCTCTTTAATTGCTTGCTGCTGAGTAATTGATGAATTATTAATACATGTAATCATATGATTTACCGCTGCAACTGCGCTTACTATCTGCCCTAATTTGTCGCCGGATGAGTTAGCTAGCATGGTGCCTTGGCTAATTTTTTGGTTGCTATTGCTAATAATACTTTTAATTTGCTTGGCTGAGGATGCACTTCGACCTGCTAGGTTTCTCACTTCGTTTGCGACCACGGCAAATCCTCGGCCATGCTCACCAGCACGTGCTGCTTCAACGGCTGCATTTAGTGCAAGCAAATTGGTTTGAAAAGCAATTTCATCGATTACAGAGACAATTTCATTAATATCTTTACTTGAGTTGTTTACTTCTACAATAGCATTTACTGTTTGTTTCGAGAGCTCACCACCTTCAGTGGCTATTGTGTGAGCATTATCAGCTAAGCTTACCGCTTCACTTGATTGCTTTGCAACGTGAGCGATTTCATCGAGCATATTGCTGCTGCTTGCACTGGCTTCTTCAAGGTTGGATGCTTGCTCCTCGGTGCGTTGGCTTATTTCAATATTACTAGCGGCTATTTCAGAGGCGCTTTGTGATACTTGGTTTGCACAGCTTTGAATACCGGTAATAACGCTCGTTAACTTACCTATAGTATGGTTTACATCTTCTTTGAGTGTTGCAAATACACCTTGATAGTCGCCCTGTACTGGTTGAGCTAAATTCCCCTGTGAAATGGCGCTTAGAACATGAGTGACCTCGCCGATTGCTTGTGCGGTGATCGCTAATGAGCTATTAACATCTTTTTGTAAATGCGCTAACTGTCCTTGCATTTGGCTTGTTAGTTGTTGACTAAAGTCACCACGTCGCATTGCTGCCATTACTTTTGCAAGCTCAGCTATTACAGTGCTTAGATTACTTACTGAATTGTTCACGTCATGCTTGAGGGAATCAAGTTGACCATTCATTTGAGAGTCAATTATTTTATCAAAACAACCTTGGCTAATGGCAGTCATTACGTTAGAAATATCGCTAACTGCTTCGTCTAAATTTAGAATCGAATTATTTATATGTTGCTTTAACGATGATAATTGGCCATTAGCATTACAATTCACGTGTAGCTTAAAGTTACCTTGATTAACGGCGGCCATCACATCACTAATATCTTTAATGATTAGAGCGAGATTATCTACGCTTGCATTAATATCATCTTTAAGCAGCGCAAGTTGCCCCTGCAAAGGTTGCTCAATACGCTGAGAGAAATCCCCTTCATGTAATGCGCTCATTACTTTGCTGATACTTGTAACAGCACCAAATAAGCTATGTACTGAATTATTTACGCTGTCCTTTAGTTGCGCCAATGAGCCTTTCGCCATGACAGTGACTTGTTGTTTAAAGTTACCTTGCTCTATATGACTCATTACATCGACTATTTCATTTATAGTTCCATTTATAGATTGCATAGAGCCATTTATATTGTGTTTTAACGTGGCCAGCTCTCCCTGCATAGGGGTGCTAATTACGGTATTAAAATTACCTTTGCTCATTTCATCAATAACCTGATTTAGCTCAGTCATTGCGCTTTCTAAAGAATCAGCACATTCATTAGTCGCTTGCTTTAAAGAGTTAAGTTCACCTTTACAAGGAACATCTATACGGTGTTGGAATTCACCGACCGCCATCTTGTTCATTACAGAGTTGGTCTGTGAAATTGCGCCTTGCAAGGCATCTAAAAGAGAATTAAAAGCTTGAGCTGAGATACCTATTTCATCTTGGGAGAGTACAGGCGCGCGAACAGAAAAGTCACCTTGGCGCTCTACGTGGTGCATTGTATCGACCAATAGCTGTACGGGTCGTGTCAGGGAGCGAGAAAATAAAACTGCAACCACGGTAATCGCAATTACTGACAGTACCAAAATACTGAGGAGTAAAATTGTTAATTGGGCTACAGCAGCAAATGCTTCTTGCTTATCCATTTCAGCAAGCAATGCCCATTGGACACCTAGAACATTAATAGGCTGATAAGATGACAGCACTAAGGAGCCATTATAATCAGTTATGACTTGTTGGCCATTTGCTCCAGCTAAAGCAAGTTTTGTAGCCTCTGTTTTGACTGCCCCCTGAACGGGGCGGCGAAATGAGTTAACGACAGAGTGCTTAGCTGCATCGAGATAAGAATCTGATCGCATTAAAAAATCAGGCCCGACTAAGTAAGTTTCACCGCTTTCGCCTAAGCCCGCGCGTTCAGTCATTATGGTATTTAAAGCATCAATAGATAGCTGGAAAATTAATGTACTAGTATGTACGCCTTGCTCATAAATTGGGGTCGCTATAAAACTTGCTGGTGCATCATAAGACGGGGAGTACTGCTGGTAATCAACAAAGGCTATTTCATCTTGCGCAATTGTTTTCGCTTTTTTAAAGACCAAGGCAAGGTTGCTATTAGCAAAAGGCCCATGTTGTAAGGATGTGGCAAAATCGACTTCCTTGTATACCGAGTAAACGACTTCAGCAGAATTGTTATCAACGATAAATACATCATAAAAATCAAATTTTTGAGCAAAATTATATAAAAAACCATGGTATTTAGCATGCGTAAGGCTGTATTCATTTGGGGTTGTAGCGTGTTGCAGCTTTGCTTTCTCTCCAAGGGGGTGAGGGTTGTCAGCTAAGTACTGATATTGCCAAAATCGTGCAGCAGGAGAGAGTTGAGTAAAAAGTTGTGTTGGCGCTGCCATCCCTTCGTTTTCAGCGCTGTACTTAGTTGAAAATTGATTTTGGTAATAGTTAACAAGCTTTTTTTCTTCAATTTTATTAAGATTATTTGCCTGAAGAGGATGTTTAAATGCTTCACTAAATTCATGTGCGGCGCGATGAAGCAATGGGCTTTGTGATAAAAATAAGAGCTGTGCTTTTATGTCTTTAAAGTGGCGTTCAATAGCGCTTTTTTTTATTTCACTAACGGCTTCAAGTTGTGCGTAGGTTTGTTTATTTAATGCGTTAGAAGAACTATACAGAGCGATACTTATTACCACCGCCAATGGAATTAAGGCAACCAATAAAAAGCCGGCAATAAGTTTTTTAGTTAACCCAAGCCGATGGATGAAACCGCTTACTAACTCAATAGCATTCGTCATATAAACATCCTTATATAAGCAATAAATACGCTTGATAAAATAATAGTATAGAGTGTAGAACAGCATATTTGAAAAGCGAGTTAGGCAACGAAAATAAGCTTATTTACAGACTTATAGGATCATTTATTAAAACGCGACAGGGTATTCGATGATTCAAAACTGGATTGTCTGTTAAACTCGGTTTTTTATTATCAAAATAGTTAGTTTGCTATGACATACTCAATCACCCCCGTTGTATTGGCTGGTGGAATTGGATCACGATTGTGGCCATTATCACGTAGCGCGATGCCGAAACAGTTTTTACCTTTATTGGGCGATGAATCACTCTTACAAAGCACATTAATACGCGTAGCAAACAACGGTTTTAATCCTCCAATATTAGTGTGTAATGAACAGCACCGCTTTATTGCAAGCAGCCAGTGCGAACAGTTACAGGTGCAACCTAAGGCTATCTTGCTCGAGCCTGAGGGGAGAAATACAGCTCCAGCTATTGCACTTGCCGCACAATTTGCCTTACAGCATGGGATCAATACACCATTATTGGTGATGCCGGCCGATCATCATATTAGTAACTTTGAATTACTCGTTGAGCAGTTACCTGATGCACTGAAACTTGCCGAACAAGGTAAATTAATTACCTTTTCAATAAAACCAGATTCAGCACATTGTGGCTATGGTTATATCAAACAAGGCGCAAAAATAGCGGGTACAAATTGCTATGAGGTTGATGAATTTAAAGAAAAACCCAGCTCTTTATTAGCGCAGCAATACCTTGCTTGCGCGCAGTACAGTTGGAACAGCGGGATGTTTCTGTTTACGCCAAGTGCATATCTTGCTGAGCTAGAGCGCTTTGCGCCAAAAATAGCGAGCTGTATTGTGCAAGCCGCTAACTTTACAGGTGATTTAGGTTTTACCCGCGCAGATAGCGATGCTTTAAAAAACTGCCCAAGTGATTCTATCGATTATGCCATTTTAGAGCGCAGTGCTAATGTGGCGGTACTGCCGTTAGCTCTTGATTGGAATGATGTTGGTGGCTTTAATGCGTTGTGGCAAAGTGCTGATAAAGATGAGCAAGGTAATAATGCAAGTACAGATGATGTAGTTTCAAATAGCAGTAACAACTTACTTAGTAGTGAAGATGGTCATACTATTGCTGCGCTGGGAGTGAGTGATCTTGCGATTATTCATACGCACGATGCCACATTAGTTGCCGATAGAAATCAGTTAGGGCTGTTGCCTGAATTATTAAAGCTACTAGCGGTTAAGCATGGTGATAAACTGATTCACCATCAGGCAGTATATCGACCGTGGGGCAGTTATCGGGTATTGGTAGCAGGAACTGGATTTAAAGTAAAAAAAATCATCGTAACCCCTGGCGCCAAGCTTTCAACCCAACGCCATCAGCACCGCGCTGAACATTGGGTGGTGGTATCTGGCATTGCTGATGTAGGCATTGATGGCAAATCGTGTGTTTTAACAGCCGATCAATCCTGTTATATAGCAGCCGGTCAAATCCATAGCTTAGCGAATACTCAAAGTGAGCCGCTAACACTGATAGAAGTTCAAACCGGTGCGATACTTGATGAGAATGACATCGAACGGTTCGAAGATGTATACGGTCGATATTAACAGAGATGATTTTACTAAATTAAACCGATAACAAGGCCAACAACAAGTATTACCCAGAAAATTGCGGTATCTCTGAAATGGTTGAGCAGCCAAAAATAAAGTAATGCTAATGCACCTGAGATAGCTGTTGCAACAATAGCTGTTATGAACCCTAAGCCAGACATAAGATTAACTAACAATACGAGGCCAGTGTAAATTCCTGCACACAAATTAGGTCGTTCAGTGGTGATTAGTAACCTTAATAAAGCAACTAAAATCAAAACTTTAAAAATTAGCATGAGTTCTACTCTTTAATTATCCAATGTAGTACCTATTACATCAAGTTAATATAAATTGAGCAATCAATTTGTCATTGGCGTACTACAACACGTTATACTGCTAACTACTCTAATCCAACTGACTTCGAACATACTTTAAATACTGCTCTAAGCTGTTTTGCCATAGCACCAATGCTTCGGTGAGGGATTCTTTTAGAGGTTTACTATCGAGTAGTCGCCGTTCTATTTTTTTCAGCTCCATACCATAGCGGTTAAAACCCAATTGCAATGCGGTGCTGGCTTGGCGATGCAATACTTTGATACATTGTTCTTTATCTTCATCGAGCAATTGCTGGGCGCGGATTAACTTGTTGCGTGCGGATAAAACAAACTCATTATAGATAGATGATACTTCATCGTCGGTGAATGAACCTTGGAGTGTTTTTGCGGCCGTTTCGTCATACAGAACATCACTGAGTTCTACGGCAATGCTGGGGGCTTGGCTAGTTTGCGAATCACTCAGCGCTTGGCGTAATTTTTGTTGTTTTATTGGTTTGCCGACAATATCTTTTATACCTAAAGAAAAGTATTCTTTTATTTCGTCAGGGCTTAAGCTTGCAGTAAATGCGAGTACGGGGGTTCGTTGGTTTTTATGCTCAATTCTTTTGAGTGTTTTTAGTACTTCTTGTCCTGTGAGATCTGGCAAGTTCATATCGAGCAATACAACATCAAAATGATGCTTTTGCATTAAATCAATGGCACTTTTACCATCACGCGCGAGTTTTATTTTATGCTCATCGTCAGCCATAAACTCAATGGCTATTTTTTGGTTGAGGTCTAAGTCTTCAACTAATAGCACGTCTAGGCCTGTGAGGTAGTCTTTACATTGGTGACGCTGTTCCACTAAACTGAGCTCCCCTAGCGCTAAGTTAATATCAAAGCTAAATGAACTGCCTTTTTCAAGCTCACTGATAATATCTAATTGGGAGCTTAACTTATCGAGTAAGCGACTGGTTATTGCAAGACCAAGGCCTGTTCCGCCCTTTTCCTTGCCGGCACTGCTTTGCACATAGGGCTCTGTTAGATATTCAATTTCGTCATCTTCGATACCCGGTCCAGAGTCAATGACGCTAATGCGAATGTGATGTTCAAGCTGACGTTCTTCGAGCAATTCTGCGCGAATTTTAACGGTACCATGATCAGTAAATTTAATGGCATTACCGACTAAATTTATGATGATTTGTCGCAGTTTTTGCTGATCGCAGTAATAGCACGCTTGTTCAGGAAGGTCATAAATCAACTCAAAGTGTAAGCGCTTTTGTTCTGCTAGAGGGCTTAACAGCAAACATAAATTATGTAACCACGTTTTAAACTCTACATCTTCTTCATACAGGGCTTCATCGTGTTGATCTAGGCTGGCGTAGTCGAGCACTTTATCAACCAGTAAATTGAGCGATTCGGCCGAGTTAATAATAGCTTCGCAGTAGGGCTTATCTCGAGGGTCGCTGGATTGGTTCATGATCAACTGCGCACTGCCTAAAATACCATTGAGTGGGGTACGAATTTCATGACTAATAGTGGATAAAAATAGCCCGCGAATTTCTAAATCTTTTTGTGCTTTTAAAGTTAGTTGATTCAGGTTTTGCTCGCGGCGTTCATTACAAAGTAATGCCATGCCAGTGGCATAAAACATCGGTGCAATAACGCCATTTACAAGTAGTGTAATACTAAACCAGTTCTCTTTTAATGGGTTAAAGCTGTTCATATCTTCCATTAAAAAGGCACGGCCTGCGAAAATACAGCAAACAATGGTGAGAATTAAAATATAGACAATGCTGCCATTTGGGTATGGTTTGCGGGCAAAACGAAAAAATAGATAAAGTAAAAAAATGGCTTCGCTGATGTGTTGTAAGTCGGAGGCTAAAATACGAATACGCAAACTGGGATCAACAACACTTGAGTAGACCAATATTGCGCTGCACACAATCGTTGCAGCAACAAATAAACGGAAGATTTTGCCCTTATAACCTAAAAATTGGCTAATGGCTAAACCATGTATAATTGACGCACTAAATAATAAACTATTAGCCAAAGTCGCGGTAAGGACACTGTCGATATTGCCATGTAGTGCAAAACTCATTAGTGCGGTAAATAATACCAATGGGTAAAATATATAAAGTACGGTGCCAGGAGTGTGCTTATTAGCACGCCACGTTAAAAAATTAAGCAGTGTCATAACTGCCATCATGGCAGCGCTGGCAAAATAGAGTGTTAGGGAATCGAGCATGGCTATTCCAAGCAAATCACAGAGACGGCTTCAGAATAATGGCAATTGCCGATGTTAGCAAATAGCACGTTGTTTAATAAACACAAAAACAGGTGCCGCAGCACCTGTTTTTAATTCGAGTATGATATTGCTGTATTAGCGAATTTCGTCAGGAATATTTTGTTGAGCCCATGAAAGAAGCTCTATACGGTTACGGCATTTGGTTTTTCTAAATGCACTGTATAAATGCGTTTTTACCGTATGTGGGCTGATACTGAGTGACTCAGCAATTTCTTTATTTTTAGAGCCATTGCTCATTAATGAGATGATGGCTTTTTCACGCTTGGTTAATTTTACAGGCTCAATATCACCATCTGTTAGTTTATGTAAAGCGTCTTTATTGAACTGCAGCATGCGGTTTAAGGCGTTACACATTATATCGCGGCGATACCAAAGCTGGTCTTCAAGTAGTAAACGAATTCCCTTCATTAATACATCTGCATTATCCGTGGTGTAAAACACGCCACGGATGCCGCTCAATAGCGCGCGGTTAGCTAACTCAGGGTTCTCATCTAAATTGAATAACACGATATCGCATTTTATACGTAGGTTTACTAATTGTTCTTTTAATTTCCCCCACGCATCTTGGCTTGATGTTTCAATAAATAATAAGCGGGTACCCTCAGGAATGTCTAAAATATTAGTTCCTGTAGTAACATTGAGCCCTTGGGTTTTTAATAAAGGCTCTAATACATTAATACCAATTGTATTGATTGGCTCTAGATCTAGTAACAAAAAGGCTGAACTACTCATACTTACTTACTCTTGAATAAAGTTGACTAATTAATCCTAACACGCAATCCGCGCCTTTCGTATTAGAAATTTCCTATTAATAGGCAGGAAAAATACAATTTTACTAGCTTCAAGGTATTAGTTGTTAAAAATTAGCCATGCTTTTTTCGATTATCTATTTGAATATAAACACATTTATAACATTTGATTAAAGTTATGCGTGTTTATAAAAGTTTAGAGTAAAAATTACTATACCAATTCTTTCTTCTTATCTTGGTATGGTGGCCATCCCATACTTTTTCCGGCGAGCATATGTAAATGAATATGATAAACAGTTTGCCCACCATGTTGATTACAGTTCATTACTACTCTGAATCCATCTTCGCTAAAACCTTGTTGTTTAGCTAGTTTTGCTGCAACCACGTATAGATGGCCGACTAAAGGAGCATCTTGCTCAGTAATGTCATTAATTGTTGCAATCGCTTTTTTTGGGATAATTAGTACATGAAAAGGCGCTTGAGGATTAATGTCTTTAAATGCTAGAGCGAGATCGTCTTCGTAAACAATGTCTGCGGGAATTTCGCGATTAATAATTTTTGTAAATATAGTTTCTTGGCTCACGGTTGAGATCCTTTATTAACGTGGAGTAAAGTGCACTAATGACAAACTTTGTTTGCAGTGTCAAACTCAAATCAAACAACAAGGAGTTCATATGCGTAAATTAATAGTATTAGGTGGTGTCGTATCGTTATTACTCAGTGCAGCTAGTTTTGCTGAGACAGTTTATTTTCCGGAGGAAATTATTCCTTTGCAGGTCGGGGATAAAAAAATTGAACAGTCATTTTTTAATCGTATAGATGAATTAGATTTAGCCCCAGGACAGTATCAATTCAAGCTTAAATATTCAGACCTTTATGAGTTAAGTTACGATGAGCATGAAGTGATTGACTCTGAACCATTTTGGGTAAACGTGACCATCGCATCAGGCACTGATTATGATGTCGTATTTAATCGTGCTGAAAATGCAGTTGCAGCCAAAGTATTCGCCGAGGCTCCACAAGTTAGTTTGCAAGCTAAGGGGGCATCACTGGGGATCCCATTAGATCTCATTGCCGCTGAGGATATTACTGGTACTAAGGGTCAGAAAAAGGCGCCACCAACGGGCCATAGAACTGTTACTACCACAAATAATGCACCAGTCTCTCGTACTGCGCCAATAAATGAGGGCGTACCCAATGCAGCAGCGATGCTTGATTTTTGGTGGCAGCAAGCCAGTGAGCAAGAACGACAAGCATTCATCAAAAAAATCACAAAGTAAGAACCAAAAAGCCTATTTAAAAACAAAAAAGGGCGATTTATCGCCCTTTCTTTTGATGCTTACTTAACAAATAATGCGTCAATAGTACCTTGTGCAAGAGGGTGGTAACCTGGGCGTGCATTTAAGTACACCTTGTTTGCCCACTCACGTTTACCATGTGTAACAAGTGCTTTGTACAGCGGTACAATTAGTTTACGACGACCAATGCCTGATAAATGATTATCAAGCGCCGGATAGATTGCTTGATAACCATTTCCTACTGCAAGCATATACCATGCAAAAGCACGCTCTGCGTTGGTTGACTGCGTAAGATTAAATTCTGCATCTAACTCGGTCATTTTTTCAATGCTTAAATCGCGTGGTAGATTATTTAAAAAGTGTAACCACTCATGCACAGTCCAATTGTTTGTCGGTAGTTGCGCTGCGGTTGTGCTGCCTGTTAACCACGTTTGTGTTGCGTTATCTACTTTATCAAAGGCATCTGATGTTGGGTTTGGCGCGTCTGCGGGTAAACCTGGCTCAAAAATCCATTCGTTTACTTTATCCATGCTGACAACACCAGGATACTTTTCAATTAAGTTTGCTTTGATATAAGTTACAAACTCAGCTGTTGTGAGTGACTTAAATGAGAATTCGTTAAAGTAGGTCTTAACGAATGGGTCAAACTTATCGCGACCATATTTATTTTCAAGGTAAATTAAGAACAGCTGGCCTTTAGTGTATGGTACTGAGCTAAATGCATCATCTGGATCACGGCCATTAAGTTTTAAGTTAAGACGGGTATCTGGTGCATCAATCGTTTTAAGTTGCGCGCGAAGGCCTGCTGCGTCGAGTGCTTGTTCCATTACGGCGCGGTCGCGACCAAAAACTTCTTCCATAATACGATTTTCAACGTATGAGGTAAAGCCTTCGTTTAACCATAAATCTTCCCACGTGGCATTCGTCACTAAGTTACCAGACCAAGAATGAGCGAGTTCATGTGCTATCAGGTTAACTAAGCTTTTATCACCAGCAACAACCGTTGGCGTGATGAATGATAGACGTGGATTTTCCATGCCACCGAATGGAAAACTTGGCGGTAGCATTAATAAGTCATAACGACCCCATGCATATTCACCGTACATTGCATTGGTTTTGTCGATCATTGCTTGGGTATCGTTAAACTCAGCAACCGATGCATCCAAAATAGTTGGCTCAGCAAAAATACCGGTTTGCTTAGACATAGCTTTAAATTCTAAATTACCAGCACCAATTGCAATTAAGTAAGGTGAGATGGCTTGAGGCATATCAAAAATGTAGTCACCGTCTTTATAAAGCGCATCTTTATTGTCGGCACTCATTACTGCACGCACATCTTTTGGCGTATGAATACGCGCAGAGTAAGTAACACGCATTGCTGGTGTATCTTGTACTGGGATCCAGCTGCGGGCATGAATTGCCTGTGATTGGCTGTACATAAATGGATGCGTTTTGCTGGCCGTTTGCTCAGGTGTTAACCATTGTAAACCAGATGCCTCAGGGCGACTATTGTAATAAATACGAGCTTTTTGCGCTTGGCTTTTAAATGTAATGGTCAGTTTTGAGCCCTTAACATCATCGCGCTTAGCGAGCGTGTAAGAGGCTTTATGCCAGCCGCCGTTTTGATCTTGATACATTATTTTATCAATATCTAAGTCGCGCGTATCAAGTACGAGCGTTTTGCTGCTGTTATCTTGCCATTGTAATGTGTGCTCAACAAACCCTTCTAATTGCTTATCAGCAAAGTCGACATCTAAGTCGAGGTGTAGGTGAGTGGTAATAACATCATTAAGGTTTGCGTAAGTGTGTTCGTCAACAGCATTCGCCGTGGCGTGTGAGCAAGCGCCCGCCATGGCAAGGCTTAAAAAAATAGGTGTGAGTTTCATATTGGCCTTGAACGGAAATAATAAGTGCAGGTTTTATATCATGATTGACCATCAGGGTTGAACAATTTTTACAATCAGGTGGCTTGCATAAACGATGATGAGTTACACTAGTATGATTAGTTATTGGTAACCTTTGAGGCTTTTGTGGCTCAGTCCCTGCAACCTTTTCATACGTTTTCTTTACCGAGTCAGTGCCCACAAATAAGTGTAATCACCGACAACAGACAATTGCAGCAGCAATCGTTTAGCCTGCCTTTTTGTATATTGGGAGAGGGCAGTAATACGGTTTTTTTAAATGACTACCAAGGTGTGGTTATTAAAATGGCTACCACAGGTATCACAGTAACGCAGCGTGTGCATGATTACTTGCTTGAGATTGCTGCAGGTGAAAACTGGCATCAATTGGTTGCTTATACACTCAAGCAAGGTATGCCTGGGCTTGAAAATCTCGCGCTGATCCCCGGTACTGTCGGGGCTGCTCCCGTGCAAAACATTGGTGCGTATGGTGTTGAGCTGGCAAAGTTTGTTGAATATGTTGAGTATTTTGATATTGCCAGTAAGCAGTTTATTCGCTTATCTGCCGAGCAGTGTGAGTTTGGTTACCGTGACTCTATTTTTAAGCACGGATTAAAAAATAAAGCGGTAATTACTAAAGTGGCATTCGCTTTGCCTCAGTTGTGGCAACCAGAGTTAAGCTATGGTCCTTTGCAGCAGCTTGAACAAGTCACACCGCAAGCGGTTTTTGAACAAGTTATTAAAACACGCAACAGCAAATTACCCGACCCTTACGTGCTTGCTAATGCAGGGAGCTTCTTTAAAAACCCAATCATAGCAAACGCGCTACTCAATGAGTTGCTCCTAGTGTACCCGCAGTTGCCCCATTATTATTACGATGGCGAACATCATAAAGTGGCCGCTGGTTGGTTAATAGAGCAGGCTGGCTTAAAAGGTCACCGCATAGCGGGTATTGAGGTACATCAACAACAAGCACTGGTACTTGTTAATCATGGTAATAGTCGAGGGAGCGACCTTGTGACTATGGTTAAATACATCCAACAGCAAGTTTGGCAGCGTTATCAAATAAAATTACAACACGAAGTACGGTTGATAAATGGCGATGCTGAGTACCTTATAAATTTAGAGGAGCCAGCATGAAGGCGCCAGATGGTAATAAGCTCGCAATTTTGAATGCCCTCAACCAAGGAGGCTTTATTTCGGGGCAATTATTAGGTGAACAACTGGGTATTAGCCGGGCTGCAGTCAGTAAGCACATTCAAAGCTTACAAGAGATGGGGTTAGATATTTTTAAAGTCAGCGGTAAGGGCTACAGTTTGAATAATACGGTTGGCTTACTTGATCAAAATAAAATAGCGCAGTGTTACCAAGCACTTGGATCTCGTGGCGCGCAAGTTGAAGTACATCCTATTATCGATTCAACCAACAGTGAACTGATGCGTCGTATTGCAGCAAAACAAACACTAGACTCCGGCACTGTAATTGTGGCTGAAATGCAGCAGGCAGGGCGCGGGCGTCGTGGGCGAGTATGGCAGTCACCATTTGGTGCAAACCTGTACTACAGTTATTTCTGGCGGTTAGATGACGGCCTACAAGCCGCAATGGGCATGTCTATCGCTGTTGGTTTGGCTGTTTACGATACATTAAAAGCACTGTACCAGTTAGATATTGAGCTCAAGTGGCCCAATGATATTTACCTTAATAAAGAAAAGCTAGCAGGTGTTTTAGTTGAGCTCGATGGTCAACCACAAGGGCCGTGTCAGCTAGTAATCGGCATTGGTATTAACTTGCAAATGCCTGAGAGTTTTAGTCAGCAAATCGACCAAGCGTGGACAGATTTGAATCAACACTGTGAGCAAATAGATAAAAATCAGCTGGTGGCGCATTTAACCTATCACCTTGAGCTGCGTTTAGCACAGTACAGCCAAACGGGGCTGCATGACATGTACCAACAATGGAATTTACTCAACGCCTTTGCTGGGCAGTGTGTGGAACTAAATACCGGGCATCGTAGCTGGCGTGGTATTTGTGAAGGCATTGATGCTAACGGTGGTATTCGTATTCGCCAAGATGGCGAGGTTAAAAGTTATTACGGTGGTGAAATTTCGTTACGCAAGGCGCAGCTATGAGATTACTGATTGATGTAGGTAATACAGCACTTAAAGCGACGTTATACCAGCAAGGCGAAATTAAACCGTGTGATGTAAATACGCTGCCTTGGCCGCAAATTAACGAGCTTATTTATGCCTGTGTTGGGAAAAGTGACCAGCTGCACGCCTTACTTGCGCAAGCTAATTTGCATAACGTGCCATGTTTTGAAGCTAAAGTAAGTAAAGAGCTCGGCGGTTTGCAATGCGCGTATCAACACTATGATAATTTAGGGATCGACCGCTGGCTTGCACTTATTGCCGTATTTACATTATGGCCACAGCAAAATTGCATAGTGGTAGACACCGGCACAGCCACAACAATTGACGTACTTACAGCACAAGGACAGCACCTAGGTGGTTGGATTTTACCTGGCCTTGATTTAATGACTCGCTCATTAACACAAAATACTCAGCGGGTATTCGATGATCAACATACCGAATTTAGTAATCAATTAGGCGTAAACACACCAAACGGTTTAAAAAATGGCGCATTAGTGGCCACTATTGGTGCAGTTGAACAAGCTAAATTGCACTTAAGTGGTAAAAAACCACAATTAATTTTTGCTGGTGGTTATGCCAAGTTATTACAAGCGCAGTTTTCGGGCGCTGTTTTTGACTCGCAATTAGTCATGAAAGGCCTGAACCAGTGGTATTTATTGAATAATAAATAGAGAAAACATGGTTTTTGCCTGATTTGTGAGCATTTAACACATAAATTCATATTTTTTTTAATTTTACTGTTGCATCAACTCGCACCTTACTCTAATATCTCGCCCCGTACTAAAGCAGTGCCGACTTAGCTCAGCTGGTAGAGCAACTGACTTGTAATCAGTAGGTCAACCGTTCGACTCGGTTAGTCGGCACCACTTCTCTTATGAGTCGTGTTTAGTCAAGAATTATCGTGGAGGGGTTCCCGAGCGGCCAAAGGGATCAGACTGTAAATCTGACGGCTCAGCCTTCGCTGGTTCGAATCCAGCTCCCTCCACCACTTTATTCTTGACGGTTAGAGGTAGTTTAAGAACAGGTTCCTAACGCGGGCATCGTATAATGGCTATTACCTCAGCCTTCCAAGCTGATGATGCGGGTTCGATTCCCGCTGCCCGCTCCAGTTTCTGGTGTTGCTGATATAGCTCAGTTGGTAGAGCGCACCCTTGGTAAGGGTGAGGTCGGCAGTTCGACTCTGCCTATCAGCACCAGTCTAAGAATCTTCTTGAATACTTCCTTTATCTGTCAGAAAAAACTATTTGAAATTTGAAAAATTTAACTTAATCTACCTACTGGTGGATTATTTTCATATGTAATCTAGATACACAAAACTGATAGGTTCCGTCATGGCAAAAGAAAAGTTTGAACGCGTAAAACCGCACGTAAACGTTGGTACAATCGGCCACGTTGACCACGGTAAAACTACCCTAACTGCAGCAATCACTAACGTACTTGCAAAAGTATACGGTGGTGTAGCTAAAGACTTCGCATCAATCGATAACGCTCCAGAAGAGCGTGAGCGCGGTATCACAATTTCAACATCTCACGTTGAATACGATACTCCTTCACGCCACTACGCACACGTAGATTGTCCTGGTCACGCCGATTATGTTAAAAACATGATCACAGGTGCTGCTCAAATGGACGGCGCTATCTTAGTAGTTGCGGCTACTGACGGTCCTATGCCACAAACTCGTGAGCACATCCTACTTTCTCGCCAAGTTGGTGTTCCTTACATCATCGTGTTCATGAACAAATGTGACATGGTTGATGATGAAGAGCTACTTGAGCTAGTAGAAATGGAAGTTCGTGAACTTCTTTCTGAATACGATTTCCCTGGTGATGACTTACCACTAATCGCGGGTTCTGCGCTTAAAGCGTTAGAAGGCGAGAAAGAGTGGGAAGACAAGATCGTTGAGCTTGCAGAAGCACTTGATACTTACATCCCAGAGCCAGAGCGTGACATCGATAAGCCATTCATCATGCCTATCGAAGACGTTTTCTCAATCCAAGGTCGTGGTACTGTTGTAACTGGTCGTGTTGAAGCTGGTATCATCCGCATCAATGACGAAGTAGAAATTGTTGGTATCAATGATACAACTCGTTCTACTTGTACTGGTGTTGAAATGTTCCGTAAGCTTCTTGACGAAGGTCGTGCTGGCGAAAACATCGGCGCACTTCTACGTGGTACTAAGCGTGAAGACGTTGAACGTGGTCAAGTACTAGCTAAGCCTGGTTCAATCAACCCACATACAACATT
>NZ_LHPH01000004.1:0-306639 GCF_001298125.1 Pseudoalteromonas porphyrae | reverse complement strand
ATGGAAGATAACACTGAGTATTCAGATCAAACATGGATAAAAGAGGCATTATGATATGAATTTTTAATACCCACACTCAACTACAACATAGCCCTATACATACAGTTCAATTTGGAAGTTGAATATTATTTATGAAATCTCTTTTTCTAAGCATGATTAAAGATCATATGTATAGCAAGCGGTATGCTAAGAGCACTATTGAAGCTTATCTGTTTTGGATAGCTGCCTATATCCGTTTTAATAATATGCAACATTCAAGCTCCATGGAAGATACTGAAACCGAGCAACCTTAAAACTTACCGCTTACCGCTGCTACCTCAAAACACCACCGCTTTTCCGCGCCCTGATGCTTCAGAGCCTGCGTCGAGTTTGCCGTTGCGTTCAATAATCACGTGCATATCTCCAAAACGGCGCTCATTGAGTGTATAGCCCATTTTTTCAAGTGCTTTAACAACCTCTGTATCTAAACCAGGGTGATGACGGATCACGTTTTTAGGCCAAAGTTGATGATGAAAACGCGGGCTGTTTACCACTTGTTCTGCACTCATATTAAATTCCACCGCATTTAAAATAGATTCATACACTGAGCTAATAATCGTGGTGCCACCCGGTGAGCCAGTGACCATTTTTACTTTATTGTCTTTGAGTAAGATGGTTGGCGTCATTGAGCTGAGCATACGCTTATGGGGCTGTATTTCATTGGCTTTGCCGCCGAGCGCGCCAAATACATTCATTACCCCTGGTTTTGCACTAAAGTCGTCCATTTCGTCGTTAAGTAAAAAGCCTGCGCCTGCGACCACTACGCCACTGCCGTATCCTAAATTAATCGTGGTGGTATTCGATACTGCATTGCCCCACTTATCAACAATTGAAAAGTGTGTTGTTTGTTCGCTTTCATATAAACCGGGTTGAATGTTTTCAGTCGTTGATATTTTATCTAGCGTTATCGTACTGCTACGCTTTTCAAGGTAATCACTGGCAATTAACGCCGCTTTTGGTACATCAAAAAAGTCAGGATCGCCTAAATACTCTGCCCTATCAGCAAACACGCGTTTGCCTATTTCGGCTAATAAATGAATATACCCTACTGAATTATGCTCCAGCCCTTTCGCAGGTTTTGTTAACTCATACATTTTAAGCCATTGTAAAATAGCGATGCCACCAGAGCTGGGTGGTGGCGAAGTAAGTACTTCATAACCATTCCACGCTGATTTCATAGGGACTCTTGATTTAGCTTGATACGCTTTTAGATCTGCTTGTGTAATAATGCCACCGTGCTCAGACATAAAGTCAGCAATAATTTTTGCTGTTTCACCTTCATAAAACCCTGCTTGGCCTTTATCACGAATACGCTTTAATGTGGCTGCTAGTTCTGGTTGTTTGAAGTTTTTATTCGCCTTAGCACTGGAGAAATAATCAGCAAAGTTAATAGATACCTCTTTTTTAGCCATCCGTGCAATATAACGCTCTATGCTACTAGCAAGCTTTGGATGCACTATAAATCCATGTTCGGCTAGCTTAACTGCTGGCTCAATTAATACGTCCCAATTGAGTGTGCCGTGTTTTTGATGCGCTAACCACATGCCTGCAACACTTCCGGGAACGCCGCTGGCATGGATCCCGTATACTGACTTATTAGTAATGACGTTACCTTGCTTATCTAAGTACATATCTCGGTGAGCTGCGCTGGGTGCTGTTTCGCGGTAATCAATAAAGTCTCCTTTGCCGTCTTTTTGGATCAACATAAAGCCACCGCCGCCGATATTTCCGGCCTCAGGTAAAGTAACGGCTAACACAAACTGCGCTGCAATTGCGGCATCTACAGCATTTCCGCCAAGCTCTAAAATAACACGTGCCGTATCACTGCTATAACTATCTGGCATTGCAACGGCCGCTTGAGCCAGCTTGGTATTATTTGCTAACACGCTCATTTGTAATTGAATAACTACTACACTCAATAGCAGTAAATGCCTAGCACCTAAAAACATAATTAATTCCTTGCTGTATTTATTTTTTAATTATTTAATTAATACACTCTGTGCGTGATACGGTCAAACTACGATTACTCAATCTCAATACTTTTGCGATAGAGTACCGCTGGTAAATCACCATTTTCGTCAGTATGAATGTATTGCTTAATAAACTGCATTCCTAGTTTTTGCATTACTTTAATTGAACCAATATTGTCTTTTAGGGCTGTTGCACTCAATGCGGTGACACCGGCTTGTTTTTCTATGACTTCTGCCACTGCTTTAGCCGCTTCGCTTGCGTATCCTTTTCCCCAGCTTAGTTGCTTAAATCGCCAACCAATTTCTATATCACTAAAATTTGACTCATCTGTAAAAAATCCCATAGGACGTATCAACACCCAGCCTATAAATGTATTAGTGTCAGTAATATTTACTTGCCATAAGCCCCAGCCTTTATCTGGATTAGTGTAGGCTTGCAAGCGAGGGATAAATACCTCTTTAATCATTTGCATTGAGCTTACTTTACCACGCGTGAGGTGGCGCATTACATCTGGATCGCTGTCTAAATCAAATAGTAGCTGAGCATCTCTTTCGCCCATTAATTTAAAATTAAGTCGTGCTGTTTGGGGTATATTCATTTTTCTACCTGTATATTGCTTGTTATTGCGTTGTCATTAATAATGACCGTACCTAAGATAAAAACTCTTAGGCTTCAATCCTTTTATTAGAGAACAAATATGAACAAATTAGCAAGTTTAGTTTTATTAGGTTGTGTAGCATTAACTGGTTGTGAAGATGCTAACGAAGTAAAAAAAGATGCCTCTGAAGCAAAAGCCGACGTTCAAGAAGCGCTCACCGATGCATGGAATGATGTAAAAGAAACCACTAACGAATTTAAAGGTGAATCGCTTGATGAGCTACTTAGTGAGAGTAAAAAGTTAGGCCTAGATATGTATGATGACGGTAAAGAAGTCGCTCTTGATGCATGGTTAGAGAGTAAAGAAGCCGCTGGTGAACTCACTGAGAAAACCAAGCAAAAAGCGCAAGAACTCGCAGCTGAATTACGTGAAGCACGTGAAAAACGCGAGCAAGAGAAAAACAACTAATAACATATTTTCCTTGTGGGCTATGTGTTTATTCACCTAGCCCTTTGATCCGTTGTTGTAACTTAACTAAATACTGTTTTTTAGTGATCAACACATCAAGATCCCCTTCAAACGTATACACTTTTTTCATATTAACAAGAGTGAATTTGCCTTTGATCAACGACATTGCACAACTTAAATTTATAAAATTAAAATACAATATAAAACGTTGCAGCGGATCTGTTTCAACTTGGCGTAAACCGAGTTTATTAGCTGTTCGCGGATGAATAATATAACTCGATGCTTTTAAAGTAATGTGTGTTGGCTGATGGTTTTCATACTCGCTTATCAGCGTTAATAGCCCTTCAATGTAGCCTGAAAATACCTGTTTAGTGCGCTGCTGCGCGCTATCTTTTGAATCAAGTACAAAATAGTAATCAAATAAACTTCCGCCATGTAGCACCAAACGTGCATTTTTTACTTTTTCACCAATCAACAAGGGTGAATAATATTTAAGGCTACCCGCTTTAATTCCGCTGGGTATGTCAATAAATGGTGCAAATACAGAAAGGCTGATTGAAACAGCAAATATTGATAAAAATAAAACTGAGAGCATAAAAAACAACCCTGCTAAAACGAGGTTGCCTACAATAAATAACCCCGCTAGTTTTAATTGAAAAGCGTGCTGTTGTTGTCGCGTGAGTAAATAAAACGTATGTTCCATTTTAATGCTGATCCTTATTTTTTATATCGTCACTATATTCTCTCAATACAATGACTGTAAATATAAAATAAGCATACGAAAGCTAGGGCGTGTTGACCTTTGTGGATTGAAATTTGTTCAATCTAGGGGCGATTTAATCGAGGCGCGAGGTTTGTAATCGAGTGGGCTCGATAACTGCTCCTGCGTTATTCTACTGGCTCACATCCATGTGAGAATAAGTAAAAATCGAGCAAAGCTTCCGCGTCCTGCTCACACCTCTTTGTTACCCTCTATGCAGGTAACAAAGAGTTAATCACCCTTAGGAAGAACCCTTTGGGCAGCGCATGTTTGGCATTTATACTGCGTTATCGCCTATTTATGGGGAGCAACCACACACCATAGGCGCTGCCTTGCCTAAATACCAAATAGACTGCTGCAAAATCAATCACGAAAGGTCAACACGCCCTAGATACTTAACATGGCGATTCTATGGATAAACGAAAGTAAAATTTCAATATTATGGTCGTCAATTATTTGGGGATATGTGATGTTAAAAATGCCACTTTTGCTTTGTAATAAAACAAAAATGACATTTTAGCTAACCAGCGCTTTTAGTGCTTAAATAAAACTTGGTTCGACCAAATTAAATAATCGTTTTACGTGACCTTAGGTGATTAAAAGAGTCTTTTGAATATGCTTCTTTTACATCAATAAGTTGCTGATAACTACCAAGGAAGTACGTTTTTGTTGGGATTGCACTGTCTTTAAAGCTAATAAACGCGCCCTCAGTTCCATTAATTTGTGTCTCTCGGCTTACTTCAATCCAGTCCATTGCTCTATTGATATAATTGTAGACCTCATTATTTTGGCCTTTTTCTTTTAACTCAACCGACTCATTCCACCATGTTTGATATTGAATAGTGTACTGAGATTTTGAATAAGGGAATGCAACGCGGGCGTTTGGCTCTTCTTCGCTTATTTCATCATAGAAAGGACCTGCTATAGCACCGAGCGTAACGTAACTAAACAGGCCTAAATCACTACTCTTCGCATTAATTAAATCTGACGTTAAACTCTGAATTAACTGATCTTTCCCTTCTTTTTTTAGACCACTAATTTTCACAACTTTAGATGTTAATTTATGTGGTGCAGGTGCATCAAAGTCAGGAGTGAATGGCATGCCATCGGTATTCGTTAAATTACCTACGTGCATTTTATTCTTTAGTACATCGTAAAGGGAGTTTCGTGACCAATTACTCATTAATGCACTGTTATAGTTAGCTTTTGTATCTGTACCTTGGTGTACTGGTGTACTATTGCTAAAGTTGTTTGTTACAAATTCTTCTAGTGCCTGCCAACTTCCCTGCCAATAGCCGTACATAGAGCTCGGGTGGCATAACTTTCTAACTTCACTTGTCGCGTGCTCAGCAGCAACTGCATTAATTTTTAAATTAGTGCCGACCAGCATATCGGTACTTGCGTTATTTATAACGTCTTCCCATTGCGATAAAAGCTCAAACGTGGGCAAGAGTTGCGCATGCTCGTCATTAGTATTCCAGTTTATTACAAAGCGATGGATCTCTTCTGGGATCTCAAATGCTTTTACTTTAAAGTTGGTCACTATACCGTAACTTAGGGCGCCGCCACCACGTAATGCCCATAATAAAGCTTGATGGGATTTTTCGTTTACTTCAACAATATCACCGTTACCTAATACAACAGTAGCCCCCACCAGCGACTCACAGCACATCCCTTTGCTACGTGTCCATGGTCCCCAGCCTCCGCCTTGAATAAAACCAGCTAAACCGACTGTTGCGCATGTACCATGAGGTATTGTCAATGGCGGGTTATTATCAGCTAGCTTTGGCACCACCTGAAAAAAACGATAACCTGAGCCTATACTAGCAATATAGTCGCCGTTAACTTTATCAACGTTAAAATCTGTTAATCGGCTCAAATCTAATAAAATCACATCGGTGCCCGTACACTCCCCTTCATGGTCGTGTCCACCAGAACGAACGCGGATCGGTAAGTTCAAGCTAATAGCTTGCTTATATGCCTGTGCTACATTTTTTGTTGATTCACACATTATAATAACAGCAGGATTGAATCGTAAACGAGTATTAAATATAAGGGTTTGCGCTTGATACCCTGTTAACCCTGGAGTTTCAGACACTGATGGGGATGCTTGAGTTAGCAGCTGATCATCTTTAAAATCCAAAGACTTAAGTGCTTGAACCAACCTTAGCGTATTATTCCAATAAGTTGCCATCAGGCTCTGGGCGCTTTTTAGCTGTTCGTGCGGCTGTTGCGAAACTTCATGAACTGTATTTTGGTTATTCATCATATATTCCCTTTATTATCCTTGTGACATAAACACTCGTCACGTTTTTGACCGGTTACTGACTCTGCAAGCGTTTGAATTGCTGGCGCTAAATCATCACGTGCAATATCAACTTTAATGAGGTAAGGCGCTGATGTATTTTCATATAAAATATTAAATGCATCTTGTAGATTTGCCACTGAATTGACATTTAAATATTTAACACCGTAAGCTTGAGCTAACGCTTCGTAATCCCAAGAAGGTAATTCATCAAAAGGAGCAAATTTTCCTTCAGGTGTAAATGCGCAAATATCTACAAATGATTGCTCAATAGCATAAACCTCGTTACTCATTACAAATACAGCGGTATTACAGTGATTACGCCTCAGCGTTGAAAGTGTCTGGCACATCATCATAAACCCGCCATCCCCTGCAATTACAATACTACGGTTATCATTTGCAAGTGATACACCTAAAGAGCACCCTGTTTCATGTCCCAGAGATCCCCATGCGGCATCACTGACGAAGTGATTTTTTTCTATGCCAATCAATCTTGCAGCCATATAAAGTGATGAGCTTTCACCTAAAATAAGGTTATATCTTTTTAAGGGACTCGATTCATTTAACTCTTGTTGATAAAAAGCAAAGAAGCTTTCGTAACTAATTTGGCTGCACAAATCGCTATGCTTAGTGAGCGGCAGTGCATTGAAGCCAAAATTGTCGGGCTTTGAAAACGTCACGTTAAAGCCTGCTGATGAACACAAAAAATGCGCAATCAATTCATTAATAAATACTGCTAGGCTGGTATGAATAAAGTGATCACTGTTACCAACAAGCGCACCATCCATATTGACTCTTATTAGATCAGAGCCTTGATTTGTCAGCATCGTGATGTAGTCATCAGTAAAAATGACCCCAAGCGCTAAAACTGCATCGCATTGCGACACATAATCGAACGTTTCAGGTAATGAGGCTTCGCCTGCATAGGTGCCTACAAATAATTTATGGCTAATTTCGCTTCGCTCGCTGATCACCGATTTAGCCAATGTGCTTGTGGTATAAGGTATATTAAGTAAATGTAAAAGTGACTCTACCTTGTCTTGTAAGCCTAACCTTGCGATCTCTATCCCCAGCATAATTATTGGCTGTTTTGCACTTTCTAGCTTTTGTATGGTCTGTTGTAGTAATGTTTTTTGCATACCTAGGTTAGCTGGTGAATCGGTAATAACCAGCGGTTGCATGGGTGCTTTGCATTCTGCCCCCCAGACATTTTGCCAAGCTTCTAAGTAAATTGGCCTTTTTTCTTTTATTGCACACGCTAATGCTGCATCTATAATAGTTGGAGCCATCTCAGGATCTGACAGTATTTCACTTGCCACGGTCACACTTTCAAATATGACTTGGTTTGAATTATAATTACCCGTTGAGTGATGAAATAATGCGCCTGTATCAGCGATAATTTTTCGATCATCAATTGATGGGCTAGCCGTGATCACCACCACAGGATTTCTTTCTACATAGGCGCCTGCAATTGCGTTTATAACACTTAATGTACCGACTCCATATTGCACCGATACTGCGCCAATTCCTCTGTAACGAGCATAACCTTCGGCCGCATAACCTGCACCTAGCTCCGTTATGTCACCAACCGCATCAATACCATCAAACTTATCAAGTGCGCTCATAAACTCCTGTACATAGTCACCCGGTACTTGAAATATTTTTTCTAGACCTTGCTCTTTTAAGCGCGTTAATAAATAGTCAGCAACCGTAAAATTATTGGTACTCATGGTTAATTCCTTCGTACGCAAATTTCGTTACTTCATTAAGTGTATTACTGCTTGCATTAGGCTGCACTTTTTCACTTTGATCTTTGCAGGTCTTATTGCAATTAACAGGTAGATAATTATGCTTTTGATCTAACCAGCATGGTGTGGGTAAATCAAAAAACTCCTCGAGTGTTGATTCTGCTGTATTTAATGCACCTTCAACCCAGCCTTGTTCGTATGAGTACGCCTCACCAATAATATATATGTTTTCTTTATCAACAGGGTGGCGCATACGACACATAATTTCATCTAAACGATAATTTGCTTTCCACTCATGCCAACCCCCGCCATAAGGGGCGTCTCCCCAATCTTGGTAAATGGCCGAATACGGCATCGCTAATTCTTTTTGCTCATGAAGCGCTTCTATTTGTCTGTGTGCAGCTTCCACCATGCCAGTGGTTATTTGGCATTGGCTTTTAGGGACTATTTCTTGTGGGGTATAACCTTCACATCCATAGCTTGGTGTGTAACCAGAATATAACTCACCAGACTCTAAGCCTTTCCAATAGGGGATAGAGCCAATATCATTATATGACGCCATCAATAACGAATTTGTATTTGGTAAACCGCCTGCTTGGTCGCACTCTGTTCCCATATAATATGTTTGCCTAATTGGTAAGTCGGTCACTGAACGACCTGCAACTAGACCTAAACTTCGCCACCAAGGCTGCTCGTAAGCCATAAACATTTTTAGCGCTTTTTGTATAAGTACTGAGGGGATATTTTCTTTTAACCATGGATCAGCAAAAAATTCAGACTCAATAAGCTCCAATGAACGTCTTGGCATTGCCAAAATTAACCGTTTCGTTTTTACAATTTCCAGATCAGTGACGGTTAAGTCATCAACTGTTTTGCCATATTGATCTGTGCACGTTGATTGAAATATTAATTCATATCGATAATCAGGATCATCCAAATAGTTAATTTTCACTAACCGTTTATTCATTTTCACTTTGTCATCTTCGGCTAAACAGCTTGGTAACGCTTTAAACTGCGCGCACAGTGTTAATGGCAGTGCCTGGAATCCATCAGTAAGAGTGAGAAACTCAGTGTCATCACTGTATTCTGTTGCGGGAAGCTGAGTAACTGCACTTGCATTAGCAACATTAGCATCGTACCCGCCAGCCTCTTTCATAAATAAATAGGCTTCGTTACTTAGTACTCGCTCAAGTAGATTCCAAAAACCATACTTCCAAATCTCTTTGCCAAATACTTTCACTTTCATTTGCTCACACAGACTCATGTCAGCAAAACCAGGACAAATTAAGTTCATCACCTTAACTTGCAAATCCTCAGGGCCAAAGCCGCGTTCAGATGCGTTTAAATTATAAGGTATTTTATCAGGGCACTGCGCAAAATCTCGGTAACGAAAATATTGACCGCGCAGATAAAAAAGATTATTTTCACTGCCCGCTTTTACATCTTTCAAAGCGGGATCTTTTGAATTAGGATACATGGGTAAAGAAGAACCCATTGGGAAATCTTGCGTTTTCAGGTTCAGATTATTAACTAATGCATTAACCATGACATGATCTGAAGGAATAAAACGCATTCCCCCTAACTCAGCAACTACATTCGGTAACCCGGGCAGTGTTTTACTGTATAAACGTCCCCCTATGCGGTCACTGTATTCAAATAATGCTATACGTTTTGCTTTGCCTTCATGCTGTTGTAGCCTCCACGCACTGTAAACACCAGACACGCCACCACCAACAATTGCTATATCAAGTTCGTTCTTCATAATTGTTTATTCCTTAACTAAATTAAGCTAAGGCTAGTCAAAAAGAATTACGAGTTCTATTACACGCTATTACAAAATGAACTGCGACTATAAATTCACAAAAAAAGGTAAGCCTAAGCTTACCTTTTAATGTTTAAACCAGATTTTTTAGTAATTAAAGCTCAAAATCTTTCTTAAACTTAATACCAAATTCACTGCGGTCATTACTGCGCATCACGCCTACAAAACCCGATTGTTGCAGACGACCTACATCGTAAACTTCGTTTAGCACATTTTCGCCGTATAATGTCACTTCCATATCGCCATAAGCATTAAGGTAAGAAATATTAAAACCGACTAACTCACGCGAATCAATTTGCTCACTTTGGTTAAATACTGACTGACCTTGCATATCACTACGGTATGAATAGTTAGCATTAAGTGCAATTGTGCCGCCGTTACTTAAGTCAACAAAGTAAGATGGCGCAACCATTACAGTCCAACGTGGTGTTAATGCCGGTGAATCTCCGATACCAATACCTTGTACGCCAGCATCAACCTCTGTAATTTCAGAATCTAAATAACCAACGGCGCTGCGAATAGTGAAATCATCTGTAATTGCGATAGTTGTTTCAAGCTCAATACCTTGTGCTTTTGAAGCACCTGCATTTTCAACAATTGTTACAAACCCACCACCAGCCGTTGGATCAGAAAATGGTAATGCCAAGTCTGTGTAATCAGTTACAAACACAGCAAGCATCATAGATACATTTTCATGTACCTGGCCTTTTAAACCCAGCTCGTAGTTAATTGCTTTAGTTTCATCAAACGGTACAAATTGATCAGGCCCACCAAATGGACGAGGCGGAAAGCCCCCTGTTTGATAACCTTTTTGAATTTGACCGTATACGTTCATGTTGTTGCTAAGTTGGTAAGATGCGTTTACATCCCATGTTACTGCATCAAAATCAGCGGTTACGTATTTACGCTCAGAAAAACTTGGGAATACCGCATTCGCTGCTTTTTTATCTTTTGAATAACGAAGACCACCACCAATGCTTAAATCATCAGTTAAGTCATAGCTTGCATTTATATACGCTGCATATGAGTTGGTTTCTTGGTTTACGTCAAAGAAGCCGTAGTCTCCAAATGATGCTGATACGCCATCATTTAATAAACCATTCGGAGTATTCCAAGGACTAAATACAAAAGGACCTGAACGTGTAAAGCCATCTTCGTTGAAATAGTAAAGGCCAGATACAAAGTCCATGTCCGCAAATGTACCGTTTAATTGAATTTCAAACGAGTATTGATCCGCGCCACCCTCTTCTGGAAATTCTGATAAATTAAGCGCCGTTGCATCATCATCCAAACCGCCATCATATTCTGACGTACGATAACTTGAAATAAACTTAGCCGAGTAAATATCGTTAATCGCCCAATCAGCACTCAACGATGTACCCCAACCTGAATATGACGTTGATTCAATACCTGCTACCGTTGATGCTAAATCATCTGGATTTGCAGGTAGCATGTCAGCTGTTAATAGTGGGAAGTCGCCATTAAAAGGGTCGCTTGCATCTAATGGTTGTGTTAATTCGATTGTGTAAGGTGATTGGCCCGATTCATTATCAACAGCATCCAATGAGAAAACCATTGAAAAATCACTATTTGCTTGCCATTTTAGTGCAACGCGCCCGCTCGTTTCTTGTTCTTCGCCAATTTCTTTTTCAGGATTGGCTAAATTAATTGCTCTACCTACACCATCACGTTTTTTGTAAGATGCACTGGCAGACATACTCAGCTCATCAGTCAATGCATTATTAAAATACACATCGCCAGCGATGCGCCCACGAGAGCCCACTTTTGCTGTCGTTGTTAAAATACCTTCATCACCGGGCTGTTTTGTAATGATATTTACTGCGCCACCTAATGTATTACGCCCATATAAAGTCCCTTGAGGGCCACGTAACACTTCCACACGCTCAACGTTTGGTAATGACAAGTTAGAACCCATTTGACGCCCTAGGTAAACGCCATCTAGGTATACACCAACACCAGGATCTGTGGTGATGATGTGATCTTGTAAGCCTATGCCACGAATAAAAACAGATGCATGGGCTGCATTACCCACACCATAACGAGTAATATTTAGGTTAGGTACATATTTACCTATGTCTTCAAGATTACTCATATTGGCTTTATCGATAAGATCTTCACCGATTGAAGTCACCGCTGTTGGGGATTCAAAAATACTTTCGGTGCGCTTACGTGCTGTTATTTCGATTTTCTCAAAAGCATCCTGCTTTGCAGTGGTTTTTTCATCTTGAGCATAAGTTGTAGTCGCAAAAGTGGCAATTATTGCTAAGCTTAACTGTGAAAGGTTACGTAATTTCAAAATTCTCTCCAAAGGATACCGTGTGTGTGTTTGCGCTGTTTTAAATATCAGGCACAAAAAAAGATGCTTAAATAAGCACCTTTCCTCTGGAAGGATATTATATGACAGTATTGTGAATTTGTGTATAAATTTAATGTAAGTCGTCACTTTTATTACTTTAGTTAAACATTTCATTAATTATGATAATAAACCATTCGCAAATAGGATTTATAAAACCTAAAAAAAACAAATTACAGATTATTTACCCATTACAAGAACAAAAACAACATACATAAGATAAAATAAAACATAACATTCGATAATTTACCCCTTTCATTCTATAATGTAGTCGAAATCAACATACTAAACACCTAGGACACACATATGAAAAAGCTATCCTTAGCTGTCGCTATCTGCTGCGCGTGCGTAACAAGTTATGCAAACGCTGAAGTTCGCATAAACGGTTTTGCATCAATAGTTGGCGGAAAAACATTAGATAACGATTCAACCTTGTATGAATATGACAATGATATTTCATTCAAAAATGAGAGTGTCTTTGCATTACAGTTATCTGCTGACTTACAAGATAAATTGAGCGCAACAGCACAAATTGTTGCCCGTGGTGAAAATGACTTCAATGCGGAATTTGAATGGGCCTACTTAACTTACGAATTTACCGATGAGCTGCAACTCAGTGCAGGTAAAATGCGTGTGCCTTTTTATCGTTATTCTGACTTTATAGATGTTGGCTATGCATATCGTTGGGTAAGACCACCTCAATCTGTTTACAATATTCCATTTTCAACATACGAAGGCCTTAGCCTGCTGCACACATCACAGCTAGGTGACTGGGACTCAACTCTACAAATTATTTATGGCAGCTTTGATGGTAATATTGGAGTTGTTACTTATAACGATAAAGCTGAGCTAAATGACATAGCAGGCATTAACTGGACTTTATCATATGATTGGTTCAGTGCCCGTGCAGCATACCTTGTTGCTGAAACATCTATTGGCCTAAGTGATCAAGAGCCTACAGGCCAAGCTCTAAATGGCCTTGAGAAAACACTGCGTGATAACGGGTTAGTAACACAAGCAAATGATATTGCGATTTCTGAAGATGATGGAACATTTATCGGTGTTGGTTTTTCAATTGATTATAACGACATACTATTTGACGCTGAATATACTCAACTTGAAGTTGAAAACAGTATATTAGCAAAACAGTCGCAATATTATGCTTCTGTTGGTTATCGTATGGATGAAATTATTGTGCATTTCACCTACGAGAACAATGACGATAAACATGACGCCGCTGATTTTGATAAAATAACTCAAATCCCTGCTCTTAATGGCGCTATCAACCAAGCACTTTTGGGCACTAAAGCACAAAGCACTGTTTACACGATAGGCACTCGTTATGATTTCCACCCATCAGCGGCGCTAAAAGTAGATTTTAGCCGTTTTAAAAATGACATTACAGATACTGAAACGGACGTTATTGCCGTTGCTGTAGATTTAGTTTTTTAAGGGGATAAAAATGAAAAAGCTAATTTTAGCGAGCCTAATTTCAACCTGCTCTTTTGTAGCATTTGCTGATGTTGCAGTTATAGTAAACCCAAGTAATAGCAATTCATTAGACAAAAATGAGATAAAAAAAATCTACCTAGGTAAAAGCAAATCATTTGCCGATGGTGTAAAGGTTAACCCCGTAAATCAAAACGGTAACAGTGTTGTTGATGAGTTTAATAACAAGGTTGTTGGCAAATCAAGTAGTCAGCTAAATGCTTATTGGTCTAAGCTTGTTTTTACTGGTAAAGGCACACCGCCAGAGAAACTAGATTCCGATCAAGCAGTTATTGATTTTGTAGTAAGTAACGCCGATTCTATTGGTTATATTGACAGCGCGAAAGTAAGCGATGCTGTAAAAGTAATTGCTACATTTTAAAATATAAGCGTATGTAAAATACCCAAACCACCTCAAGATGCGAGTTTTAGTTGGAATTAAAAGCGATTTAGGCAAGGCATTGATTGCAAGTAATAGTGGTTCTATTATTAAAATCAATTCCTTATAAAAGTAACGCAGTCTAAATCGCTTTAAAACCAACCCGTTGGGCGTTTCACAGAGACTTACTCTCATCGTTGCTGCTTCTTGAGGTGGCTTGGGTATAATACCAGTCAGTTTAACTGACTGGTATTTTTTAAACGTTTTATTAATCAAGTACTTTTGCGTCATTAGCTTTATTGAGCAAACTGCGACTTTGGGTTAAAAAGTGCGCGGTTGAATCTGAAAAATATTCTTTTGCTTCAGCAAATGAATCTATTAGCCCAACTTTATCACCCGCTTTGAGCTTTTTTAACGTACTCGCAAATGTCTCTTGATACTGTGCAAGTAACGGCGCTACATTATCAAATTGTGCTAACATAATATCGGAATAAAGCTCTGGTGATTGTGCAAATAAGCGCCCTACCATCATTAACTCTAATTGGTATATTGGTGACGAGCAACTTCGCAATTCTTCAAGTGTATGGCCTTGCTTAGCTAAGAACTGGCCGTAAACAAAGGTGGTTAAATGGCGCATAACTTGAATAATTTGCATAGCTTCATCGTGTTTTTTAGCATCAAGTTCAACTAACTGACAGCCCCACACTTGCAGCTGAGATAATAATCCTTGCGCAACTTGATGCTCACGCCCTTCACAGACCACCACCGTTTGCTTAACCCAGTGAGAAATATCAGGACCAAACATAGGATGTAAACCCACTACAGGCCCGCTATGTACCTCTTTCAACACACTTAGTGGTGCTTGCTTAACCGATGTTATATCAACCAATAAACAATCATTATCAAGTGCTGGTAATGCTCTAACTATCGTTTCTAAGGCGTTTATAGGCACACTGATCATCACCAGTTTTGCGCCTTTTAAAATTTCTTGTGCATTCGTTTGCTGATCTTTATCAAGGATCCTGACTTCATAACCAGAGCGAATAAATTGCTGAGCAAAAAGCTGCCCCATTGCACCTTGACCACCAACAATAACAATAGGTGATAGCTGCGGGGCACTACATGCCAATTTAGCTTGTTGGTTCTGATAAGCTTCTCGCATCATACGCCTAAGAATATCTTCAACAAGCTCAGGATTAACGCCTTGCTTTATTGCTTCTTGGCGTCTGGCCGCTAACAAAGAGGCTTCACGCTCTGGTGCATGTAAAGGGGCACCTGTTTGCTGCTTAATTTCACCAATTTTTTGGGTAATACTATTACGCCGAGCAAGCAATGCAACCAGCTGTGTATCGCACTCATCAATACCTATTCTTAACTGGTCTAAATCTTTAATATTCGCCACGCTCTATACACCTCAAAAATGTAATTTTGTATATTTATATTTACATAAAAGTAAACTAATCAATACAATAAATACTAACAGGATCGGTTAACTGTTAAAAGGTTAAATAAAGAAAAGAATGTGATTTGAGTTGGGAGTTGGGAGCTATGAGTTGTAATTTATAAGCTGTCTGTTGTGGTCACCGCTTGCTAATCGACTTTAGGCATTCACCTTAGGGCTTATAACTTTATTTGGCGGATTATCAGTAATTCTACATTACCCAACCGATAAAATAATTAAACATTTTTGGACTGATATGAGAATGGTAGTGCCTGATCTCTAATACCAATCGTGTTAAGTTAATGACCATTTATAGCGAAAGATAAGTACAGTGATAACAAGGCAGAAATTTTGACATGGTGTTGTTCTCGGCAATTGCTCCTGCATTGCTCTAGCTCCTGCATCCATGCAGTCGTACATGAAAAATTACTAACGCAGTTAGCGCTTTATTTAGTCCGCTAGAATGGTTAAATATTTAAGCCGATTGGTATAATATCTAACTTATTCTTTGTCACTAAAAAACCAAAACGGGTTGCAACCCGAAGGCTGCAACCCGTTTTTTTGCGTTGATAAACAGCGCGTATTAGTTAAGCTTTTCTCTAATACGTGCAGATTTACCAGAACGCTCACGTAGATAGTAAAGTTTCGCACGGCGAACTGCACCGCGACGCTTAACTGTTACGCTATCGATAAGAGGGCTGTGCGTTTGGAATACACGCTCAACACCTTCACCGTTCGAGATTTTACGAACTGTGAATGCTGAGTGAAGACCACGATTACGCTTAGCGATTACAACACCTTCAAAGGCCTGTAGACGCTCTTTAGCACCTTCTTTTACTTTTACCTGTACAACCACTGTATCACCAGGGCCAAATGCAGGTACGTCTGTTTTAAGCTGCTCATCTTCAAGCGCTTTAATAATATTTTGGTTTACTTTTGCCATTATGTTTCTCACTTTCCTAGGTGTAACTGTCTTCTAGCCACAAGCTTTTTGGTACTCTTGCTGAAATTTTGCGAGTAATACCGCTTGCTCCTCAGTCAGAGCTAGGTTATGCAACAAGTCAGGACGTCGTAGCCAAGTTCTGCCTAATGACTGCATTAGCCGCCATTTTGCTATCTCTTGGTGGTTTCCGCTGAGTAATACAGCAGGCACCTGTTTGTCGTCCAATGTTTCTGGCCGAGTATAATGAGGACAATCTAGCAAGCCATTCGAAAATGAGTCTTGCTCTGCTGACTGGTTATGCCCTAAAACACCTGGCACTAATCGCGCTACTGCGTCAATTAATGTCATAGCAGGTAGTTCACCACCACTCAAAATAAAATCACCAATTGACCATTCTTCGTCAACATATGACTCTATTATTCTCTCATCTATACCTTCATAGCGACCGGCAATTAAAATCAGTTTTTTAGAGCTTGCGAGTTCGCTTGCCCCTTGCTGATCTAATTTGCGCCCTTGCGGGGACATATAAATTACTTTTGCACCATCACCTGCCGCTGCTTTAGCGTCAAGAATGGCTTGTTTCAATGGCTCAACCATCATCAACATACCTGGACCGCCCCCGTAAGGGCGATCATCCACTGTTCTATGCTTATCAATAGCATAGTCACGTGGGTTCCAGCAGTTAAAGTCGATCAGACCATTTTTTACTGCGCGACCAGTTACACCTTGCGTTGTAATGGCATCAAACATGTCCGGGAAAAGGCTGATAACCCCTACCCACAACGAACTAGTTTGACTCATTAAAAGCCAGGATCCCAGTCTACGGTAATTTCTTTAGCATCGTGTTTAATCTCTTTAATAACTGTATCAGTTAAAAATGGAATTAAACGTTCAGCTTGACCAAATGCATCTTTATTGTTTGCTTTAACAACCAATACGTCATTTGAGCCTGTCTCCATCAGGTCATCAACGATGCCTAAGTTATAACCTTTATCAGTTATAACCGACATGCCAATGAGATCTCGCCAATAGAACTCGCCTTGCGGAAGTTCTGGTAATTGCGCTGCATCCATTGAGATTTCTGCATGGGTATAAGCCATTGCTTCGTCTCGGTCGTTTACTTGCGCAAATTTAGCGATAAAGCCTTTGTTGTGGCGACGCCAGTCGACCACTTCTAAGGTCTGCCATTTACCTTGCTGCCCTATCAACCACGGGCTGAATTCGAAGATCCCTTGGGGATCATCAGTAAATGAATGTACCTTAAGCCAGCCCTTTATACCATATGGGGCACCGAGCTTTCCTACGACAATTATTGATGAGGTGTTCTCTTGACTCATGGTTACACTTACGCCTATTAAGCCGCTTTACGAGCGTCTTTTACTAACTTACTTACGCGATCTGAAAGAGATGCGCCCTGACCTACCCAGTGTTCAACACGAGATAAATCTAAACGTACTTTTTCTTCTTGACCACTAGCAATTGGGTTAAAAAAGCCTACTTTCTCGATGAAGCGACCGTCACGCGAGAAACGGCTATCCGCAACCACAATTTGATAGAAAGGGCGTTTTTTAGCGCCACCACGTTGCAAACGAATAGTTACCATACCGTCCTCTAAATAGATTGACTGTTTTCATTAATAAGAATTGCTCCCCAGTATGGGGAGCTGGGGAATTGTACGAGTTTTTAGCAACAATGCAAGTAAGAAGTGACTCAAAATAGGAGTTAACTTGATTAAACTATGATCTCCGCGTTAATTGAGTCTATATAAGTCTTTGAATGCATAATTTATCCACAAAAAAAGAGGCTGTTTGCCTCTTTTTTAAATTAATTTGTACACAATACCTACAAAACTTAGCTGGTAATTAAAACTTAGGCCCACCACCACCCATCATTCCAGGGGGTAACATGCCTTTCATACCGCGCATCATTTTTTGCATTCCGCCCTTACCTTTCATTTTTTTCATCATTTTTTGCATTTGCGTAAACTGTTTTAGCAACTTATTTATCTCTTGCACTTGGGTACCAGAACCCGCTGCTATACGCTTTTTACGCGAACCTTTAATGATTTCAGGACGGGCACGCTCTTTTTTAGTCATTGAGCTGATGATCGCTTCCATTTGAATAAAGGTTTTATCACCCATTTGACCTTTCACTGCATCGGGTAAGTTTGACATACCTGGTAACTTATCAAGCATCGACATCATGCCACCCATATTTTTCATTTGCTTTAGTTGCTCAGCAAAATCATCCAGGGTAAAACCATCGCCTTTAAATACTTTTTCAGCTACTTTTGCAGCTTGCTCTTTATCGACTTTCATCTCGACTTCTTCGATCAATGAAAGTACATCACCCATCCCTAAAATACGGGATGCTATGCGGTCAGGATGAAAAGGTTCGAGTGCATCTGTACGTTCACCCACCCCCATAAATTTAATCGGCTTACCGGTGATATGGCGAATAGACAACGCCGCACCACCGCGAGCATCACCATCGGTTTTTGTTAATATAACACCAGTAAGCGGCAATGCTTCGTCAAATGCTTTAGCTGTGTTTGCCGCATCTTGACCTGTCATAGCATCAACGACAAATAAGGTTTCGATTGGGTTGATTGCTTTGTGCAGCGCTTTTATCTCATCCATCATGTCATTATCGACATGTAATCGGCCTGCGGTATCGACTAATACAACATCAATAAACTTCTTTTTTGCGTGTGTTATAGCAGCCGTTGCAATATCAACTGGCTTTTGTGATATATCACTTGGGAAAAATTCAACTTCAACTTCTGCGGCAAGCGTTTCTAGCTGTTTAATTGCGGCAGGACGATATACATCGGCACTGACCACTAACACTGATTTCTTTTTACGTTCTCTTAAAAATTTCGCAAGCTTGGCAACACTGGTGGTTTTACCCGCACCTTGTAAACCCGCCATCATGACAACAGCTGGCGGTTGTGCGTTTAAGCTTAGCTCTTCGTTTGCTTCACCCATGGCTTTTTCTAGCTCTTCACGAACTATTTTGATAAAAACTTGCCCTGGGCTTAAACTTTTAGTTACTTCAACGCCTACCGCACGTTCTTTAACTTGTTTAACGAACTCGCGAACAACGGGTAAAGCAACGTCAGCTTCTAAAAAAGCCATACGAACTTCGCGTAGCGTATCTTTTATGTTGTCTTCAGTTAGGCGACCGCGGCCGCTGATATTCTTTAAGGTTTTACCTAATCGTTCTTGGAGGTTCTCAAACATGTAAAGGTTCCGATCAAACGTGATATACCGACAGCTCAATTTCACACCGTGAGCAAATTAATAGTTTGCTCTTTATATGCGTTAATTTAACTTAGTCAGTAATATTAAAATTTTAATTAAAAACAGTATACCGTAAATTAAGGTGCACAATACAGTACTCAAGTCGGCTGTTTGAGTTTCTTTTTACAAAGCCTAGGCATTTGTCTTGCTATAAAATACAATGGACTTACTCTAACAAGGATATTTGACTCAAATTGAGTGGCCCAAGTACTATGCTGATTATTAGTTTAACTATTATTGCCAGTTTATTTTACGTTTTAGCGACATCACATGTCCTATCTCGATTATTTCACCAACAAGGTCCGAGCCAAAAGCTCACGGTGATACTAAGCACTATCGCTATCTTAGCGCACATGCTATTGCTGGTAAATTCGGTCTTTCGTTCTGATGGACAAGATTTGAGTATCGTGAATGTCGCACTCTTAACTTGCTGGGTGATCGTGGTGTCTGTCACCACGGTTTCATTAAAGTTCCCTGCAACATTACTATTGCCTGTGGTGTATGGTTTTGCGGCTTTACTAACAATTGCTAGTTTATTTATTCCTCATCATATTCTATTGCAAAGTATTGATATACAAATCGGCCTTGTTACTCATATATCACTCTCTTTACTCGCTTATTGTGTACTTATTATTGCTACGTTATATGGTGTGCAATTTTATTTTATTGATAAGCGGTTAAAGCGCAAAGATTTAGCGATCGTGCGTAGTCATCTTCCTCCATTAATGGTGGTTGAACGCCAGCTTTATCATTTATTGACATTAGGAACAGCACTTCTTACTTTGGCTTTGCTATCAGGGTTGGTTTTCCTCGAAGGTATGTTTGCTAAAGAGTTTATACATAAAACCATTTTATCTTTATGTGCATGGGCTATTTTTGCCACGGTTACACTTGGTCACTTAAGATTTGGCTGGCGCGGAAAACCTGTTGTACTTGCTATAATGAGTGCTGCATTTGTACTGACATTAGCTTATTTTGGTAGCCGCTTTGTGCAAGAAGTTATCCTTAATAAGTTTTAACTTGACTCAGCGTGCTCTCTACCGCTTAATATACCTTGATTAAATAAAAAAGGATCCTTCTTTGGACGACATCTCTACAAGTGTTTTGTTTATAATACTTGGAATACTCATACTTTGTTCTGCATATTTTTCTGGTTCTGAAACGGGCATTATGTCAATTAACAGAATCCGCTTACGCCACCTTGCCAAAGAAAACCACCGCGCAGCAAAGCGTGTCAACAAACTCTTGAGCCGTCCTGATAGACTTATTGGCCTGATCCTAATTGGTAATAATCTGGTAAACATTGCTGCCGCACAGGTTGCAACTATAATTGGTATCCGTTTATATGGTGATTTAGGTATCGCTATTGCCACTGGCGCACTTACGTTAGTCGTCCTTATTTTTGCAGAAGTAACACCTAAAACGCTTGCTGCGCTTTATCCTGAAAAAGTTGCCTTTCCAAGCTCGGTAATACTCAAAGGTTTGCTAAAGATTCTCTTTCCATTTGTCGTCGTTGTTAACTGGATGACCAATGGTATATTACGCTTATTTGGTATTAGTGCGGCACAAATAGATGAGCACAGTATGAGTAAGGAAGAATTAAAAACAGTGCTGAATGAATCTGGTGCGCTGATCCCCGCTCGTCACCAAAGCATGTTGACCTCTATTTTAGATTTAGAGCAAGTCACTGTTGAAGATATTATGATACCCCGTAACGAGATCGTGGCCATTGATATCAATGATGACTGGAAACTTATTAGTAAACAGCTTACCCACGCACAACATACACGCGTACTTTTATACCGTGACCAAATTGATGATGCGGTAGGTTTTATCCACTCACGTGATGCGCTGCGCTTATTAACGAAAGAGCAATTTGATAAGCCATCACTACTTCGCGCAGTTCGTGAAATTTACTTTATCCCTGAAGGCACATCGCTTAATACACAGCTGTTTAAATTTCAGCAATCAAAAGAACGCATTGGTTTGGTCGTCGATGAATACGGCGATATTCAAGGCTTAGTAACCCTTGAAGATATTCTTGAAGAAGTGGTTGGCGACTTTACGACTACTCAAACACGTACTCCAAGTGAAGAAGTTGTATCACAAGAGGATGGTTCATTTTTAGTGGATGGCGGTGCTAACGTACGTGATCTAAACAAAGAAATGGATTGGGAATTTCCGCTTGATGGCCCAAAAACGCTAAGTGGATTAATTGTTGAGTACCTTGAAGATATTCCAAATGCAAATTTAAGTTTACGCATTGCAGGCTACCCTATCGAGGTAATTGAGGTGAAAGAGAACATGATTAAACTTGTTCGAGTTCAAGCCGCTTTACGCAAATCCTAACCCCAAATGATAGAGTAACCAGTAAGTTACTCTATCTCTCTTTCTTATTTCTGAATTTTCCGACATAGATTCTCAACCCAGTGATATATATTAAGCTATTATAATTCTTTATCTTACGGAGAACTTTAATGGATGATATTTCAGTAGAGACTATATACACCAAAGCTATCGAAATGCTTATGTTGTATGGCCCTAAATTCTTACTCGCAATATTTGTATTAGTTGTGGGCTGGTGGTTTATTGGCCGAATTGCAAATATGACCGAAAAATCAATGGCTAAAGTGAAATTTGAAGCCGGTTTAACTCACTTTTTAGTCTCGTTTATTTCAGTGATATTAAAAGTCCTATTACTCATTTCTGTTGCCTCGATGATTGGGATCGAAACCACCTCATTCATCGCGATGCTCGGCGCTGCAGGTTTGGCTGTAGGTATGGCTTTACAAGGCAGTTTAGCTAACTTTGCTGGTGGTGTACTTATCTTGTTCTTTAAACCATTTAAAATTGGTGATGTCATTGAAGCACAAGGGCATATGGGTAAAGTCGTTGAAATTCAAATTTTTGTTACTATCTTACTTACCTACGACAATGAAAAGATTATTATCCCTAACGGCGCACTTTCAAATGGCTGTGTTAAAAATAAATTTGCAGAGCCAACTCGCCGTGTTGATATCGAATTCGGCATTAGCTACCAAGATAATGTACTAAGGGCTCGCGAGGTGTTAATGGCTGTCCTAAATGAGTATGAGTTAGTGCTTAAAGGTGATGAAGCGAAGAAACCTATTGTGCATGTTAGCCAACATGGTGATAGCCATATTGGCATGCTCGTTTGGGCATGGGTTGACTCTGAAAATTATTGGCCGGTATATTTTGGTTTATACGAGCGCGTTAAGATCGCTTTCGATAAAGAGAACATCACCATTCCATTCCCACAAAGAGATGTACATATCCATCAATTTCCAGGGAAGTAAATAGCCTTCCCCCTTAAAACTAACAAGCCCGCAGTGCGGGCTTGTTAGTTTTAAATTAGCCAAATAAACGATCTAACCAACCTTTGTCTAAACTATCTTCACATTTTTTAAGTTGAGCACCATAACGGCTTGCCCTATTTTTTACTTTATTTGCGACACCCATTAGCCACTTTTTCTTTTTGTAGGTGCCACGTTTATAGCCACCCCAGCCTTCGTGGTAATTTAAATATTGTGCGTAAGCATCCCATTTTGATATGCCATTCACTTTATGCGTTTTATAAACAAACCAACCCATGAAGTCGATAGCATCATCAAAATCATCACGATCAGCCCCGCTGTTACCTGTTTCGCGAATATAATCAGACCATGTTGGTGTTTTAGCTTGGGAGTAGCCATAAGCAGAACTTGCACGCCCGGTGGGAATAACCCATAAAAAATATTCCATTGGAGGTGCTGCATCATGCTTAAATGAACTTTCTTGATACATCATACTCATTAGCACATGCTTTGGTGAGCCCCACTTTTCTTGGGCATTTTTGGCATCATAATACCAACTTGATTTTTCTTCAAAAATCTTACAGATATCATTAGGTTGCTTTGGCGGAGCGGTCGCGCAGCCGGTTAAAATCACTCCCAGCGATAGAATTATTAAATTTTTTTTCATTTATTTTGATTCTCGCTGAACTTTTAATAAAAACATCGGTCTTAGTTTATGAATGCGCAGTTTAGCATTGTTTCATCCCTGAAGAATTTTTACGCAGCCCATATGGGCTGCGTTTTTTTTGTCTGTTATTTATCTTTAAAATACTCATCTAAAAACACTTTAAAAGATACGCTATCAGCAGCAACTACAGCAAGCTCGTCCTGTATTGAACGCTGTGCTTGTTGTTGCAAATAGCTATCAGAATAAACGTTGTATGGCGTTGCTTGATGGCTATGCTTGTAATTTTTAGCTAATGCTAAAGCAAAGTGTCCGTTATCAAGACCTGACTCTTTCAATTGCGCCACATAGCGACCTGAATAAGTAAGTGTAGGATCTGTGATCCACGAAGATAAGCGTGCAACCGTTTCACTGTAGTATTGGACACCATAAGCATTATCCATGTAATGAGCCACAGAGCGAAGCTGAGCAAACACCTCTTGTCCCCAGTCGACTAAATTACTTGGTGCGCCTGATTTATTGAGCTCAACATGACTAGCACGCCCATTATTAACAACGGTATCTAGATTCTCAGTGCTGCGCTGTTGCGAGTCCCAATCCATGTCCGGTGAATCTTTTAACAAGCAATATGTTAAAAACACATCGAGAAAGCGAATTTGTTCAATATTAATGCCTGTTTCGCTAAACGGGTTCACATCTAATGCACGAATTTCTATGTATTCAATACCACCACGTAATAATGCATCCGTTGGTGTTTCACCACTTTTTGCATTGCGCTTAGGCCGGATTGGAGAATAAAATTCATTTTCTATTTGTAAGATATTTTTATTAAGCTGTTTTGGTTGATCATTATTGTAATCGCCAATGCCACTGTAAATATCTGATGGCGTATTAATCGCACGCTTTAAGCCGGCGACATACTCATCTAATGAGTTATACATAACCTTTAATGATGACTGCGCACTATTTGTATAACCTAAGTTACCTAATCGAAGCGCCGTGCCTGTTTCAAGGTATAGTGTACCTTTGCCTAACTTTTTAAATGGTAAATCCGTCTTACGACCTTGTAAAAACGAATTACATAAAGCGGGTGACGCACCAAATAAATAGCTTATTAACCAAAGCTCTCGTTTAAAGTTACGGATCAAGCTGAGGTAACCTGCTGAGATAAAATCAGTTAACGGTCCCTTGTCGCCTTTTATTGTCTGCAAACTTTGCCAAAACGTTTCAGGGAATGAAATATTAAAGTGCACGCCAGCAATAGCTTGCATCATGCTGCCGTAACGGTTTTTCAATCCTTGGCGGTAGAGTGTTTTCATTCGGCCAATATTGGAATCGCCAAATTGAGCTAACACTATGTCGTCTTGGTGCTCAATGAAACACGGCATACTGATAGGCCATAATAACTCATCCCCCATCTGCGCTAAGGTAAACTTTTGCAAATCTTGCAACTGACTTAACGTTTCTTCGGCAGATTCACTAACCGGTGTAATAAACTCTAATAACGATTCAGAGAAATCAGTGGTGATATGCCCATTTGTTAACGCACTACCAACCCCTTTAGGATGTCTTTGCTGTGATATAACACCATTAGGCTGAATCCTCAATGCTTCTCTTTCTATGCCACGTTGAATACCTTTAATTGCGTATTGATGTTGTTCTGGAGATAACGCTGCTAGCGTTTTATTTAGATCATGTGTAGTCAAAAATGCTTCCTCGAGCCACGTGGCTTAATCTTAAGTCAATGGGGGCGAATTGATAATACTCAAGGCTAAATAATAGGGATCACACTTATTCTAATTATTTGCCACACAAACTACCGCGCGAATTACAGCAAGGCGTACAAATTTGCCAATGCATTATAGACTAATCTTGCCATTGAAAGTGTCAATATACAATTGCTTTAAACGCACCACTGTCATGACATATATCATGATGTGGTTTATTCAAAATACATAGACCCGCCCAGTCGAGCTAACCATTCAAATAACTGCAAAGTAAATATGGTTAATTGACCTTTTATTTGTTTTAGATCATCAAAAGTGTAATTAGCAATCTATGCGTACCCACTTGAGGTATTTTACCTTTCATTAATTTAGGATGAACTTTATAATCGGGTTTAATAATAAAGTATGTTTAAGGACTACCCATGCGTCGGGGTCAGCAAATAAAGAATGAAGAGGTTACTTTTTCACAGCACCAAGAATTGGTCTCTACAACAGATTTACGTGGTGTGATCACTTATGCTAATGACGCTTTTTGCGCAATAGCAGGCTACACATTAGAAGAGTTGATGGGTAAAAACCATAACATTGTTCGCCACCCTGACATGCCCAAAGCTGCATTTAAAGAAATGTGGGAAAAGCTAAAAGCAGGCCACTCATGGCGTGGAATGGTTAAAAACCTCTGTAAAGACGGTCGTTATTATTGGGTTGACGCTTTTGTTACCCCTATTTTTGAACACGGTCAATTAGTTGGCTATCAATCTGTCCGCAGCAAGCCGACACAACAATTAAAACAGCGCGCCACTGAATTTTATAAAAAAATAAATGCTGGAAAGTCTCTCACTTCATACCGTGAATTAGTTAGTGTAAGGCAAACATGTGCGTTGATCATCACGTTACTGGGTTTAACTCTGTTAGCTGTGACTATATCTGTTACTGCAGCCCTTGTTGCAGTGTTATTTTGTAGCGCTATTGTTTTCCTCAATTATGACGAACTGATTGTAACTCCCAATTTATTAAAGCAGCAAAAGGCTGAGTTTGATTCTGTCTCACGCTATATTTACGTAGGCACTCACCCATTTAGTATTAGCGAATACAATCGTGAGATGCTCAACGCAAAACTACGCACAGTGCTTGGCAGAATAAAAGATGCCACCATAACATTTAACGGTATAGCGTCTAATTTAGATAACCAGTCGTCACTTACAGAGCAAGGTATTTCGGCGCAAGGTCAACGTCTAAGCCAAATAGCGACGGCAATGTCGCAAATGAGCACAACAATTGGAGAGATCTCCACAAGCACTCAAAATACCGCTGAACAAGTTAATGTAACCTACCAAAGCTGCTCTGATATTAAAGTTCACATTGCTGATAACAGCTCAATGGTGTCAGAACTTGCATCTCAAGTAGAGCAAGCGGCTAGCACTGCAAATGCATTAGCAACAGAGGCTGATAAAATTGGTCAAGTAATGACTGAGATTGAAGGCATTGCTGAACAAACCAATTTATTGGCTTTAAATGCTGCAATTGAAGCTGCTCGCGCAGGTGAACATGGCCGCGGCTTTGCTGTAGTAGCTGATGAAGTGCGTGCACTTTCTTCACGTACCCAACGTGCAACATCGCAAATTCACAGCTCAATTAAAGAAATTCAAGACACTTTGTTTAGTTGGTCAACAGTGATGAAAAATACAAAATCCCAGGCCGATGAATGTGTAAATACAACTGGCCATACGCAAATAGAGCTTGATAGCATTTTTGCTCAGATAAGCGAAATATCACAATTAGCCACACAAATATCAGCCGCAGCACAGCAGCAACAAGCGGTCAGTGGTGATATTGGTGAGAACGTAAAACAAATTAAAGGATTTAGTGATGAAAACCTTGCTTTAAGCTTTAATGTAGCTAAAGATGCGGCTCAGCTAGTTGAAGGTTCACGTAAAGTGAATGATATTTTGCTTACTTTTAAAGTTTAAATTATGGTTTATTAGGATGTTAAAGCCTGATTTTAGAGCTTTATTTTTAACTTTACATTAGGCCGTGTTGACCTTTATGGATTGAAATTTGTTCAATCTAGGGGCGATTTAATCGCGGCGCGAGGTTTGTAACCTAGCGAGCTAAATAAAAATAGAACAACAAAAAGTTATGACCAGCACATGCGCTGGTCATAACTTTATTACTTATTTAGCGTGTTGTGAATACTAAACCATTTTCATCAGCGTCTATCACTATCATGTCTCCACTTTGATATTCACCAGCGAGTAGCTTCTGAGACAGTGGGTTTTCAATTGTGTGCTGGATTGCTCGTTTAAGCGGTCTTGCACCATAAACTGGGTCAAAACCGCTAGCAGCAATTCGTTCAAGTGCAGCATCACTAATGTTTAACAAATACCCCATTGCTGTAAGTCGCTCGCGTAATTTGCTCAGTTGAATATCTGCAATCTCTTTGATGTGCTCATTCGCTAGGGGATGAAATACGACAGTTTCATCAATACGGTTTATGAACTCAGGTCTAAATTCATTAACGAGTACACCCATTACTTTTTCTTTCAAGGCACTGTAATCATTACTACCTGTTTGCTCTTGGATGATATCGGAGCCTAAATTAGAAGTCATGATAATCACCGTGTTTTTAAAATCAACGGTTCGACCTTGCCCATCCGTTAAGCGACCATCATCCAATACTTGTAGTAAAATATTGAATACGTCAGGGTGCGCTTTTTCAATTTCATCAAGCAAAATGACTGAATATGGACGGCGTCGTACAGCTTCGGTCAAGTAGCCACCCTCTTCATAACCTACATAACCAGGAGGCGCGCCAACTAAACGTGCTACTGAGTGTTTTTCCATAAACTCTGACATATCAATACGCACCATTGCGCTCTCAGTGTCAAACATATATGTTGCTAACGCTTTTGTCAGTTCGGTTTTACCGACTCCGGTTGGCCCTAAAAATAAGAATGAACCAATTGGTCTATTTGGATCAGCAAGCCCTGCGCGTGAGCGCCTAATCGCATTAGATACGGCAATAACGGCTTCGTCCTGCCCGATTACTTTTGCATGCAGATGATCTTCCATTTGCAGTAACTTTTCTCGCTCACCTTGAAGCATTTTTGAGACCGGGATCCCCGTCCAACGCGATAAAATTTCAGCAATCTCATCTTCGCCAACCTGATTTTTGAGTAAACTCATATCTTGCATTTCAGCTTGCGACGCTAAATCAAGTTTACGCTCTAAATCAGGGATGCGACCATACTGGAGTTCAGACATACGTTGTAAATCAGTTGCTCTGCGGGCAACATCTAAATCTAAACGAGCTTGTTCTAGTTCTGCTTTTATAACTTGGGTGCCTTGAAGTGATGCTTTTTCGGCATTCCACACTTCATCAAGCTCACGGTATTGGGCTTCAAGGTCTGTGATCAATTCCTGCATTTCACTTCGACGCTTTTGGCTTGCGTCATCTTTTTCTTTCGCTAACGCATTGTCTTCTAATTTAAGTTGAATAATACGACGCTCCAACTTATCTAAAGACTCTGGCTTTGAATCAATCTGTAGACGAATAGACGAACCTGCTTCGTCAATTAAATCAATAGCTTTATCTGGTAGTTGGCGATCACTAATATAGCGGTGCGACAAATGTGCAGCAGCAACAATGGCCGGATCGGTAATATCAACGCAGTGATGAAGCTCATAACGCTCTTTTAATCCACGTAAAATCGCTATTGTGTCTTCGACTGAAGGCTCTTCAACTAAGACTTTTTGAAAACGACGCTCTAAAGCTGCATCTTTTTCAATGTACTTACGGTATTCATCAAGCGTTGTTGCACCTACGCAATGTAATTCACCTCGTGCTAAAGCAGGTTTTAACATGTTCCCTGCATCCATTGCACCATCGCTCTTTCCTGCGCCCACCATAGTATGAATTTCATCTATAAATAAAATCACTTGGCCTTCTTCTTTAGCCAATTCATTAAGAACTGATTTTAATCGTTCTTCAAACTCACCTCTATACTTGGCACCAGCCACCAGCGCCCCTAAATCAAGTGACAACACACGTTTGTTTTTTAACCCTTCGGGCACTTCACCATTAATGATACGCTGCGCTAGTCCTTCGGCAATCGCCGTTTTACCGACGCCTGGCTCACCAATTAGAACGGGGTTATTCTTAGTGCGTCGTTGTAGTACTTGAATTGTACGACGAATTTCATCGTCACGACCTATAACAGGGTCTAACTTACCTTGCTCAGCGCGTTCGGTTAAATCTATGGTGAATTTTTTCAATGCTTGGCGTGTTTCTTCAGCATTTGGATCATCCACTTTTTGGCCACCTCGAATCGCTTTAATTGCCGCTTCAATTTTTGTCGCGGTCATATTCAAGGCACGGAAAATATCACCTAACGGTCCTTTATCTTCACAGGCAGCTAATACGAATAACTCGCTCGAGATATATTTGTCTTTACGTTTTTGTGCATATTTATCACATAAGTTAATCAGTGAAACCATGTTATTCGATAACTGTACGTCACCACCAACACCTTCCACTTTAAAGAGTTTTTCTATCTCTTGGGATAATTTAGTATTGAGCTCATCGGCACTCACACTCGCTTGAGCGAGTAATGCACGCACACTTGAACCGCTTTGCTGAAGCAATGAGTACATTAAGTGCACAGGTTCAATAAATTGATGATCGCGACCTAGAGCAAGAGACTGAGCATCTGAGAGCGCAGATTGAAATTTACTGGTAAATCGATCTAAACGCATAATGAGATAACCTATAAAAAAACTAATTGTTTAATTAATGGGTATGTTGAGTGGTTTGTTCAAGGTTTAGCAAAAAATATAATCATGAATATGAGTGTAGTTAGAGGTTATTTGCGCCAGATCAAGCTTGCCATTCGTCCTGTCTGCCTATCACGGCGATATGAAAAAAATGATTCGGGCTGGCTTACGGTGCAATATTCGCCACCACTAATAGTATTAACACCTAACTGTATTAATTGAATACGGGCAATAGCGTAAATATCAGCTAAATATTTGCCATTATTGGTTTCTTTAAATGCGTATTCATAGGCATCTGATTGCTCACAAAATGCAGCTCTTACTTCACTGCCTACTTCAAACTTTAATGCACCAATTGCAGGCCCTAACCATGCAATGATGTTATTTTTTGATGCCGAGAATTGAGCAATCGTATTCGCAATAATACCTGCATTTAAACCACGCCAGCCACCATGTATTGCGGCAACTTCATTACCACACGATGACGTCAACAATATAGGGAGACAATCTGCCGTCATAATTGCTAAAGGCTGATTCTGCAAAGATGTATAAAGTGCATCTGCATCTCGTACTGTTAATGGATCAAAGTGTTTATCAACGACGACAACCTCAGCGCTATGTACTTGATTTAACCAAATCGGCGGATTTGGCAATAGCTGATCTAATAAATGGCGATTTGCTAATACCACTTGCCGATCATCACCCACATGAAGCCCTAAGTTTAAACTTGAAAAAGGGGCACGCGATAGCCCCCCGTCACGAGTTGTACTTAATGCACCAACATTTGTTGGTGCTGACCAATTGGGTGAAAGCATTAACTAAGCTTAATAATCAATATTTGGGTTTGCTTTCGTATCTTCACGTAGCACGTGCGTCATCGCAACCATGTCATCAGGAATAGGTGCCTGCCATGTCATCATCTCACCAGTAATTGGATGAGCAATACTTAACTTAACAGCATGCAAAGCTTGACGATTAAACTCACGTAGCATTTGGAATAACTCAGGTGTTGCTCCTTTTGGTGGACGTGGACGGCCGCCATATGCTTTGTCGCCTATTAATGGGTGATTAATAAATGCCATATGAACACGAATTTGGTGAGTTCGTCCTGTTTCTAAACGCAGACGTAATCGCGTGTGCGCACGAAACTTTTCAGCAACGCGAAAATGCGTAATTGCAGGTTTACCCTGCTCATGAACAGCCATGTGTGTACGCTGTGTAGGGTGACGAGCAATTGGTTTTTCAACCATGCCACCTGCTGTCATCGTACCATTACAAATTGCTTCGTATTCACGCGTGAAATTCTCGCGCTTTTGCAAGGCTTTAACTAAATGTGTTTGCGCCTGAATAGTTTTAGCTACCACCATTAAACCGGTCGTATCTTTATCTAGACGGTGCACAATACCTGCACGTGGAACGTTAATAATATCAGGATGATGATGCAATAATGCATTAAGCACAGTGCCATCAGGATTACCAGCTCCAGGGTGCACAACTAAACCCATAGGTTTATTGATAACTAAAATATCATCATCTTCATAAACGATGTTTAATTTGATATCTTGTGCGAGGTATTCTCGTGGTGCTTCAATACTCGTTTCAACATTAACGACTTCTCCGCCAAAGAGTTTTTCGCGTGGAGTGTTGAAAATTTCACCATCAACGGTGATTTTATCATCCAAGATCCACGTTTTTATACGTGAACGTGAATAATCAGGGAACAATTGTGCTAATACTTGGTCTAGACGTTTACCGCCTAACTCAGTTGGTACATCGGCTTGAAGAGAAATTTGCTCTGTCATTAGTAACTTTACCCAATTTACCAGTGCAAGCTGCGCTCGACTGGGTTAGAATCGCTTTTAATAAAAGCATTATATAATAAGTATAGTTTACTCGGTTTTACCCACTTGGCCTAGCCGAAGACATCGAAGGTAACAAATAAAATGATAAATAGAATAGGGAAACGTGCATTCGCCATTGTTTTTACAGTTTCATTGCTTGGTTTAGGGGCTTGTTCGTCAGCACCAGATGAAGAAGATATCCAACGCGTACCAAATAAATCTGCACAAGCACTTTATGAAGATGCGAAACAAACTCTCGATTCAGGCTTATACGCACGTGCAATTGAACTTTTAAGTGCTATAGATTCACGCTACCCGTTTGGCCCAATGTCAAAACAGGTGCAATTAGATTTGGTGTTTGCTCATTATCAAGCTGGAAATACTGAGCAGGCATTAGCAACAATAGACCGTTTCATTCGCCTTAACCCAAACCACAAAGATTTAGACTACATGTACTATATGCGTGGCTTGGTAAATATTAAAGCGGATGAAAATGCTTTCCAAGAATATTTTGGTGTTGACAGAGCTGACCGTGATGCAAACCGAACTCGTGTTGCATTTACTGATTTATCAACTTTAGTTAATCGCTTTCCTGATAGCGGTTATGCACCTGAGGCAAAACGCCGCTTAGTATGGTTGCTAAATAAAATGGCACGCTATGAACTTAAAGTAGCCGATTATTATTACGAACGAGAAGCATATCTAGCTGCAGCTAACCGTGGTAAATATGTTGTTGAACATTATTCACAAAGTAGCTATCTAGATGAAGCTCTGGAGATGATGGAAAAAAGCTATGAAAAGCTTGGTTTACCAGAGTTAAGTAAGCATGCAAGAATGACTCGCGAACTAAATAAAAATAAGTAGATTATTTCCAAACACACTCTAACGTGTTTGTAATAAATACAAAAAAGGCGCTACTTGATACAAGTAGCGCCTTTTTTAATGGATGAGTAATACCAATCGACTTAAATTTTTAACCATTCTAGCGGACTAAATAAAGCGCTAACTGCGTTAGTCATTTTTCATGTACGACTGCATGGATGCAGGAGCTAGAGCAATGCAGGAGCAATTGCCGAGAACAACACCATGTCAAAGTTTCTGCCTTGTTATCACTGTATTTATCTTTCGCTATAAATGACCATTAACTTAATACAATTGGTATAACGTCTAAATTGCTTCTTCATCTTCTTCCGCTGTACGGATACGAACAACACGTTCAACGTCAGTTACAAAAATCTTACCGTCACCAATCTTGCCCGTTTGCGCTGTTTTGACAATAACTTCAATAGCACGGTCTACATCTTCATCCGTTAGTACAATGTCTAATTTTACTTTAGGTAGAAAATCAACCATGTACTCAGCACCACGATACAATTCAGTGTGCCCCTTTTGACGACCGAAGCCTTTAACTTCGCTTACTGTCATGCCTGTAATACCAACTTCTGATAATGCTTCTCGTACATCATCAAGTTTAAAAGGCTTAATTATTGCTTCAATTTTTTTCATTGTTTGTTGCTACTCATAATTCCCATTTGCATCGATTTTAGACAATCCTGCATCCCATAGCAAACAAAGCAATTGAATTACGATGATTTAATCGCCAGCAGTGGTATGATTGAGCAACAGATTACAGCCATACCCAAACTACCTCAAGGTGTGAGCGTCGTTGGAGTTAAAAGCGATTTAGGCAAGGCATTGATTGCAGAGAATAGTTATTCCCTTGCTAAAATAAATAACACAGTATAAATCGCTTTTAAACCAACCCATTGGGCGATTCACCGGGAGTTACTCTCTGCGTTGTTACTTCTTAAAAGGGACATTCTTACAAGTAACGCTTGATATTAAGCCCCTGTGAAACGCTGAACCCTGCATCTTGAGGCGGTTTGGGTATATAATTAATAATGAGTTTAAATAACTCCACAGTAAGTACCTACTTAGTAGCAGAGGTGTATATGAAAAATAAACAACGTGGTTTCACACTACTAGAATTAATGGTCACAGTTGCAATTGTAGGGATTCTTGCTGCGATCGCATTTTGGAATAGCAGTGATATGCTTAATAAAGATCGTGCCGAAAATTTTCTTTTAGATTTAAAGCGCAATATTAGTTTTGCTCGAGCTAAGGCAAGTAGTACTGATGAAATTGTTATTCTCTGCCCTGTGTTAGAAAGTAGTGTAATCGCAAAAGCGACAACCATTGAATGCTCAAATGACTGGGCTGATAAAAACGCTATTATTGTATTTGTAGATGCTAATCAAGATCAAGGCTATGACGCTGGCTCTGACTCAATACTGAGAGTTATGGATAAAGTACCACTTAATAATCAGCTGAAATTTTCAGGCAGCAATAGCTTACGTTTTAATACCAGCGGTAGAGTAACAACAAACCCTGGTGATTTTGTTTTTTGCCCCAGTAAATCAGGTGAGAACAACAAAGCTTTAAGCGTCTCCCAATCTGGCACAGCAATGTATCTTGGAGATACCACATCTAACTGCCAATAATTACATCTATGTTTGCTAATCTAGGATTAGCATCTAGAATTTAGAGATATTGGATTACTACGGACTTCAAGGATGAAGCAGTTAATGCCCCTTCACCAACATTCTGGGATCACATTAATTGAAATAATGATTGGTGTGTGTATCTTATCTATTTTGCTTCACTTTACTGTATTTCAAATGTCTGAGGTATTAGCGCGTGTAAGAGCTGAGAATAATACAGCCTTATTGCATCGAGGCTTATACTTATCGAGGCTGTATGCAATAGAGCACAATACTTTTACTACTTTTTGCGCCATGAAAAATAAACGCTGTGTGCTGGATCAGTGGGATAAACAAGTTGTTGTTTTTACTGATAAGAAGAATTTTGGAGTACGAGATCCAAATGAAGAAATACTCATGGTGTTTGACCTTGCTCATCAAGCCGATAGATTAAAGTACCCTAGACGTATGATCACTTTTCGCCCTGACGGGACACCAAACGCTTTAAATAATGGGACATTTATATACTGTCCAAATTATCAACAAGCAAAACTTGCTGGCTATGCTGTCACACTGAGCCAAACAGGACGAGCAAGAGTGAAATCCACAAAAGAATGTCAGTCAGCCTCCCTATGATATAAAACCTTATATCATAGGGAGGCAAACGTGGTTAAGTAGCTTATCGCTTGTGGAATATACCCAAAAGCGATAATTAATAATTAAGTTACTAACCCCAGCAGTAGTCGATACTTTTACTGCCCCCTACGCCTTTTAAACCAACATCAGTTATTGTAAAAGAGCCACAATCACCGTCTGACTTTACAGGCCCACCAACTGGCTTTGCTGTTAGAGTGAAATTAGAACCTCCAACGTTCACTGTAAGTGAATAGTAGCCGTTTTCAGTCGTTGTATTAACACCTAAATCACCTAGATTAGACGTGTACTGTCTGTTATCAACAAAGTACTGTTCTTGTCTATTTGCGGCATCTAATAACGCTGTTACAGCTTCTACACGCGCAGCACGCTTTACATGCTCAGAATAACTTGGAATAGCAACCGACGCTAATATACCTGCAATAGCCACTGCTATTAACAGCTCAGTTAATGTAAAGCCATACGTTCTTTTTTTCATTACTTGCATCTTAATTATCATTACTTGCTTCATCATTATCTTCACGTTTATAAATAAATGTTTGTCGTGTTTTAAAACCAAACCCAACCGGTAGCTCATCACTAAATAGCTTTATTTTGCCACTTGTATCCAGATTTAAGCCTGGACCAGTAATTTCTTTTGGTACAAAAGGATTTGTAACACCATACTTTTCAGGGTTTTTAATGCTTGGCCCAATTGTTTGAAATTTACTCACTTCTTCTACGTCTTCACCTGTATCATCACACTTACCATTACTGTCTGAATCCGCACATGAGGCACCACTACCGAAGAATATTTGCGGTGTGTCAGGCACGTCATTACCTGTTTGATACTTTAAATTACTATAGGCCTTAGTGCCATAATGCAAATGAAACGCGTATACGTGTCCTGATCCTCCACTTAATGAACATTGATTCACTGTCGACGTTTTTGATGCTGGTGTATAACTTGTAAAATATGCAATGCCACCAATCACTGTCGCTGCAGCCAATGACTTTTCACCTGCGCTTGGTAGCGCATAGCGCCACCCTTTATAGCTATTGGCTAATTCAGCTTCTAATTCGACAAATTTCTCTACATTATCGAGTGAATTACCAAAAGGATCATCGTTCATCTTCATCAAATCACCTACTTCTATTGTAGGCGGTATTTTTGTTTTAAACGAACGCGTAACCGTGTTTTCATCTCTGATCATGAATAGTTGATCTTGTTCAGATGTTGATGTCGGTTTAGAGCGGTTACCACTGCCTATCAGTACTGCATCAAAGGGGGTATCTTTACGTGTTGTAACACCGCTTACTAGATCTTTTGTTACTTTACTAAACATTGTACGTGCTACCATCGGCTTATAAAAAAAGCGACGGTCTTGGGCTGCGTTGTTACTTCCCAGTTCTGCGAGCTTAAAATGTGTCCATGGATTTTTTGCATCCGTAGGGTTATCTGAGGGCATGTCAACACGCCAAACATTGCCTCCCGTATCTGTTGCATAAAGGCGATCAATATAACCATCGTAATCAGAATCCATCGTCGTTATATCTGAAGCAATACTATGTTGTCCTTGAAAACCATTGCCTGACTCTAAAGACCATACTTTTTTTCCAGTCTGTGCATCAACGATAAAAATACCACGCCCTTTGCTATCATTACTGCGTATTGCATTGTCTTTATTTGTATCATAGCCTGCACCAAAAATGAGCATTGGCTTATTTTTGTAGCCATTTAGATTAACAAAGGCAACTTGTGCTTTTGACCATGTTTGTCCAAGTTCGTTAAAATCGCCACTGCTTCCAGTGATTGGCCCACCCCACATTAACTTTGGTTTATCTGGTATCGAAATATCAAACGCATAGTATTGATTTCCACCACGACGCATCCCAGTAAATGCCCAGACTCTGTCGCTACCATTAACAATGCCGTCTTTATTTTTGTCATCAAAGTAAATTGAGATTGGGCCATCAAAGCCATATACTTTTGTGTCAGCTTGGTTGTCTCGTAACGGTTTCATTATTTTATAAAGGCTGGTCGGTATGAAAGCCCAGCTTTCAGATACAGTGTCTCCACTGTCTTTAAACATATGCAAGTAACCTGCATTTGTTCCAATCAGGATTCTTATGTCGTCATTACCGTAATCTATCGCAACAGGCTTTGAATGTAACGGATCACCAAAAATATCTGTTCGCTGATCAATTATTGAACCATTATCATTTTCATCATTAACATCAACCCCTTTCGACCAACTTATAATATCAGGTAACTCAAGTAAGTTACCCCCAGCTAATTTTAATAAGTTGTTAACGCCACCTAATGCATTAGCAACATCGGTATAATTGAAATCTATTAACCCACCAGTGCCCGCATCTGTAAATAATTTACGCTCTGCAAGCATAGACAACTTTAAATTTACACCTCCTTGTTGTACCGTATTACCATCAGCCCCTTCGTTTTCTGGTAACCAAAAAGTACGTGCATTCTTATCTATAAGACCATCGCTATTAAGTGCTTGTATATCTTCAGAATCAACAATGTTTGCACCAGATACTTTTAGTTTTTTTAAGTTTCCTCTCCACCTTGCACCACTTTCAGGATAAAACATTGCGTAATATATTGATTCTCGACTGCGAGTTTGGTCAGCATTATTAGTAGCAACTGCTGGCGCCGAGAAAGTATCGTTGACTTCTCTTATTCTGGTAATTGTTTTTTTAAGTGCATCAGATAATTGCTCTGCAGTGTTTGCATGCAGATATTGACCGCCACCATCTTTTGCAGCTTCGGCAAGTAATGTCTTACCAGCTGAGCTCATCCCAGAACCAAAGCCTATAGCAAAAACACGCCCCTCATCATGAATTAAGGGTGTGCCAGGATAAAGGTCGACTTTAGTATCTTTAGTGCCATGAATAGATTTTGCCAATGCACTTAAATAGCTGTTACTAATTTTTGACGGATTGCTCCCAAATGTACTTCTATGCAAATTATAAATAACAGTATCAGCGCCGTTATCATTTGAAGGATCGCCATCGGTCATTAAAATAACATTTACTGAGTTATCACATCGCTCTGGTACGCCGCTAACAGGTAGAAAAGGTGAACGGTAGCGATTGCCCACATCAACCGTTCTATCACGCGCACCAACGCTTCTCCCATAAGCACGCTGCTGACCGGTTAAATAAAGGTAAGCTTCCCAAAGCGTTTCTGTCAACGGCGTTGCACCATCTGCAGGCAAGCTATTAATCTGATCTACCAATTTAGTTTTAGTTGCACCAAGACCAGCCATGACATAGCCACCTGAACTACCGTTAAAACGCATTAGACCAAACTCTATGTCATCATTATCATTTACGAGTGAACGAATTGCATCTTTTGCTACACCTAGGCGACTATCATTACATAAAGTCCAGCCTCGATAATAACCACAATCTCTACCTGTTCTCGTAGAAAAGGCCATGCTCCCTGATGTGTCAAAAACAACCACAACCCGTGGTTTCTCTGTCGTTTTTACATTATGGTTAACATAAAGCTCTATATCTTCGGCTTTAGCTTGATAACACACTGCTAATGCAAGAGACAGCAAACTAAATCTTACAAACTTATGGGTCTTCATTTACTTATCCTCACTTTAACTGCCTGTATTCAAGCTCACCATCTCTTGTGCAACACCCGTTACAACAGCCAATGTATGCTTACTTTTTGAACCATATGCGATTGTCGTGTTCATTTGCATCATGTTGCATGAAATTCCAGCTGTATAACTAAACTTACGTGGACATTGCAAATCATGTGCACCCGTATTTAAGTTTATTAGCAGGCTTTTTGTTTTACCACCAAGAGCCAAATCAACCCCACCAAGAGGAATCTCTACTGGCGTTAGAAAAAAACGACTATTACCACCTCTTAGCGCTTCTGTAGCCATCGTTTTTTGTACTTCTCCCATCAAGGTATTATCTGCAATTTCGCGCTCTTGAGCAGCATTTGTGATTTTAATATCTATGCTACTGCTGCTCATTAAAGTCACCGCTATCCCAGTGACAGCAATCACCATTATAAGCGCGACGATTAATACAACTCCCTGCTGGTGGGTCCTACTTGTATTTAAATATTCCATAAATTTGCTCCCACATTGTTCAACCGTATTGTGGTTGTAAATAAAGTTCGACGGAAATGATCTGATTTGCTAATAATTCGTTGATCAGCATCTTCCCCCATCGTATACACTTGACTTTTTAATTTAAGACCATAGTCTGGTAATAATGAACGTACTAAAATAAAGACCTGAACAGTTAGAATTCCCTGACGATTTTCCCAATCTGATGCGGTCATATTTTTAATACTTTTGTAAGTATCAACACGGTTATTACTTGTCGTATCTAAGCCAAATACAAAACGCATATTTTCAACGCCTTCCATCACTGTTTCTGTGATCATACCGCCACTGGGGGTGAGCCTTTTACGCATAAGCACTGGTACACTAATTGACTGTTTATTAATTTCATATGTTTGATTCGCAACATAATAAACATGATGCCCATATGGCCAAACGCTAGCATTACCATTAATGCTGTTTTTATCAATAGGTCCACGTCGAAACTCGGCCTTTTCTTGTTGGGCAATAAAGTAATATTGCTTGTTAGTACTATCATCAGGCTGTACCTGACGTCCTTCTAAATATTTAACTTGTAATATATCTGAGACAGGATCAAAATTTGCATTTTTAATACAACTTAATTGCAAAGCACTTGTTGCTTCTACAGCAAAAACAGATCGAAAATTAGTATTGCTATTATCTGGAAAACTACCGTTATTCTGGCCGCTAAAACAATCACTTGTAGGATTAGGAAGAGTTACCGTATTATCATCTGTAAATCCATCTTCATAAAATGTTCCCCAAAATCCTATTTGTTCAATATCACGTTTCATTATTGATAATGCTAATCGACCCGACTCCTGAAGCTCACCAATTACCATTGTGTCTTTTGTTGTTGATTTCATGCCAACATACAAAAACATCACTCCGCCTAAAATCAATCCACCAATAAAAAGGGAGATCATTATTTCGATCAACGTAAATCCATGCTGCTTCATATTTAGCTCCGTATATAAATAAAGCTGTTTATAACGACTAAGCGCCGCTTTTTATCATTCGCCCCGCACTTTTTCCCTTGTGTACTCCCAGTGGCTGTCATTTCTTGACGCCCTTGCCAACTTATTATTACTTCAATATTAAATTGCTTACCTTTTGTATTCGCCATCATTTGTGGATCAATACATACTGTGGCGTCATCTAAAGTACCTGTATTTTCTCTTGCTTGAATAGCGCGCTTCCATTGCTCGAAATCTAGTGCCGCGATCTGCGCAGCACTACAAGCCCCCGTAAAGCATTGAGAGTTAGAGTTTAATGCCGTTTTACTCGTAAAATCTTTTTTATATAAAGCCCCAATTTGGGGCACATCGTTAGCTCTGATACGTTGAATAATATCGTTTCCTAATGCCACAGCAGCGGCACGTTGCATTGAATCAAAACTCGCTTTTTTAGCCGTCGCTTGTAATGCCACAGCACCAAGTAAACCAAAGCTTAAGATTACGAAAGCAATTAATACTTCAATAAGTGTAAACCCTCGTAGAGATGAAGGGTGTGCTGAGCCCATAAGTATGCCTAATAAAAAATATCGTACGATAAGAATAATCTAACAAGGAGGGAATACAAGAAGGGTTAGGATGAAAGGTTATTTTTGTTGATAAACGGTTAACGCTATTTGCAATGAGTAACCTAAAGTTGCTCTTTTACCACTTTGTAAGCTCGCCGACTTACGGGTAGTAAATGAGTGCAATTTTTAAGCTCCACTACATGGCTACCATCTTCAGCTTTTTTCAATGCATGCAACTGCGATCGATTAATCAATATCTTACGGTGGATCTGTAAAAGTTCCACGGGAAAGTCTGATACTAGCTGCTTCAAGCTTTGCTCGATGATTGCCTCCCCGTCATCAAAAATAATCCGTGTATATTTCTCTTCAGAAATAATGTAATAAACTTTTTCCAACGCTATTACTCGACTAACCCCCGCTAACTGGTAACTTATTGTCGCTGTTTTTTTCTTTTGCATATGAGCTCGAGTTACTCGTCCTATTTGCTCTAGCGTTTTCGCTAAATTTTGCTCAGTCACTGGTTTCACAAGATATCCTGCAGCTGATAGCTGTAATGCCTCTAGCGCATGTTCAGGATGAGCCGTCACAAATACTATCGCTGGCGGTACAGCGAGTAGGTTAAGCTCGTTTGCAACTTCTAAACCATTTAATCCGGGCATATCGACATCCAAAAAAACTAAGTCAGCAACCCACGACTGCATCAATTCTAATGCTTGCGTACCGTTACTTGCTTCTCGGTGACTGCTTAAATCGGGGTATATAGCAAGTAAGCGCTTTAGACGTGAGCGAGCCAATGCTTCATCATCAACGATTAATACTTTCATGGGAAACCCTTTAAGTCTAATACATGCCTAGGCAAAACGAGTTTCACTCGAAAAGTGTCATTGCGTGTTGTAACTACCAACTTTCCTTTCCCTTGATAATAAATGTCTAACCGTTGACGAATGTTCTCCAGCGCCATACCATTCCCAGGACGTTTATTCACACCTTCAAAAATAGGGTTTGATACCAAAATAGTCAACGATTGAGTGCTAAGCAACAACTCTATATTGATTACAGCCCCTGTTACTGAAGGTTCAACTCCATGGCACACGGCATTTTCAATCAAAGGTTGCAATGTTAAACATGGTATTTTCAGCGCAGGTAACTGCTGAGGGATATGCCAATTTACTTGTAAGCGCTCTGAAAACCGCCAAGTTTCCAAAGCTATATACTGTTTTGTTAGATTAATTTCATCTTCTAATAAAGTGCTTTTTCCGACTTTCATCGCAGCTTGCGATAAAGCAGCCAAGGCCAGAATTGCTTGCTCTGCAGCTAATGGATCATAATGGGTCAATTCGGCTGCTGTATTTAAACTATTATATAAAAAGTGTGGACGAATACGTGCCTGCAATGCATCAAGTTCAGCTCTCGCTAATGCATTGGTTTGCTGTTCTTTTTCATAGTGGATAATTAAAAATTGAATAAACAATGCTGCAACTAAAAATACCATTAGTAGGTTTTTTAATAAAAACTCGTAGGGGTTTTGCAGCGCAATATAATCATTTGTAAACTCAGTAAAAAGCAGACTAAACAAAGCGGTAGTTAATAATAAAGATGCCATTAATGCACATAACTGAGGTGTTTGATTTAGTCTTTGAAGCCGTTTACGTAAAAGATAAAGCCAAGTAAGGCTAAATAAAAAGGTGAGATGTAAAAAAAGGCTAATAGCCCCTAAACGAATCCAAATTGCATCAGCCGTCGCTGGAGCAAACGCTAAAATAGTCGCTATAACTTGTCCTACAACAAGTGTAGCCAGTACTCCACGCTCTTTAAAAAGAGCCGCAAAAAGCAAAACATTGGGTTGCAATTGTTTGCTCATCCGGCTCTCCTTTAAAGGTTGTTATAGGCTTAACGCAATTCAACCGGTACTGCAAAGACAATATTCTCTTCTTCGCCCGGGTTTTCAATAACCTGTTTACCACCAAGTTCTTTTAAGCAGTTTATTACTTGTTGCACAAGAACCTCAGGGGCTGAAGCACCCGCTGTTACACCCACCGCATTTGCCTTTTCAAACCAATGCTTTTCAACATTACTTGCATCATCAATTAAATAAGCGGTTGTGCCCATTTTATCTGCAAGTTCACGTAAGCGGTTGGAGTTAGAACTATTTTTTGCACCAACAACGAGCAATACGTCTACTTTATCTGCCAAGTCACGAACAGCATCTTGACGGTTTTGTGTCGCATAACAAATATCGTCTTTTCGTGGACCATTAATTGCGGGATACTTTGCGCGCAAAGCATCAATTACATCAGCAGTATCATCCACTGATAATGTCGTTTGGCTGCAATAAAATAAATTGTTAGGGTTTTTAACATTAAGATTAGCAACATCATCAGTCGTTTCGACTAAATAAATACCGCCATCGTCATTATCGTATTGCCCCATTGTTCCCTCAACTTCAGGGTGGCCATGATGACCTATCAAAATACACTCAATACCCTTACGGCTTGCGCGCGTAACTTCCATGTGTACCTTGGTAACTAGCGGGCAAGTGGCATCAAAAACTTTTAGCTCTCTGCGCTTTGCTTCGCTGCGAACAGCTTGAGACACACCATGCGCACTAAAAATAACAATGCTATCGTCTGGCACTTGATCTAGCTCTTCAACAAATACCGCACCACGTCTTTTAAGGCCGTCAACAACATAACGGTTATGTACAACTTCGTGGCGAACGTAAATTGGCTTTTCAAAGATATCTAACGCACGCTCTACGATACTAATTGCTCGATCTACACCGGCACAAAAACCACGTGGATTTGCTAAAAGAATATCCATTAGCCATTTACCTCTAAAATTTCTACTTCAAAGGTTAATCGCTGACCCGCTAGAGGGTGGTTAAAGTCAATTGTTACTGACTCCCCCTGCACTTCACGCACAAGCCCTGGTAACTCTGTACCATCAGGTTGCGTAAAAGCAATAATTGAACCGACTTTTGCAGGTGTCTCTGGGCCAAATTTACTGCGATCAACGTAATAAATGTTATCAGGGTTAGGCTGCCCAAATGCATCTTCTGGTTCAAGTTCAAATGATTTGCTCTCACCTGATGCCAAACCAAATAAACATTTTTCAAAGTTTGCCGTTAAGCTACCATCGCCCATAACAAGCTTTGCGGGCTTATTATGAACTTTGGTTGAATCAGCTGCTGAGCCATCAGACAATTTAATCGAAAAATGAAATATCACTTGTGAGTTTTCACCAATCACCGATTGACTCATGCTTTTTGCTCCTTTGGACTTTCGCCTGTAAAGGCATCATATAATAGTAGCGCTGCACCTACACAAATTGCACTGTCGGCAATGTTGAACGCTGGAAAATCCCAGTTTTGGTAGTAAAAATGAAGAAAGTCAATTACATAGCCATATGTCATACGGTCATATAAGTTACCTATCGCTCCTGCTAATACTAACGAATAAGCACCGCACAATACTTTATTAGTGGCTGGTAGACGTTTTAACCACCAAATAAGTAATACACTAATTGATATAGCTATAATGCTTAAAAACCAACGCTGCCAACCACCCGCTTCACTTAAGAAGCTAAATGCCGCGCCATAGTTATGGACATACGTTAGATTAAAAAAAGGCAAAATATCAATCGAATCATATAGATTCATGGTTTTAACAACCAGTGTTTTGCTGGCAAAGTCTGCTACTAAAAGTAGCAAACTTAACCAAAGCCACACTAAACCACTTTTTTGGGCTAGTTTGCTCACTTAAAACTCCTATGCGAACTGGCGCTTTTCACCTTCGCCATTTACGTTACTCACGCAACGACCACAAATTTCAGGGTGTTCTGGATCAGTCCCTACATCATCACAGTAATGCCAACAACGCTCACACTTTTTAGCATCTGTCGCTGAAACGCTAATATACAAGCCTTCAATTTCTGTTGCTTGAGTGCCATCTGGTTGGGCATCAACAGCCGTTACAGTTACCTGTGAGGTCAAAAATACAAAGCGTAGTTCATCACCAAGTGCTAATAGCTTATTTGTAAGTTCTGTACTTGCATATAAAGCGACATTAGCTTGTAATGTTGCACCGATAACTTCTTCTTTACGTGCACCTTCAAGAACGCGGTTTACTTCATCACGTACTGTTAGAATTGTTAACCAATCATCATTACTAAATTGACCTTCACTAACAGCCTTTAAGCCATCATACCAAACTGATGTAAATACATATTGATCACGTTCACCTGGTAACGCTTCCCAAATTTCTTGCGCTGTAAAACTCATGATTGGCGCCATCCAGCGCGTCATTGCTTCGGCAATATGATACAAAGCAGTTTGACACGAACGACGTGCATGACTATCGCTCTTCGCTGTATATTGGCGATCTTTGATTACGTCTAAATAGAAAGAGCCAAGTTCACCAGTACAGAAGTTCATTAGCTTTTGCGTCACTTGTAGCATTTGGTAGCTATCGTACGCGGCTAAAATTTCATCTTGTAACTGTGCTGCACGACCAACAATCCAACGATCAAGCTCAACCATATCATCAATAGCAACTTGGTCAGTTTTAGGATCAAAACCACTTAGGTTGGCTAATAAATAACGGCTAGTATTACGAATACGACGGTAGCGATCAGCTGAACGTTTAAATATCTCATCTGATACCGTCATTTCTGCGGTGTAATCAGTTGAGGCAACCCATAAACGTAAAATATCTGCGCCTAGTTTGTTCATCACATTTTGTGGTGAAATAACATTACCTAATGATTTTGACATCTTACGGCCATTCTCATCTACGGTAAAACCATGAGTAAGCACTTGGCGATAAGGCGCATGTCCATTAATAGCAACTGACGTCATCATTGATGACATAAACCAACCACGGTGTTGATCTGAACCTTCAAGGTATAAATCTGCTGGGCCAACTAAATCTTCACGGGCATCAACAACACATGCGTGAGATACACCTGAGTCAAACCATACATCAAGTGTATCTTGCACTTTCATGTATTGCTGAGCATCAGCTTCGCCAAGCAATGTTGCAGGTTCTAAGTCATACCATGCTTGAATACCTGACTTTTCAACCAGCTGAGCTGCTTTTTCAATCAATGCTTGTGTATCTGGATGAAGCGCGCCAGTGTCTTTATCTACAAATAAAGCGATTGGTACGCCCCACGTACGTTGACGTGAAATACACCAGTCTGGGCGACCTTCAACCATGTTAGCAATACGGCTTTCGCCCCATTCAGGTAGCCACTGCGTGTTTTTAATCTCAGCCAATGAATCTTGACGTAAATTAGCCTGATCCATACTGACAAACCACTGCGGCGTAGCACGAAAAATTATTGGCGTTTTATGGCGCCAACAATGTGGGTAACTGTGCGTCAATGCATGATGATGCAATAAAGCATTACGTTCAGTCAGTACATCAACAACGCTCGCGTTTGCTTTAAATACGTGTTGGCCGGCAAATAACTCGGTATCAGGTAAATAAACACCATTTGCGCCTACTGGGTTCGCAACTTCTAAACCGTATTGTAAACCTGCCACGAAATCTTCTTGGCCGTGACCTGGTGCGGTATGAACAATACCAGTACCTGAATCAGTTGTTACATGTTCTGCGACAATGACTGGCACGTTAAAATCATAAAACGGATGAGCCACCTGTAAGTTTTCAAGCGCTGCACCTTTTACATAACCTAATACGTGGTAATGATTAAAGCCATATCGATCCATTGCATCTTTTACAAGTTCTGAGCCTAAAATCAAACGCTGCGTAGCGCCTTCATCATCAACTTGTACCAGTGCATATTCTAAATCAGCATGTACTGCAACCGCGCGGTTAGCTGGCAGTGTCCAAGGAGTTGTTGTCCAGATAGCCGTACTTACAGTGCCTGAGCCTTCATGCCCTTCGTTTAAATCAAAGGCATTAACAACGCCCGCTTGATCAACAAATTCAAAACGTACATCAATAGCCGGTGATTGTTTATCTTGGTACTCAACTTCTGCTTCAGCCAATGCTGAACCACAATCAGTACACCAATGCACAGGTTTAGCACCTTTGTGTAGATGACCTTTTTCGATAATGCGACCAAGCACACGGATGGCGTTGGCTTCAAAATCAAAATTCATCGTTAAATACGGTTTATCCCAATCAGCAAATACACCTAGGCGTTTAAAATCAACTTTTTGACCTTCAACTTGCTTTTTAGCGTAAGCACGACATTTTTCACGAAACTCAGCAGCCGTCACTTTCACACCCGGCTTACCAACTTTCTTCTCTACCATTAATTCAATTGGTAAACCATGACAGTCCCAACCTGGTACATAAGGCGCATCAAAATCAGATAACGTTTTTGATTTAACAATGATGTCTTTTAGAATTTTATTTACTGAATGGCCTAAATGAATATCGCCGTTTGCGTACGGAGGGCCGTCATGCAAAATAAAGGTTTTTTTACCTTTTTTAGCGTTGCGAATTTGACCATATAGGTCTTCTTCATACCATGTTTTAAGCATTTTTGGCTCACGTTGTGCCAAATTGCCGCGCATTGGAAACGTCGTTTCCGGTAAATTCAAAGTATGCTTGTAGTCGCTCATTAATCCTAGTTTCCGTATCGGCTACCTAATTTAAACCAAAACACTGTTTAGCGGCAGCAACATCAGTTGCTATTTGTACCGTCAATTGTGTTAATGTCTCGAATTTTTTCTCATCGCGAAGTTTTTCAATCAACTCCACGTGCATAAACTGTCCGTAAATATCTTGCGCAAAGTCGAACAAATGAACTTCTAATAATGCGCGTGTTCCATTAAATGTGGGTTTGTTGCCAATATTTGCAACCCCATACACTTTTTTATCGTTTAACGTTACTTGCACCGCAAATACCCCATTCACTGGGCATACTTGACGCTTTAATGCGATATTCGCAGTCCTAAAACCTAGCTCTCGCCCGCGTTTCCAGCCATGAATAACACGCCCTGATATTGCATAATCATGGCCTAACATCGCTTTAGCTTGCACTAACTGACCTTCAGCTAATGCTTGGCGGATCAAAGTGCTGCTTACTCTAGCATTTAATTGGCGAAAACTCGCGGTGCTTTTTACATCCATATGAGCCGCTTGACCCATTTTTGTCAGTAAATTAAAGTCACCTTGGCGTCTTTTCCCAAAGCGAAAATCATCGCCTACGGTTAACGCTTTAACGCCAAGCTTATTGATCAATATATCTGTCACAAATTGCTCAGCTTGCATATTGGCAAATTGTTGATTAAAACTAATGCAAATAACGCGTTCAACACCTAATTCCTTGAGCAAACGTAGTTTGTCTCGTAATCGTGTTAATCGAGCCGGCGCATTGTCTTTAGCAAAAAACTCTTGCGGCTGTGGTTCAAATAACATCACCGTGCTGGGCAAATTATATTTTTTAGCGTCATTGAGTAACCCATTGAGTACTTCAGCATGCCCTAAATGCACGCCATCGAAATTACCAATGGTCAACACACAGCCGTAATGCTGCGTGCGAATATTGTGAATACCTCTAATTAACTCCATGCCAACTAATGCCTTTGTAAGCGTTATGTACCGAGTAAAATTTCACTTGGGTTACAGAATCATCAATTATACCCAAACCACCTCAAGATGCGAGTTTCAGTTGGTTATATAAATCGTTTTTTTTACTTCATTAAAGCGTTGTAACACTTTTTATCGTTTTCAATCGTACACCGAACAAAAACAAGGTCAAAAAATACACGAACCCAGCAAGTACCAATAAACCACCTAATAAAATCACTTGCTCTGTGAAGTGCCATTGCTGCCACATAAATTGGATTGAGGTGTACCAAACAACAGCCCCCATAATCAATGCTCCTATGACACATTTAGTAAAAAACACTAAACTAAAACGAGAGAATTGATATACCTGCTCTTTGCTTAATTGGCGATACAGTAAATACGCATTACAGCTAGCGGACATTGATGTTGCCAACGCTAACCCTAAATAACCAATAAAAGGGGCTAGCATGATATTGAACACCATGTTCAATACTAAGGTGATAATACCTATACGCACAGGGGTCTTGGTATCTTGGCGAGCATAAAAACCGGGCGCTAACACTTTAATTAGCATAAAACTAACGAGCCCGACCGAGTAAGCCATAACACCGAAACTTACAGCCTGAACATGGTCAATATTGTCATCTTTAAATGCACCATGATCAAATAAAACCGAAATGATCAACGGACTGATAATCATCAGGCCAACCATCGCTGGCAGCCCTAAAAATATCACAAACCGCACTCCCCAGTCTAAGGTGTGCTGAAAATCGCTGCCTTTATCACTACTATGTAATTTAGACAACGCAGGCAAAATAACCGTTGCGATACCAATCCCAAATAAACCCAACGGAAACTCAATTAATCTATCGGAGTAATACAACCAAGCGATTGATCCTGTCATCAACAAAGAAGCGATTACTGTATCTAGTAGTAAATTAATTTGACTAATAGATACACCAAATAATGCTGGCAACATCAACTTGCGTACTTTTTTTACATTTTCATCCTGCCATGCCCAGCGTGGTTTACTGAGCATTCTAGCTCGATACAAAAATGGCAATTGAAACAACAACTGCACCACCCCACCAACAAACACACCAATGGCAAGTGAATAGGCACCGACAGTAAACTTATCATGTAAAAAATATGCACATGTAATAATCGAAATATTCAATAAAACAGGTGTAAATGCAGCAACCGCAAAACGGTTATAAACATTCATTAACGCACCGCTAAGTGCAACAAGGCTAACAAAAAACAAGTAGGGAAACGTTAATTTTAGTAAGCTGCTCGCTAATTCAAACTTTTCAGCATCTGGGCCACCTTGCCACCAATCAATAAACCAACCAGTACCAAAAAGTCCGGCAATAATTGGCGATGCGATTACACCAATCATGGTGACGATCAGTAAAATAGTCCCTAATGTCCCCGCTGCTTGGGCGACAAAAAGACGAACTTTATCATCACCTTGTTGTTCTTTTATTTCAGATAATACCGGCACAAACGCTTGAGCAAATGCGCCTTCAGCAAATAAACGTCGTAAAAAATTTGGGATGCGATTAGCGAATAAAAAAACGTCGGCTGCGGCTCCAGCTCCCAATAAGTTGGCTACCACCGCATCTCGCACTAATCCTAAAATACGCGATATCATTGTCATTGCACTTACAATCATACCAGAACGAAATAATCCTTTTGCCACCTTAAACTCGCTGTAAAACAATTAAGAAAGGTAATTATGCCTAAAATCTACTGAAAGCACTAGGCTGAGACCACGGGCTTTGTTACAATAGCGATATTAACTGCTAGAGCGGCAACAAATTGATGTTCGTTATTAAGGAGCAGTTTTTCTTGTTATGTCAATTTTTTATTGACATTCATGATTAAAAAAGGCATATTCCACGGCCTTTAAATTAAGCTTATTTTTAAGATTGTTAGGAGCAAACCTTGGCTAACATCAAGTCTGCAAAAAAACGCGCTATCACTAGCGAAAAGAACCGTCAACACAACGCAAGCCGTCGTTCAATGATGCGTACATACTTCAAAAAAGTACTTGTTGCTATTGAAGCTGGCGACAAGGAAGCTGCACAGCAAGCTTTCGCTGTTGCAACACCTATTTTAGACCGTTACGCAACTAAAGGTCTAATTCACAAAAATAAAGCAGCTCGTCATAAGAGCCGCATAGCAGCTAAGATTAAAGCGCTATAATTTATTTTTGCTAGAATATAAAAAACCGGCCTCGGCCGGTTTTTTTATATCTATTTTCTATGGCGCTGAAAAAATAACTCAATAATTTTTAACGCAGCCTAAAGAGTTATTTAATTCACTAGATAATTTGTTATGCGTAATTTTGATATGACTTTAGATTAGGCTATGACTAATTCAGGGTAAAACTTTTTCAACATTGCGGCTATTTTTTTCGGTGTAAATGGTTTTACAACAAACCCTTTAGCGCCTTTATCAATCGCATCTTTTACATTCTCTACCGTAGAATGAGCTGAAACCATCACCACATTTGTCTCAGGATTTATATCGTTTATTTGCGCGATAAGTTCTTTTCCATCGCCATCTGGTAATTCGATATCTAAAAATATAATGTTGTAACTCGCTGCATTACACGCGCTAATGCACTGCGCTGCTGTCGATGCTTCCCTAACGTTTTCAATACCTAAATGCATTAAAGTTTGATTTAAAAAGCTACGTACAGTGCCTACATCGTCCACTATCAAGATTGAAAGCTGCGTATTCATGGTTGATCCCCGTAGGTTATGAACTAGGTTTAAGTTATTATACTTGGGTATATACCTAATAACTTATTTCATTTTATAATCTCATTATAGAGAGCTCTGCTTAAAAGGCCAGATTTGCTTTATGTCTAACAATCAAAAAAAACAATCCTTACTTGGAAAAACACCACAAAGAAGAAAACCGACAACTGCATCAAAAAAAAAGGGGACCAGTCAGCTTCCTAGCTTAATCCAAAGTGTAGATGAGCAACAAATTACAATTGGGGCTAACAACAAAAAAACGAAAGCTAAACTTATTATTACTGGTGTAATTTTACTAATCGCTGTCAGTGTACCTAAGCCACAATTAATAACGTATGAAAAGTTAGGCCTAGTGACGCAAAGTGTTTACTGGCCTGGTATGTTTGGTTACGGTGCCACACTTTTTGATTCAAGCTTGCAGCCTCAAGCCGATCTAACCCAAAACAGCCTTTACTTGTGTCGAAATATGAAGCAGCCTGATAGCTGTCAAAAATATCGAATAACCGAAAATGCAGGCTTTTTTGCTGCGCTCAAAAAGCTAATGATGGATTAAAAAAACTAATCCGAAAAAATAAATTTACTTGGTTGAAAGGTGCGCAAAAACTCACCATAATGGCGCTCCTTTTTTCAACACATGAACAACGATAAAACCATGCTAAACGAGCTTGATTGGCTTTTAAACTTTATACTGTTAGCCCTAGGATTAGGGGCATTTTTTATTAACCAACTAACAATATTACGCGTTGCGGCGATTAGCGCCTGCGTTTTACTGTTTTTATCATTTAGTTTAGACCTAATGTCGTCAAGTGTGATCTCAAACATGAGCCTTGTGTTGATTAATACATTTTATTTGTTCAAAGTTTATACCTTTGGTCAATTAAATGTGACGCCTAATTAATATATCCCCCAAGATAATTTTATATGCCTTACTTGGTTTTACTGAGTGAGGTATTTTTTTGTCTAAACTTATTAGCAAAGAAATAACTCGCTTGCACAATAATGCATTAATAAGCTTGTAAAAAAGGAAGGGAGTAAAAACCGAGCACTATGTAAGAAGGATTGACTCGGCTTAGTGATTACTTTTATTTAACTTGGCTTGTTGATTGTTGAGGTTGTTCATCAGTATTAGCTTGGTTAAACCATGCTGACACTCCCATTAGAACAATAGACACCACAATAACACTGAGTTTTACGCCACCTTGATGTTGTTTCATTATAAACCTTATTATTGTTTTTATTATAAATCGTACGCGTTATAGATTAGCTAAAATTACAAGTGTTAACAATATGTATTTTGCGTTAATTACTTAGATTTTAATAACCTTTTGTTCTATCAACTTGATGATTTAAATCTAGGCCTAATTTTAAACGCTCTACATTTTGTGCAATTTGAGTCGTCACACTATCAAGATCTGACAACGCTGCACAATGTGGTGTTAGTGTGATTTTAGGGTGTTGCCAAAATGGGTGTTCATCACCTAATGGTTCTTGTGTAAATACATCCAAGGTAGCCGCGCGCAATTGCTGTTGGTCTAATGCATGTAGTAGGTCTTTTTCAACCACATGCTGTCCCCTAGATACATTTATTAATACTGCATGTGGTGGTAAATGCGCTAAAAGATTACGGTCTATAATACCTTTTGTTTGTGGTGTTAAAGGCAATAAACACACTAAGTAATCTGCTTTATTGAGTAAATTAGGCAATGCTGCTTGCTGATGTATACAGTTAACATCAGCCATACTTTTTGCGCTTTGCGAAAACGCGCTTACACTAAAGTTATTTATTAAAAGACGTGTTGCGCATGCTTGACCTAACTCACCAAATCCTAAAATAACAACATGCTTATCGCGATAGCTTCGCTTTGGGCACCATTGGTTATCTTGCTGTTTTAATATGTACTCTTTTAAGCGCAGTTTATGCGCCAAAATATGGGCTAATACATACTCAGCCATGTCATGAGCCAAGTTTTCATCAACAATACGTGTAACAACAACATTTTTAGGTAATACATTTAAATCGATGCTGTCTATTCCTGCCCCAAATGATGAAACAGCTTTTAAATTTGGTAGTTGTACCCACATATCTTCAGGGGCAAGCCAGGCAAGAACAAATTCAATATCATTTAAATTATCACAATGTGGCCACTGCGAAATTTTTACATCTGGTAGCTTAGCCTCCAATGCAGTCATTATTTTACTGCAATCACGCCCGCTAATAGCGACAAGTACGCTCATAGAATGCCTATAATAAATAGTATATGTACAATAAGTATAACCTCTGCTGCAATATTTAATCTAATGAGATTCAATTTACGCACTTTAAAAAGTCACACAATTGCAACCTAACTGTCATCGCTTGCTTTTACTCTTTCAATATTGGTTTATCGCCAACATCAAACGAGGTAATAATGATCAGTGTTGATAAAGTAATCGCAGCAAATCTGCCACAACTAGAAAACTCACCTAAAGTTAAAAGTTTAGTTAAAAAAGGCTTAGGGTACTTACTACATGAGCAAGAGTTTGTAGCCTTTGGTGATGCTTACCCTCACTTACAAGGTATTGAGTTTGTAGAACAAGTGCTTGACGAATTAGACTTCGATACTCGCTATAAACCGAAACAAATTGAAAATATCCCCAGTGAAGGTAAATTAGTTATTGTCGCTAATCACCCTATTGGCTCGTTAGATGCGTTGGCATTAATTAAAGTGCTATCAAGCGTTCGCCAAGATTTAAAAGTCGTAGCCAATCGCATGTTGATGTCGGTAACCCCCATGCATTCGTTACTTTTGCCCGTCGATAATTTATCTGGGACAAGTAAAAAGCAAGAGCTTAGTAATATTCACCAACATTTAAAAAGTGAAGGTGCGCTATTGATCTTCCCAGCAGGTGAAGTATCTCGTTTAAGTCCAACAGGTATAAAAGACTGTAAGTGGAATAGTGGTTTTTTACGTATCGCTAAAAAAGCGAACAGCCCTATTTTACCTATTTTTATAAAAGCCAAAAATAGTTCGCTTTTTTATGGTACGTCAATGATTTACAAACCGCTCGCGAGTCTACTACTTGTCAAAGAAATGTTTAAGCAGCGTCAAAAATCATTAGAGTTTGAAATTGGTGCATCAATTCCTCCTGAATCTTACTTAATTGAAAACCTCAAAGACAAAGAGGTCGTTAATTTAATTCGTAAGCAACTCTATGCATTAACATCAAAAAAAATCTTACCGCTTAAAACTCAAACGCCTATCGCAACCTCGGAATGCCGTAAAGAGCTAAAAAAGGCCATAGAGAAATGCCAGCGACTTGGTACCACACAAGATGGGATGCAGATTTACTTGTATCAATATCAAGGCAGCTCACCTATTTTCAGAGAGCTTGGCCGTTTAAGAGAGATCTCTTTTAGAGCTGTGGGAGAAGGCAGTGGAAAACGCCGTGATATTGATAAATACGATATGGACTATCAACATTTAGTCTTGTGGGATAGCTCACAGCTTGAACTCGTCGGCGCATACCGTTTAGCCTGTGCGCAAGATATTATTGAAAAACATGGCCAAAAAGGCTTATACACCGATAGTTTATTTTCATACAGTGATGAAATGGCTCCCTACTTTAAGGCTGGCATAGAGCTTGGCAGAAGTTTCGTACAACCTAAATATTGGGGACGAAAAAGCCTCGATTATTTATGGAATGGCATAGGCGCATTCATAAATACCTACTCTCAGTACCGCTATCTATATGGTGCTGTTAGTGTGTCAAATACGCTCCCAGAGCAAGCTAAAGCGATGCTTGTTTATTACTATCAGCATTACTATGGTGCCAAGCAAACAATAGCCATACCTAATAATGAGTTTAAACTCACAGAGCAACAGCGACTCCAATGCGAAACGCTTTTTTGTGGTAATGATGTTAAAGAAGATTTTGTTGAGCTTAAGCATGTGCTCGCAAACATGGGTGCCCAAGTACCCACTTTATTTAAACAGTACACCGAACTATGTGAGCCTGGCGGCGTACAGTTTTTAAGTTTTAGTGTTGATCCTGATTTCAATAACTGCATTGATGGACTTGTATTAGTTGATCTTGAAAAAGTAAAAGAAGGCAAAGCCAAAAGATATTTAGGAAAGACCTAAGAACGCAAAGGTGTATAAAATAAAGACGACCAGCCATCTAGCTTATTTACTAAACCTACTTTGATCCGTAACGTGAATTTAAGCTCACTGTATGCCATCAAAAGTAGTTTTTATGTAAAGGTATGATACAGTGATTGTACATAAATTATTGACAGACTAGCTATGAAAAGGTCCCTGTTATTTTTATCTTTTATCATTATTTTTTCGGTAGTTAGCATTCAATTATTAGTGATCCCTCATTTTGAAAGTAACGTGAGGTACCCAACTGAAAAATGGGCATTAGAGTTTTTAACCTCAGGCTCTACGGATCTTCTTGCTCAACAATTACAATCCATACCTAAACACCAGAGAATAGCTTACTTACAAACCATACAGGCCAATTTTGGCTTTGAACTTACTTTACAAGACTATCAACAAAATGATTTTTCAAGTGAGCAGCAATCTTGGCTCGCAGAGGATAAAATTTGGGGTGATCCGCAAGCAGATTTAGCTTATCGAAAAATAGATAACGAGCAGCTGTTAGTGATTGTAAAACCTAATACGGTACCTAAGCATCTGGTCAACGAGGCACAACGTTGGATGATGGGCTCTTTTTACTTACTAAGCAATATTTTAGCGAAACACCCACAGCACAATTGGCCGTCGATAATTGATTCGCTCAGTGATAATTTTTCATACCCCGTTGCACTAATGACATTGAGTGAATTAACTTACACAAAGCAACAAATAGCCCAATTGAAAACAGGGGCTATTGTGACCATATCCACTGCGGATTCTAATTTTATTGGCTATCCCGCTGACATTGCCGTACAGCGAATCAAAAATAGCGATAAAGTAATTGTACTTGGCCCTTTTAGCCCTCAACTAAAGGGCAAAGTGGTGTACATGTTAAGTATCTTTTATTTTATATTCGGCTTTTTTCTGCTTATACCAATTATAATATGGTTAATTCCTGGCTGGCGCTCTATGTTATCGCTCAATAAAGTGGCGATATTACTTGGACAAGGTAAATTTGATGCTCGCGCTAAGCTAATTCGTTTTAGCCATCTAAACCATTTATCCAAAACGTTTAATACCATGGCCGAAAAAATACAACGTCTTATCTCTTCTCATAAAACCCTGATAAATGCTGTATCACATGAATTGCGAACTCCCATCGCACGCATTGAATTCAATATTGAATTACTTAGAAATAGTACAGCCAATAACTATCAACTTGGGCAACTAGAGCGGATTGAATTATCTTTGAATGAACTGAATTCATTAGTGTCAGAAATGCTTACACATGCTCGATTTGAGCGTGAAATACCGACACTTACATTTGCAGCCGTTGAACTTAATCATTGGATAAAACAAGAGTTATTATGTTGGCAAGAGGCCAATCCAGATATTGACATTGTCTTACTTGAACAAGGCATTTGCCATGCAATGATTGATACGTTTTATATGAGCCGCGCATTAAGTAATTTAATGCGCAATGCCATCGCGTATGGAAGAAACCGTATCCAAGTGAGCTATAAAAAAACCGTGAAAGGCTGGCTTATTTGTGTTGCGGATAACGGTGATGGTATTCCTTTATCCAATGCTGAGAAGGTATTTGAACCATTCTATCGAGAAGATCAAAGTCGTAATTTGCAAGTCGGTGGCACCGGGCTAGGCCTTGCAATCGTTAAACAAATTTTAGGTTGGCATGAAGGAAGCGCGAGTGTTGAGCCATCAAGCTTAGGTGGTGCGTGTTTCATGCTAAATTGGCCAGCCAAACGCATACATCAAGAATCCACATAGAGAATAATAAATGAAAACAAAAATTTTAGTGGTAGAAGATGATTTACCGCTTGCTGAGTCAATTCAAGAGTATTTAACGATTGAAGGCTATCAGGTTGAAATAGAATCAAATGGCGAGCATGCGGTCTCCCGTATTCTTCAGTGGCAGCCAGCTCTGGTGCTGCTTGACGTTATGTTACCGAACAAGGATGGCTTAACGGTATGCCGCGAAGTAAGGCAGTCATACAGCGGCTATATTTTGATGTTTACTGCACGAGAAGAAGAAATTGATCAGGTTGTAGGGCTTGAAATTGGTGCCGACGATTATTTACTAAAGCCGGTGAAACCTCGCTTACTACTGGCAAAAATTAAAGCTTTTTTAAGACGTGGACATCCCACAGATCCACTCGCCATAAAGCCACAAACGAAAGAGTCTATAACGTTTGGGCAATTAATCATTAATACACATAACCGGACAGTCTCTTTAGCAACGCAACATATCCAGCTCACAGACGGCGAATATGACCTACTGCTACTACTTGCTAAAAATGCAGGAGTTATTCTTTCACGTAGTGACATTGTTGAACAAATAAAAGGTTATCACTATGATGGTATTGAACGTGGTGTTGATAATCATATTAGTCAGATACGCAAGAAGCTCGGTGACAATGCGCGTAATCCAATAAAAATTAAGACTATCCGTTCCAAAGGCTACTTATTTGTGGTTAGTGCATGGTAGTTATGGGTGGATATGGCGCTATACCCTAAATATAGAAGTAGCGCCTTTGAGAGACTTTAACTTTGAATAATACATCTTTCTCAGCAACTACTTCACGCTAACCAGATAAGTTTTAATCTAAGGTTATTCTTGAGCCATTACACGTTTACCATTGCTATCGACAACGAGTAAATATGATGCACCAAAATTACCCCCACATAAATCGATAGCCTGATTGGCAACTTTTAGGCCATTAGCGCAGTTACTAACCGCTAAAAACTCTGTGACACGGCCCTTTTTTGTAATTAATACTTTTTTATCATCAATTGAAACATCATACTCACCGTAGGCAAATAAACGTACATTAAATACATCGGCAGTATTGCTTTGTTTTTTATCAATCACAGACAAAGCCCGTTCACCTGAAGATTGCCAAGCAATAACCCATAAATCATCATTATTACTCAAGGTTGTATTTATGCGTTCCTCTTTATTCGCATTGATACTGTCTTTAACCCCCAAGTTAATCATATTATTAATTACTTTATAACTGTAGTTATAGCGACTACCCACAGCATTGGCCTCCACATCGCCCGAAGCGATATTATCACTATCAAATAAACCGCTATAGCCGGTGCTAATACTCCTTTTTTTGACATGAAAGTCAGCCATATAATCCAATGAATTTATAAAAGACATATTTACTTGATGGGTTAATTTATCATCTAATTCATCCGTGCTTTCACCACATCCACTTAAAGCAGCTGTCACACCAAACAACAGTGCAATACTAAATCCTTTATTACTGGTGCTCATAATAATCTCCATAATGTTTAATTTATCAACGCTAAAAATCGCACTAAACGCTTTTATTACTTTAATAATTTTTTATTAATCAATTACTAAGCATTACATTTCGAATAGCGAAATTGACTGAAAAAATGTTAGCATATTCTTTATGAGACATCTCTCAGCGCTTGTCGGACATTGTCAGGAATTGTCTGTTGATAATGAGCTTTTAGCTTAATGATGACCTTGCGTTATATACCCAAGCCACCTCAAGATGCCGTTTCAGTTGGAGTTAAAAGCAATTTAGGCAAGGCATTGATTGCAAATAATGGTTGTTCCCTTGTTAAAATCATTCCCTTATAAAAGTAATGCAGTATAAATTGCTTTAAACCAACCCTTGGGCGTTTCACAGGCGCTTACTCTCATCGTTGTTACTTCTTAAAAGGGACTGCCATTGTTGCAAAGTAACGCCTTGATATTAAGCCCTGTGAAACGCTGAAGTCTGCATCTTGAGGTGGCTTGGGTATAGTCAGCTGACATGGCTAATAAATACCCGTTCTAAAAGCTGTGTGTATATTTGCTCAATTTTTAGTAAGTCATTAATAGGCACATGCTCGTTCACTTGGTGGATGGTATTATTTCTTACCCCGCATTCAATCACTTGGGTATAATCATTAGCAAAAAACCGCCCATCAGAAGTTCCGCCACTGGTACTTAATAAAGGATAACTGCCTGTCACATTAAAAATAGCTTGTTCAACTTGAGTCAATAAGCAGCGGCGCGTTTGATGACTAGTATAAAAAGGCTCACACGGACGCTCCCATTCCACACTCAGCAAAGCTTGTAGATCGCCTAACGCGAATTGAATTTCATTTTTTATATCACTGCTTTTATAACCATGGCTATAACGAATATTAAATGTCATTTCACACCGTGCTGGCACCATGTTATCAACAACATTAGCAATATTAATCCCTGTTACTTGCAAGCTCGTATGTGAACTTGGCTCGTCACGCTGCCACGTTATACCAGCCAAACGCTTGATTACTTCTGCACTTAAATGGGCTGCATTTATGGTGTTTTCTGGATAAGCAACATGCCCTGCTTTGCCGTTGATCACTAACCGCGCAGACAGTGCACCTCGACGGCCATTTTTGATTGTATCACCAACATGCAAATGACTGGTTGGCTCACCGACAATGCAGCCGTCAAGTTTGATACCTTGTTGCGCTAAACGCTCTGCAATCAGTAGTGAACCATATTCCGCCTCTCCTTCTTCATCAGAGGTGATCAGCCAGTAAAAAGTACCTTCTTTTGCAGCTGCGTTAGCCAGTAACGTACGACTAGCACATAACATGGCGGCAACGCCTCCTTTCATATCAGCAGCGCCGCGGCCATAAATAGCGCCATCAATAATAGCACCTGAAAATGGTTCTGCTCGCCACTGCTCACTTGTCGCGGGTACAACATCAATGTGCCCAGAGAATGCAACTAAAGGCCCATCTCCAAACTCTATTTTTGCTATAAGATTTGTTACGCCTTTATAGGTAAATTGATCGCACGTAAATCCTAAATTCGAAAGTTGATCATTTAGCCAGTCTATGGCGCCAGCTTGATTTGGGGTCACCGATTTAAATTTAATAAGCGTGCGTAGCCAGTCAACAACTTTAGGCTGCGCGTGTATTTGTAATGATGGGGTTCGTGCTAAAAACATATCAACACACAAAATGCAGTAAAGGTAGCTTTATTACAACCGTGTTTTATGACTGGGATATGTCAGTTTATAGAAATAAACATGACTGATTTATAAAACGAATAGAACACGCCTCAAGTCAATCATTATTATGATAAAGGCATCTAAACATTAATCTAAATCAAACAATCTTTTTAGATCCAATAATCTGCTTATAAACATTGATCTAGAACAGTTTCTTATTTCGAATTTACTTGATAATAGCCCCAATTCAAAAAAAGTAGTTCTCGGAGAACAGCATGAAAAAACAACTTAGCGCAGCGTTATTCACCTCTCTTTTAATCGCGTCTCCTTTTGCCAGTGCAGATTTTAGCGTAAACGTAGGTGCTATAAACGTAAATCCTGATAATAGCAGCTCAGCAATCAATGAAGACTCAACTCTTGGTCTAAAAGGTGACTCTGATACACAGCTTGGTATTACTATTGATTATGCATTTAATGATAACTGGGTTTTAGAGTTAGTTGCTGCAACACCTTTCTCTCATGATGTTGACGGTACAGGTGGTTTAGCAGGCAATAAAATTGCTAATATTAAGCATTTACCACCATCACTTATTGCTCAATATCACTTTTTAGACAGTGCATCTGCATTTCGCCCATTCGTAGGTGTTGGTGTTAACTATACGGTATTTTTCGACGAGCAACCTTCAGCGGCACTTAAATCAGTACTTGGCACTGACGATGTTCAAGTGAAGTTAGATGATTCATTCGGCTTTGTAGCACAAGCAGGTGTTAACTACATGTTTAATCAAAGCTGGGGATTGCATGCAATGGTATCTGTAATGGATATTGAGACTGATGCAACTGTCTACGCAAAAGGCGCACAGGCACTTACTTCAACCGTTAAAATTGACCCGGTTGTTGCAATGTTAGGTGTTAAGTATAAGTTTTAAATTTGTAGATACTAAAAATATACTTTAAAAAGGCCTTTCGGCCTTTTTTGTTTTTTCGTATTAAAATCAGCGAGACAAGTTAGTTACTTTTTTCTGTTCAAGCATTTCCTTCCAATGCATTATTTCTGGGGGCAAAATAGGTGCTACGCCATCAAACCCCGCAACCTCTAACATCTCTTCAACGCTAACAACGCCTTTTTTACGCTTAAACACCCCTCTAACATATGCAATAGCATGAAGGCCACGATCAGAGTGAAACTTCTGTTCTATGTAGAAATATTTATGGTCCCAACCAACTAGTCGCGTACTCACTGTATAACGCTGCATTGGCTTGATATCACGAATATAAGTAATCGCAGTTGCATTGACGATGGGAAACCAGCGTTTTTTTAATATCGGCCCCAATAACCCCACTCTTTCAGTCATCCATGTTCGCGCCAAATCCATCATGGCTAAGTAACGAGAGTTTGTCAGGTGCAAATTAATATCACAATCAGTCGGTAACGCTTTGTAATCAATATCAACTGTATCTAATAGCGGCTGATAAACACGATTACGTTTGATTTTAAAAAAAAGTAATAAAAGACGAAAATAGAGGTTCACAATTAAAGGTCTAACCAGTTAATAATACAACCGAGTGTAGCACAGCATCTTGCAATGGAGAATATTCTGCTCTAATCTCAAAGTTCACTATTTTTAAAAAGTACGCATCATTATGATTAAACCTGTCTTTTACTTAGGTGTTTTATTCACACTTTGTAGCAGCTATGCATGGGCTGATTTTGATTATCCGGGAGAAGGAAAGGTTAGCTACCCTACTGGTGTAGAAAAACCGTTTAAATTCGGCTTTGGTTGGCAAAAAAACAATGAGCAATTTACCATTGGAACTAAAAGTTACAATATGCAATTACCAGAATCATATTCCATTGCTATAACGCTTTCTAAAGATGAGCAGCAAATCTGGGTGCAAGAATTTAACAATGGTTTTATTGAAGGGTTTAACTGGAAAATAGGCGAGCACACTTTAGCACTTGAAAAACGTCAGTTTAAAGATCCTGTCAAAGGAAATTATGTGATTAGTTTAGATAATAAAAATTACTTTTTTGCTCGTAACAATATCAGCATAATGATTAAATTTAGCGAAGAAGGGATTGAGACAATCGCTATTGATGGCGTCACTAAAGATATGGGCACTAAACAATAGTACCCATAAATAATTGCAAACTTACACTTTTACTGTTTTACGGTTAATACCATAATCACGTAATTTATTCGCAACAGCTGTGTGGCTTAAACCTAACCGTTTAGCTAGTTGACGTGAACTTGGGTAAGCTGGGTAAAGTTTACGTAATAACGTTGCTTCAAAGCGCTTTACCGCTTGATCTAAAGAGCCTTCAAAATCAGACTCTAAATAGCCCAAGTCATGTGTAAATGTGGGTAACTGAAGATGCTCTACACGTAGTTCATTGTCATCTAATAATGATACCGCGCGGTAAATCGCATTTTCGAGCTGACGCACATTACCCGGCCATGGGTAATCTTGCAAGAACGCTAAGCACTCAGCCGATAGTTCAGGTATAGCATGGCCATTTTGCTGTGCATATTTTTGAATAAAGTGCTCAGCCAATGGACCTACATCAGCCCTACGGTCTCTCAGTGGCGCTATTTCAAGTGTCAGGACGTTAATTCGATAATATAAATCTTCTCTAAACGTTCCCTCTTGCACCATTGCTGGTAAATCTTTCTGCGTCGCGGCAATAATGCGAACATTCACTTTCACTTCGTTCTCATCGCCTACTTTTCGAAATGTACCATCTTGTAAAAAGCGTAATAGTTTGGTTTGTAATTGCGTAGACATTTCGCCCACTTCATCCAAAAATACCGTACCACCATCCGCTTGTTCAAGCACACCACGTTTTGGTGCAGCATTTTCTTCGTAACCTGCATAGCCAAATAATTCAGATTCTGCTACATCATCAGGTAATGAAGCACATGACAATGCAATGAACGGCTTGACTGAACGATTTGACGCATAATGGCATGCACGCGCAAGCAGCTCTTTACCAGTACCTGTTTCACCGGTAATTAAAATAGGCGCTTCCAATTGTGCCATTTTACGTGCTTCACGCACAACTCGTCGCATTGCGGTACTAAAATTATGAATGGTTGCAAAACTCTCTTGTCCATAACGACGAAATGCGCTGACTTGCTGTCCCAACCGACTCTGTGATTTGATGTTGATTACAGCGCCCGCCAATACATCGCCTTCAGCACCTTGCGGCACTGCTATTGGTAAAATGTCAGCAATAAAATCTTCACCTGCAACTTCAACACGTGTTGTTTGGCCTAAAACTTCTTTCCCTTCCAGCCAGCGTGTAAAATTAAAGCCTTTTAATAGATTATTAATATTCGAGCCGAGAATCTCTTTTTCACTCAGCTGTAAGTCTTTACATGCGGCATCATTGCATAACCTAACCCAGCCTTTAGCATCAATAGATATAACGCCATCAGGTAACGCACGCAATAAAGTATTAAGTTCGTTATGCTCACGTTCAGAAGGTAAAAAAGCAGTAGTTCGAACATCTTTAACACCATCAATCAATCGTATTGATGGCATAATTTTTTGGAACTGTTCAAACTCAATCGGGGGGAAACTGACGTACATACGACAGTTCACTGAATCAACTTCAATACCTTTCAAATCAACTTGATAATTGACCAAAATATTAAGTATTTCTTGAGCAATACCGATGCGGTCTGCACAATGAATATCTAAACGCATTATATCCTCAAAAAAAGAGACATTTATATATCACGGATAATACGCGAACTCCTCTAGAGAGGATAGTCAATTGTAAAGATATTTGGACAAGGCTGAAATAAATAATCTAAACATGGCCGTTATTGAATAATAAATACTATAATTTAGGATTGAACAAATTAAAAAATATCAAATGTTTGGCTGGTTGCTAATACAACTATACATTCCGTATAATGAAAACGTGCTAGACAATGTAACTAGAGTGATAATGAGGTCAGTTTGAAATTAAATATATCCAAATATCTTGTGCTACTGTTAACGATCAATATCGCTGGCTGTAAAGTCGAAGATCCTTACGACGCAGGAGAAACACAAGCTCAACAAACTGAAAGTCAAAAAAGAGCCGAGCATTTAAAGCAAACATTTACAGGCTCAATGACTGTTAAGAATGAGCAAGGGCAAATTTTAAGTGATATTACAGTGAACTTTGCTAGCCAGAATTATCAAACTGACGCTAATGGACAATTCACTTACAACGAAATTGCTTTTGGTAACCACCGACTAGTAGTAAGCGACTCAGGGTATTTCCCACTCGCTGCAACAATCACAGTTACAAAAAACGGTAACAACCAAGACATTACCTTAAGTAGCAAGAGTAGTAATACTGTTAGCTTACTGTTTGCTGGTGACACTATGTTTGGGCGTCGTTTCCTCGATCCATCACTTGCAACTATGACAGCTAACATTCCCGATATTGAGGGTGCCCTTATCCGTCCAGCGACAGCTGCTGAAAATGCACAGTCTCTAACACAGTTTGTGGGCTCTTTTTTCCAAGCTGCCGACTTCACATCTGTTAATTTAGAGTCACCAGTGACAGCATCACCTGAAACACCTCATCCAACAAAAGAATTTAGCTTCTTTTCTCTTCCTGAGACCCTTGCAGGAATAAAATCAATCGGCGTAGATTATGTCGCATTAGGGAATAACCATGTCTATGACTTTTTAGATGATGGCCTTAACGATACGCTAACTGAAGTCGCTAATGCAGGGATTGCCAACAGTGGCGCGGGCAACGATATACAAAGTGCCTATCAACCTGAGTATATGGATGTAGGCACCGTTAAACTGGGGCTTTTTTCAGCGACATCGATTACAGGTAAAGAACATGCTATTACCTACGTTACTGACGAAACCAAAGGCGGTGCAGCCGATTTAACAGAATCAGAATTGGTTGAAATGTACCTTGATGAAGCTGCTAATAATAGCGATTATGTAATAGCCCAAATGCACGGGGGCGATGAATATAGCTATGAACCAAGCAACTATATAAAAAGTCGATTTAACTTATTGTCAAAGCAAAAAACTAATTTGATTATTGCTCATCACCCGCATATCGCCCAAGGATTTTCTGTGTTCAATGGTGTCCCCGCCATTCTTGGTCTTGGTAACTTTGTCTTTGACCAAGATAGGTTAGATACCTTATTAGGTGTGGCTGTATTAGTACATGTTAACAAAGATTCATCGCCAATGACTGAGCGTGCATATGCATACCCTATTTATGTGGAGGGGTATCAACCTAAATTCATTAATGGCTTTTTAAGCGATTATTTATTACGCCGCTTAGCCGAATTTTCAGACGATAACATCACACTTATCCCAAGAGATGGCTATGCAGACGTATACTTTGCAAAAAACCAGGCCAGCAGCTCTTCACATACTCAAACAGTCACAATTGCAGCAAATCAATCAATTATTGACCTACGTGATTATGCCCCATCCAGCAAATCATTCTTAACTAAGATTGAACTTATATCTGGTGCAGCCCCTTCAAATATTAGATTTGGTCGCGATGTTATGGTTTTCGGTGATTTTGAAGATTGGGACAATGACGATGAGCAATTGGAAGTTGCACGCTGGGATCATACTGGTGATAGTGTGACACCTTGTATTAGCCAAGCAAGAAATGGCCAGCAAGGCTTGTGTTCATCACGCACTCAGTTTGACAATACACCTTCTATTATTCCTTTTCGCCAAACAATCCGTGCAATGGAGTTACCAAATCTAGAAAATGAAATGAGCGTGTTTAAGGATTTTAGTTTATTTGGTTATAGCAAAGCAGATAATGCAGGCAAGCTCGATGCTAAGTTAGTAATTACAACAGCTGAAGATGGTCTAGAGTTTTCAACACAATATATAAGCATTCAGCCAGCGGGTAGCCACACTTGGCAAGCGTTTAATTATGATTTTACACTCCCATCGGATGATTTAACATTAGGACCAGAAAAGTTACCTGCAAGAGGAATAAAAGTCACTTTTAACCACTACCCTCCTGAAAAAGATGAAGCTAATCTAGCGCTTGATGATGTTACCATGATTTCTTGGCAAACCAAGCTTGAGTTAACAGAGGGGGTTTGGCAAACTGATAGGATGCATGGTTTTGATTTTATAAACTTAAATTCAAATGCCCCACTCACTTTTAAGCTCACTTTCAGTACGCTTGACTAATTTTACTACTCTAGGATTTATAGTGGCTTTTAAACAACAATTTTTTCTATTAAAGAACCAACGAACATTCTGGCTAATTTTAAGTTTATTTATTATTGTAATAGTAGCAAATACATTATCATTGTTTCATTCAGCCAATGCTTTTTTTTACAGTAACTTAGCACAGCTAACGCACAGCCAAAAAAGTAATGTCGTTATTATAGAAAGTGAGCATTTGAGCCGTGATCATAATGTTTTAGTTGAGCAACTATTAACATATAATCCAAAAGCTGTTGTTGTGCTCGCAAATGAGCAGTTAAGCTACTTTAAGTCTGAAGGACAAGGACCTGAACAAAAGGTATTTTATCCTCACCCTAATAACGCATATTGTCTGCCAGCTATTTCTGATTGGTCAGGCTATAACGTTGAATTAGTAGCTATGTCTAAAAGTTTATGCAAACCTGTGTGGCCAGCATTATTTAGTGATCTTGATTTAGACAATAATTTACTAATAAATTTTTCGTTATCTCCTTCGGCTTTACCTAAGTTTACAGCAACACGCTTGATGACTATGGATATAATGGCAAGCCAGTTAGAAGAGAAGGTTGTGATTATTGGCCAAAAAAATGTGGGATTAGGGGTAACGCTTAATGCGCCAAAACTACAACACTCATCTAATTATTTATTACTAACTGCTTATATTGCAGATACGCTAAATAAGAACAATGCTGTGGTCATGCTTTCGAAACTACAAAGTACATTTTTGTTACTAGCCATTGCGTTTTTACTTTTATTTGCATTTCAAAAGCTCTCAATAAATTACAGCATATTTTTAGTTTTAACCCTTATAGCTAGTTGGTTTACTCTTGGCTATTTCACATTGATTCTACAACAACTATTTTTACCTGTTGGTCAAATGAGCATCCTTACTCTGTTTTCTCTACTGTGGGTGATTTTGGTCAGGAAACTAAACGAAGATAGTCAATTAATCAGCCTGATAGGTAATATTCAGCAAAAGATGGCTGGCCGTTATCTGCCAAAATCATTTACCTTACAAAGTAGCCCATGGGATGCCATTATCCGCTTGGTCAATCAACAACTCGCATTAAACAAATCTATATTTCTGGCCCGCAAAGAAGGTGACCATAGACTAAGCGAAATTAGAGCGGTGAACTGTCAGTTAAGCGATATTAAAGAAATGCGCCGAGACTATAAGCGAGAGCCCTACTCTGAAGCCTTAAAAGCATTTGGCGTAATCCCTATCGACAGACCTTTTTTTGAAAACATTGAAGACGGTGAAGTCCAATATATTGTGCCATTAATTTATGCTGGTGATGTACGTGGTTTTTGGGCTATGACTGTAACCCCAGATGAAAATTTTAATCAGCAAGCATTTGAAAAAAATGTAAACGCGTTCGCAGCTCAAATTGGCGAGTTACTATTTCATTATCGTATTTTTGAATCGCAAACAGATGCAAATAATAGCGCGCTTTCTCAGTTATTAACTTTGCGCCTTAAAGAACCTTTAAGCCAACAAGTAAAAGTATCAATTGCCGAGATGGAGCAAAAGCTAACGACTTTAGAACATGTTTTCAACAACATACGCTCAGCGACGGTATTGTTTAACTTGTTTGGCCAAGTAGTACAAATAAACCAATCATTAGAAAAACTAGCAACAAAACATCAGTTTTCAATATTTGAAATGACCGCTCTGGATTTATTATGTTTAGTGACAGATCTTGACCTTGAAGCTGCTAAAGGGAAACTGCGTTTTATTACATTACAAAAAGGTGACATCTATCTCGAGGCACACATTGATAATAAAACGTATATTTTAAATGTTAGAGCAATGGATTCAGCCAATGTGCAAAGTGCATCTGGGGAACCTTTTCAAGTGTCTGGCATTTTGTTTGAATTTATCGATCTTGCCTTTTTCATAGAAAAAATGCCCAACAGTAAACAATTATGTGACTCGATAAATGAACAACAAAAGTGTTATATGCAAAGTTTAGCGGAGCAAACTAACTAGTGGGCGATTTTATTTTACAGCTCTTTCCTGCTGGTGGCGGACTTGGTCAGTCAGTAATTACCACTGTTTGGATTGGTATTACTGTTGTTTGTTTTCTAAATTTACGATTTGGCTTTCCCTTAACGGGCTTAGTAGTACCAGGTTATTTAGTTCCATTACTGATCGTCAGCCCCACCTCTGCAGCCGTAATTTTAATTGAAGCCATCGTTGTATATGGCATTATGCTATTTTTTGCTAAATACATCATGGAACGCTTTGGCTATGCTGAAATGTTCGGTCGAGATCGATTTTTTGCCATCATACTCATAAGTATTCTTGTACGTGTTGTCATGGATACGTTATTTTGGCCACTTATCGCAGGTGTATTGAGCGGCTGGGATATTACCTTTGATTACTCTTCACAGCTCTATTCCCTTGGTTTAGTTATTATTGCGCTAACAGCGAATGTAATGTGGAATGGCGGCTTTAAATATGGCATGAAGGTCACTATTGTCCAACTTGTAATTACCTTCTTATTGGTGCGTTTTGCATTAATGCCAATGACTAACTTTAGTATTGCCAACTTGGCGATTATGTATGAGGCCGTAGCGGCGTCAATTATAGCAGCGCCTAAAGCCTATATCATATTGGTCATTACAGCCTTTATCGCCTCTCGCGCCAATATTAAATATGGCTGGGAATTCAATGGCATAATGCTTCCTGCATTACTTGCATTGCAATTAATGCAGCCAACAAAATTACTCACCTCATTTGCTGAAACCGCCATTATTTTGATTATTGGCGCATCTCTATTGAATTTTACTCGCTTGCGTAATGCCAATATAGAAGGTGCTCGTTTACTGTTGTTTTTCTTCAATATTGGATTTATTTATAAACTACTTCTAAATTATTTCTTAGTTCATTATTACCCCGAAGTAAAAGTAACAGATGCGTTTGCCTTTGGTTATATGCTCTCAACCTTATTAGCGCTTAAAATATATCAAAAGAGCGCCTTAGGATTAGTGATCCGCGCAACTTTTCAAACCTCTATAATAGGGGGAGCACTTGCAATTGTGATTGGGTTCATCATCATGTTTGTCCCTTCATTATTTGTAGATACAGGTATTAAAGAACTTTCTGCAAATCAAAAGATAAGCACTTTAAACCAACAAATTAGTGAATATAAGAGCTACTTATACACAGAAAATAAGGGGCCAATCGAAATAAGTAGCTATCAAGCAAGTCAAAATAAAACCAAGTTTAAACAAGCTATTTATGAAATAAATAAAGCACCAGACTCATCTGAAAACTTAGCTAAAGTAGAGCAAATGCTCGCTAAGCTAGATTTTCAACTGCAGTTTGATGAAAAGTATATATATATCCGCGATGCCCGAAAAACATCACAAAGAGGTTTATTCGTCATCTCCCGACAGCCAAAATCTGGCTTTATTGTGACGGTCCCCTTCCCGACATCTGAAAGCTTAGCAAGTGATTCTGCTGGCCTTATTTTTTCTCATTTCAGCAGTAGCGCATTAGTCTTTGGTACAAGTTCAACACCTAGTGCTGAACTTTCACATAACAATGAGCAAAGCCCCTACTATCTTGCCTTTATTGAGGCTATGGATATAGAACAACTGTTTCAAGTGCGAGAAGTAAATGCAAGAACAAGCCGCCTGTTAGCAAAAACAACCATAGGTGCAACAAGCCAATATTGGATTTACAACCAACTGCCAAGTTCTTTAAGTCAGCGCTTAATTCAACAACTACTAGGGTACGAGGAAACATTCTTTGGACAAGCAACAAGCACTTCGTTGCCTCAAAATGGCTTTGACGGTCAATTGTTTGAAGCCTTTCTTAACAGTGATAATTACACAACATTATTGTCTAACATCTCTCGCGATAATGAGCTCGATGCAGAAAATGCAATTAACTACTCGGAGCAATCTCTCACTGACGTTGTTGATTTTAATTCACACTATATTACAGCTAAAGGTAGTGGCGACTATCTCCCTCTGTCGGTTAACCAAGCTGCACTTTGGGAGTTTGAAATTCTTCGTCCTTTGTACCGTATTAAAGTAGATTTAGCGGGTCAAAATATTGATGAGGACACCATTAACCAACTAAACCAAATTAATGCCACGACTAGGTTGCTAGGTTATGAGCTTACACTTCTTACCAATCAGCAAGGGCGTTTTTTAGTCATCGCGCCGCAGCCGAACAGCCCCGCGACTAAGCATGGTCAAGGGTTTTACATATTAAACCTAAACAATAGCGAGCAATTAAATATTGCAGTCCCGCGACCTATTTTTGAAAGTAATACACTTAAATTTGCGGCGCAATTATTTGCCAACAGTAAAGCCGAACATCTACTAATAGCCGGTGCGCACCCTTACGCTCATCCAAAAGCAAATGTTTTAGCGCCAAATAATGTTGATTCATTATTTAATGTAGTGCATCAGAGTTATTTACGATTTGCTGCTAATGACGTTATATTGAATTTACAGTTAAGAAGTCACAGCGCACCATCTTGGATAAGACCAACTGCGCTGGCCTTTCAATTTACACATTCAAATGGGACTCATCAAAATCTACTTAATACGCTTGATACTAATTTAAAAAATCTTGCTGTAAGCTATCAAGTAGTACATGGTCAAACTGTTACTCGAGGTTTAGAGCTCGGCACTTCGCCACAATCAGGGTATCAGCTATTTGCTCCAAATAGTGAGCTTGCAACCCTATGGTTAGCTTCTGACTTTAAGCAACAATTTTCTGTGAATCAACAAAGTTTAGTCCAGCGTTTATTAGCTATTTCTAACGAGCCAACAGTAAAAGTGATGAACATAACAACACTATCACCCACTGATTGGAAAACGTTAACACCTCAGTTAAAAAATGATTTCACTCATACTATCCAGCGTTATTCCAGCTCACAAAACTTAACGGTGTTAGCACAAATGTGTGCTCAATTAACAAGCTGCCAACTTCAAACGATTGAGTTTGAAGGGCGTAAAGAATACGCATTAGCAATTAAACAACAAGGTAAGTTATTGGCCATCTTCAACCCAGTTACAAATAGATTAACTGACCAAAAACGTTTTAACACTATGATGAGTGAGGGTGCGTATGCAATATATTAAGCAACTCTTAAAATTACTTATCTTGCTTCCTCTTTTAGTTGGTATTGGGTTTTCTGGATTTAGTTTATATATTTGGTTAGGCTCAGCAGAGCCAACAAGTGTTCGCTCTGAAGATGAAACTCGTTCGAATGTGCAATGGTTAAGTAGCGATAAAGCGCTTGTTTTTTCTTTTTCACCATCAAGAACACATTCGATTAGAGTCTTATCAAATGCTATTTTTGCACAACAGTTAAGTCTTGATAAACCAGTAAATTACGCAATTGAATATGCGTTTATTGATCAACAAAAGCAGGTTATCAGTTCACATATTTATCATCATGCATCAAAGCTCACTCCGTTAGAAAATGAGTTTCAAGTAAAACAAATAATTGAAGATCGCCAAGCCCTTACCGTTGCATCAGGACAGTCATTTTACATTAGCCCTGAGCAGCTTAAAAATGTTGCAGCCATTTCCCTAAAGCTTATCCCTGAAGATACTCAGGTGATGGGAGTGGTTGTTCGAGTACATGCTAAAACACTTAATGACAATCAAGATAAGAACAGTACGTGGCTTAAATTACCTTTAGAACGAAGAGAGCGCGCCACAGAATATCACAGCATTGGTGCCAATGCGTTATCCATGAAAGAGATATCAAATGCCGTTACTTACTCATGGCTTAAGCTTGCCCCACAAGGGATACCTAGCATTGATTTCAAGTCAGATATTTTATACGAAACATTACCGTACAATGTTGTAACTTATGATTTCTCGAGCCAGCAATTAAATTTAGGTGACTATTATACCGACGCATCTTTGTGCGCAAGTATTACCTTAGGTGAACCTGATACCCTGCATTTCACAAAAAGTGCAGCCATTACTCCTATCCTAACGTGGTACGACTTAAATCAGTATTTACCACCAAAACGAGTGGTCGTTGAACAAGGTGCTAATAAACCACTCTCTTTTACAACTGAACCACTGGCTGCTGGTCTAGTTACTATTTGTAGCCAAGAACCGCTATTAACTACTTGGTCACTTGTCTCTCAACAAGAGTTGACGACAGCACAAGATAGCTATTATTTGATAAGCGAACCAATGAGCGCACGCTACGATGTTGAACCTAACAGCGATCTAGCAATTGAATTAAGATCAGCAACACGCAACGCAGTTACAGTTTCTGTGCTTGATCAGTCGAACCAAGTTATTGATGACTTCGAAGTGTACTATGATGGTGGAATATCTGCATTCGATCGAGTAATTTTAGACAGCACACAACGCCAGCAAGTAGCACAAGCTAAAACCTTTTACTTACGTGTTGGGAAAAATGCTGCAGCTATCAAAATAAACTCAAAGCATGACGCATTAGTGAGAATAAAATCTCGTAATAGCCTGTTTAACTATCAACGTACGGTATGTCATTTGAATTGTTTTGAAGATGAGACGTTTCATAACATAGCGGCTTGGTATGAACAACAAGCAAGTAATCACTATATATTTAGTGAAAAAGAGATGCTGGTAAATATTCGTGTGTTTGCAGCTCCACCTGAAATAGAACAAAAAGACACCTTTTATCAATCTAGTGATCTTTCAAAACAACTTAGTTTATCAAATGTTGCTCTTGTATATAGTCCTGATAAATACTTTTTGGAGCCAACAGAGCCATCTCAATTTCACTTTGCAAAAATGAATAACAAACAACTAATTCAAAAATCAACCAATATAAAAAGTACAACACCGGCAAGTATTATTTATCAACTAAACAAAAATACAGCGAAAGAAATTGATTTAAAAGACACAGATTTTGAGCAATTAGCACGCGTTGAAGACAGCTCAAAAACCATTTATCAAAACTGGCAAGGCGAGCGTCCTTGGATAAAACAAAGGTTATATAAATTAACTGCCAATAAAGCGGTTACTTTAAACTACCCCACATTACGCCCGAAAAGTGTTGTGGTTAAAATTTATAGTAACAAAGAAAATGACGATGTCGTTTTGAATTTATCACAGCACGCAAAATATTTTAGTGGTCTAAAAGAAGAATATAGCATTGCTAAAAAGCGCTACAGATTACTACCAAGTAGCTTAAGTGAGGCCTTTTTAATACACCCAAAAGATAGCCGTCTATATTCATACCCAGCCATTACAAATCAAATTACGGCGGATATACAAGCAATACACAGCATTCGAGTCACTACAGATAAAGATGTTTGGGTTGCTGTCTTAGAAGAATACTCTAAGGAAGAAGTAAAAGTCAGGTGGTGGAATGATGACTCTTTATAATACCCTATTCCCATTCGTCACACTTCTGGCTATGAGCTTTTCAACATACGCCAAAGAAGCTGATAATTATGCTAGTTTAAAAAAACAACTTAGTACTTGGTTAGCAAGTTCGAATGTAGTTTATGCTGATTTTACTATCACTCAGCCCGTTACTATCACTACTAATGATAAACAGGCGGCAGGAGGGGAAGTAAAATTCAAAGCATCTGGCAAGCAATGTGTTGCCTATGCTCCGCACCGTTTTTATGATATCCATACTTATCGTATTGCACTGGCACTTTTTGAACACTGCCAAGTTTTTTTAGCAAATACAGTTCACAGGAACACACTTAATTTGAAAGGTCAGAAAACAGATTTGGGGAAGTATCGCTACAGTACAACAAATGCATTTATTGATGTTTATAGCCAAACAGTAGACACATTTACTATTTACCAAATTCATGGTTTTGATGCCGCCAAACGACGCACTAAAGAAGCTCTCAATGCTGATGTGATAATCAGTAGAGGAAATAAGTACCCTAACGATAAAATTAAACAAATGAGCCAATGCTTAGTACAAAAGCTGCACTTGAATAGCGTTATTTATCCTATTGAAGTGAAAGAGTTAGGGGGCACTAAAAACATATTAAATACTGTAGCGCCACGCAACAGTCATTTTTTTCATATTGAGCTAAGCAATACATTGCGCGCTCGCCTTATAAAACAGCCAACTTTAATGAGTCAATTTAACACATGCATTACGCTATAGTTGCTTTAATCTCTAGTTTGTTATTGATGGTTAGCTCATTAAGCTTAGCCAGCAATGATAATATTTTAAAATCCCCATATTGGTTGAACGTTCAGCCTAAGTTATTGCTCGCTCAACAACAGCAGAATATGTATTTCGAGGCCAAACAGAGCCATTATTTATGGCTTGAAAAAGGTCAATGGCTCGAACTTGAAAATGATACATTTAGCTCATTTATTTATAGTTCTGGCACAAGTCAAATAGCACAGCAAAGACTTAACCAACGACGCGATTTTATTTGTGAACAAGATAAATGTCAGTTACCAAGCACCTCGTATAATCGCGTAATAAAAATATCAAATCACCTTGATGACGCTGAATACCTGTCAGTCATGGTCGGTGAAAAAAATAGACATAAAGATAGCTTTCGTCGTGCAATAAAACTGCCAAGGCAAGCAACTCGTTTGCGTTACGGCCAAAATGTCGAACACTATTACCATTTTAAAGCCGGAGATACCGTAAAGCTGTTTTTTCAAAACGCAAAAAAACTAAAAATAACTGTTCGAAAAGACCTATTAAATAAAGATATTAACGGTAAAGTATATGCTTATATTAATGACCAGCCGGCTGCTATCGTCGGCGTTTTAGCTAGTCGTGCAAGTGAGTTTCACAAGCCACACATTGGGTTAGCTAACACCGAATACCTCGCCGTGGGTAAAGGTGAATATTTAACACTAAAAAGCGAAACTGACGCATATATTAAACTTGAGCAGAACCATCGCGCTATATACGACGACCTTGCTATGGATAAACAACAAGAGGCGTTATTTCAACCATACTGGGTTAATAATCTAAACAATACGCTAACACAAATTTATCAGCAGCGTGATCTATCACTTCTCGACCCGCAAGTTTATCGCCATAGTGACTTATTGGCTCAACGTCGTTATCTAGATCTACTCAAAACAATCAGTACATCTGACTACCTACTCCCACTATCAAATGAAAGTGATAGTTTCACAAGTTACTTTAAACACTTTGATAGTCTAAGCGGCGTACGCTTAGTTGACGATATTGGCTACCCAATTTTAACCGAAGAGTATGCACAAGTTCATCAACTGGCACATCAAAAACACTTTTTCTCTCTCGATGCAAAACAACGAGTGAAGCAAACTATTACTTTCCATGCAAGAAGTGAAGTTGATACCCAACTGTTAGTGAAAAGTGGTAACCAACAATGGCAGTTAAATTTATTAAAAAGTGAGAACTTTGCAACTTTTGAATTAAATATACCACTGACAGCATCTGGCATCAGTATTCAAAATTTGCAGCAGCAAAGACACCCTATTGAGTATGTGTTACAAAGCGATAGATTGTTAGATTTACCAAATAACGAACTACTGTATGCACAGCCTGGTCTGCTAACAACAAAAAGTAAGATTATAGACTCTTTAATAAAGCAGCAGCTAACGCAAGCAGGAGACGAATTTTTATCAACACTAGTTCCTTATAACCCTGTACTTGAGCCTAATAGCTTTACATCATTTGATTCGATGCATTGGCAGCACCAGCTTGGAGAAGCGCAGTATTTAGCCAAAACAGATCCACTGCAAGCACTACTAGTTACTAAAAAATTAGTCTCAGTCCCTAGCGTTGAAATTGCAATTAAAGCATGGCAATTACGCATTACTATATTGATCAAGCAAGGTAGAAGCATTTTAGCTAAAAGTTACCTTGAGGGCCTATTTAAAAGCAGTGATAAACCAGCATTAAAATACTATGCCGGTGGCGAACTCCTTAAACAATACCAAGCGTTAGGGCAAGATTATAAACTACAAGGTTTATGCGCTAATGCACTCACTGAACTACCTGCATGTCGTAACATAACCATTGATTTAGCTATCAAGCAGCAAAAGAACTTATTTGCATTATGGCTCAGCCATGACTTAACGGCCGATGATGAATTAAACAGTAGCTTTAAACGTCTTAACTGGCGTGATTACAATAACACGCAAACACAGCAACAACTTATTTATGGCGTTGAGCATAGTGGACAGCAAACATTAACGAGTTCTGCAGCTATATTCCAAGCTTTTACGGTTACCCGCACGCAAGGAATAACATTTAAAGCTGTAAATCAGCCAATGACAATTGCATTGCGAGCTCGAAGTGAAAGTGTTCAAAATGGGCAATATAAAATGAGCTGGTTATACACCAGTCAGGGTAAGCAGCAGTCTTTATTGCCTATATTTTCTGACGTTAGTTCTACCACCGCTTTAAAAAACAGCGGTGAATTATTATCTATCGCCTCAGAAAGTTTACTCACTCTAAAGGTTGGTGAATCGATCAGGTTAACCAGTGATCACCCTACGTTTGTCACTTACAAAGTAATTCCTGCGCCGTTAGTAAATAGCTTTAACTATCAAAACATGGCAACCCCTCACTATTGGCAGACACCATTTATGTCATTGCTGTATGACTCTAGTGTGGATTTAAAGAGCCTTTTAAATAATACGTTATTCAAATTAGCTGAAAAAACATTAAGCATAAACGAGTTCACACAAGTGCTCGCCAAAGTACATGCTTTGAGTTTGCCTGTCGAACTGGAGTCTTTATATTCACGAGTACAAAGCTACGGTGAGTGGGAAGCCGTACCTGAATATGAGGATTTTGCAGGTACGCAACTAATCGCTGTAGACTCATTAAGTCAAGCAAGTTATAGCGACCAGCTTGCTCGTGCAAGTAGTCAAGAAGGATTTAATAATGGCTTAGTGCTGCGTCCTTTACATAGTATGTATATAGATTTAAGCCAGACACGCTCGCAACAACTTAGACTAAACTTTAACTTTTCGTCGGCAGAGTTATCTCAAGGTAATATTGCTAACGTGGCGCTAAACTTAGGTGATTCAGAAAAAACATGGTCTGTGCAACCCGATAAAATCACTTCTTTTGGCTTTAATAAATCAGAGTTAAATGACAGTGTGATCTCATTACGCTGGCTCAACCCTTACCTTTCACAAATTATGACAGTAAATGCACAAGAGTACCGTGATAATACATGGCAGGATCTCCCGCTTGCAAACAACCTGTTGTTTTATACCGTATTGCCTGATGCACATTTGATAGCGAAATTACCTGCAGATAGGCTAGTTAAGCTTGAGCAAATGCAGTTAAACATTGGTGAGGAACAAGTTGCTCAGCGTACCGAGCGTACATTTTTCCATCCTGCTGGGAAAGTTGAAGTGAGTACTGATAAGCTCAAATACGTCCGTCTTTATACATGGCAGCTGAGTAAAAGCAATCATAAAATATCGAATTATAAAGCGCCGACAAAAGTTGAAAAACAGTCGATTGTTTATCAACTGCCTGAGTCTGAAAAATCGCTACAAACTGAAGTCGCACGTTTTTCTCCAGATGATCTTAGTTGGCAGGCTTTTATAAATTATGATCGCCGCGGTATATTTGAATCCAGTGAAGATATAGCAACGCAAAATAACATTGATGTTGGCGCGCGTTTTCGTTTAATCAGCGATGAGAATTGGTATCGTCTCGATCTAAGTTACTCAATAAGCGAAAGCGATAAAGATACCATAGCAGTTGATATGTATCACTCTTGGCAAGATCATGACAGCCCTTGGTACGTCGATAGCGCATTAAAAACGCGGTGGCAGCCATCAACACAAGGGGCTGATAGCCAATATAGTGTCAGTACCTCTGTACAGGTTGGTCAAATTTGGCGCATAGATGAAAGTCATCGTCATCAATGGCAAGTAAGCCCCTTTTATAACTATAGCAGTGCAAATATAGATGATTTATTACTTGATCCAACTCTAAGCTCTGATATTTATAGTTTCTATCGCGAAGATCACCCATACGGTTGGCGTGGTGAATATCAATACCGTTATCAGCCATGGGTTGACAGCTATTTTAACTTCTTAGCGGGTAGCACATCTAATTCTGATTGGACCAGCCTAGACAGCTTGCGCTTTGGGACATCGTGGACTCAATACTATCAAGGTCATATTTTTCAAGCAGGACTTACCAGTTATTATAAATTTGCTGATAAACACAGACCAAATAATACCTGGCAATACATCACGAGTCTTGGCTGGCGTAAACAGGTTCCACTTGGAAGCCTATCACAAGGTTGGGTTAAATTACGTTGGGATCAAGACTGGTTTAGAAATGACCATAATATCAGTTTAGAATTTTCTACGGGTAACCTTGATAGCACTGGTTTTGAGGTTTTCTCTCATGACGAAATTATTTTTGAGTCGCTGCAACTCAATCACTTTTTAGAGCAAAATTAATATGGCCACAGTTGAGAAACAGATGACCCACAGCGAACTTAAAAAGCACTTAGAACATTTATTATTTGCCGATATTGCTAACTTTTGGCTCGATCTGTATCGCCAAAAATACTTACAGTTAGTCGATGATTTAGCTGATTGGGAGTTGATCCAAAACATCCCAGAAAATGAAGATTTAGATGCATGGCTGCTGCGTCAAGCTATTGCCTTCTTGCGCCACCAAATTGAGAAAAAACAACAGAGCTTACAAAAGTTAGATGCCGGATACTCTCTCTTTATAGAACGATTAAGCCACGCTGAAATGAGTGCCGAACGCGAGTTTCATATCCTTGATTATGCAAAGCAACTCGGTGGAACACCAAAGCAATTAAGCTTAGATAAACTTGCTTTCTCACGTTGGTTTGATGAGGGAGCGGTTATTAATCGCTATCAAGATAAAGTTGCCGAAATTGAACAGACTTTAAAGTTTTTAATCGGCAAACTGGGGGATTTAAGTAATCGTTATTTAAGATCATTTTCTAACAATATTGAAAAAGCATGGCAAACATTAGATTTAGAAAGCTTCTTTTTATTGTTATTGTCAAAAACTGACAATGAACATGTAAAGAATGCACTCTATCGCGCTCTGGCTAATCAAGTTCAGCTTATCCACACTTATAACGGCGCACCAGAACTTAGCGCAAGCCTCATTGAAACTTTAGTATTGGCACTAGAGAATAGCCACACACCTCATCTAGCACGATTAGATATTTTAGAAATTTTAATCCATCAACGCCCCACTTACCTACGCGTCTATATGGAACAGTTCATTAATGATGAAACTGAGGAATCGTTAACTTACGAGATCAAGTTATTCACCTTAGCTGCATTTGCCAAAATATTAACAAGCCAAATCAAATTAACACCAACATGTGAAAGTTTGCTTTTACAACTAGCTGAACATGAGTACCCTCGTGTACGGCAAAGTGTTATTGAGCAGTCATCTAGCTACAAATTATCATTTCAAGAAGAATTATTAACTGCTCGATTAAAAGCTGAAAGCCTTGATTCAGTTCGCTTTACATTAGTAAAACAGCTTAGCCACCCTCGCTTATGCAATGATAATTTTGCATTTAATTTATGGAAGCAGTTATTAAATGCCAAAGAAAGTATAGCGATAAAACGTCTAACACTTGAATTAACTGCACGTATTATGCTTAACCAACAACTTGAAACGGCTGAACCTGATGCGGTATTCACTGTATTCATCGAATGTTTAAACGCGCAATTAACCGCAGAACCCAATATTGCTATTCGCCGTTATATTACGCGGACCAGAGAGCAACTTGTTGCCTTTCAACATCAAAATATTATGGCTGAATTAGATCAAACGTTACCGCTATCTGCAGTCTCAACACTCAAACATGAAGATATTGATGAAGAATTATTAGGGCGTTTATTAAGTCGTAAAGCCCAACAGAATGAAGCCTTTAACGTTAGTAGCCGTGGTCACTCATGGCACATTAATAATGGTTATAAATATGCGTTTCGTTTGTGGCGTTTTATGCACGAGTGGCGCAACCCAAGCTCAGATAAGCGCCAAAGCTTTAACCACAGTAAAGCACGTAAGCCATCTGCATTTATGCACATTCCAAGCTGTACCGTTGCTGAAATCAGTGCCACCGATGTACCAGGAGAACCATTATTTGATGCTGTAGAACACTCAGCTCGCCCTCACCTGCCACTTCCTGATTTTTTACTTTCGGTATTAAGCCAAGATAATTTAAAACAAGCAGCCAAAACATATACTCCAGATGGAATTTTGTGTGTCCAGCCGCCAAAATCTTTATTTAAACGCATTAAAACTTATTTATGGTTATCTACACACTTTGATAGCTTAGATGCTCAGCGTAAAGGTAATGACATAGAGCAAGATAATTACTTAAGAGCTTTAGAAAAGCATGGCTTTGTTTTTGAATTTAAAGCATATGGTCAGCAGTTAGGCTGTCAATTTCAGGTTGAAGAAAACATAAGTAAACTCTATAAAAAGCTCAGTATATCGCCACTGCTTGTAAACATATGGCTAAACTTTAAAGAATACCTTTACTCAATTTATCAAAACAGTATTGGCCAACTCATATTCTTTGTTATCGGTTTTATGGTTTACTTTTGGGGCCGTCATATTCATGTAAGTCAGCGTATTCGATCTGATCGTAAAGCAATCCCAGTTAGTATTGGTGGCTGGGGAACCCGTGGTAAATCAGGAACTGAGCGCTTAAAAGCAGCACTTTTTAGTAGTTTAGCACTTAAAGTAATTACCAAAACAACCGGTTGTGAGGCTACATTAATTTACGCTCGTTCAAATGGAGAGCAATTTGAGGTGCCTTTATTTCGTCCATTTGATAAAGCGAGCATTTGGGAGCAAAGTGACGTCTTACATTTCGCAAAAAATGTCAAAGCTGACGTTTTTTTATGGGAATGCATGGGCTTAACACCACGCTATGTAAAAATTTTACGTCAATGGATGCAAGATAACTTTTCAACAATAACGAATGCATACCCTGATCACGAAGACATATTAGGGCCAACAGGCATTGATGTTGCAAAAGAGATGGCCAACTTTATAGCACCAAAAAGTCAGGTTTTCACAAGTGAACAAACAATGATGCCTGTATTAGAAAAAGACGCGATAAGTAAGCAAGCCAGTCTGATCCAAGTACATTGGGGTGATGGCTACCAGATAACCCCGGATATACGTGCTTTATATCCGTATGAAGAACACCCTGATAATATTGCTTTAGTATGTAAGATGGCCGAGCACATAGGTTTAGATAAAAACTTTGTGTTTAAAGAAACTGCGCAACGTATCATTCCTGATATTGGAGTTTTACAACATTTTTGCCCAGCTCCGTTTGAAAATTTTACAATGTCTTTTATCAATAGCATGTCTGCAAATGAACGCTTGGCAACATTAGAAAACTGGCGTCGCTTAGATTTATTTAGCTTAAGCCATGATCCAAGCAAACAAACCATAGCGCTAATAAATAATCGCAATGACCGTGTAGCTCGTTCAAAAGTTTTTGCACATATTCTCGCTGAAGATCTACCATTTGATAAAATGGTCGTTATAGGCACAAATGTTGATGGTTTTTATAGTTATTACCTACAAGCATTTGAAGAACGGATAATTAGAATCATCAACAATGATGATTTACAAGAATTTGAATCGTTATGTTCACAACTTCATTGTATTAAAGATGCAGAATCATTGGCGTTAGTTTTAAGCCACGCACTTAATTTTGATTGTTCGGCTTCAATGTTCATAAATATGAAACAGTTGCAGCAATTTGATGACTGGTTAACAGTTCAAGCACTAACGCTCAGCCCACAGCAGCGGTTGAATATACACGATGTATTCAATCACTATTTAAGCTATCAAAATATTTCGCCTTTATTGACCGACTTAAAAGCGAATCAAGCTGAATTACAAAAAATACTGATTACCCTTGTCAAAACTAAGTGTGTACTTGTAGATAACCCGCAAGTTACGCCTGATGAGCTAACGTTTAAACTTTCATCTTTAGCTAGGCCATATTGTCACCAAGTTGTTATTGGCATGCAAAATATCAAAGGAGCTGGTTTAGGCTACGTATATAGCTGGCAACAGTGGCAACGCATTCACGATAGTATAACGACCTTGCTAAACCCTGATAGCACAGCAGAGCAATTTAAAAAGACGCTGACTCGTTTATCTTTAATCACAAAGTTTAGCCAGTTAGAGCATGCTTATCTACACGATTCATTGAGCCGTATAAAGCAAATGCATCATGCACAAAATGAATACAGCCAAGCTGAGCTACTTCATATTAGTGAACGTTTAGAAAACTACTCGCATCTAGAATATGAAAATACGGAGTCTGTGCAAAAAAACCGGATTACTCGCTTTGCAACTCAAGTCGCAGAGTCATTCCTTGATGCTGGAGCCGCCGTGAAGCGTAAAAAAATTGCCAATCAGGTTTATAAAGATATTGCATCAAAACGTATTACGCTTGAAAAAGCGATTGAGGTACTTGGTAAGCTCAACCGCAATCAAAAGCCTGGATGGCTGTCATTTTCTAATAGCAGTAAAAAATAACCGCTATTTCATCACCTCTACTCATGTACAAACCTTTTAGTACTAGGGTTTGTATATGCTATTAAACTTACTTACTAGCAATGTAACTTGCTAAAAATAAAGAATAAAAAAATATTATTTTTTTATTCTTTATTTTATTTTTCTAACTCACTGTTTCAAAATGATTGTTGTACTGTTGCCTGTTTTTAATCTCCATAAACGCAATAATATTCATGCTCAGCATTTGACCAATGCCATAAAATATAGCACAATAGTATCATATTAAGTTAAACATCCTGTTAACATAATCAGATGTAATGATCTGGTAGGAGAAGAATTATGAAAAACTCAGTCTTTAAGCTTGCAGCTTTACCTTTATTACTTGCATCTAGTTTCACAATGGCTAGCACTAACTTAGTTGCTAATGGTTCATTTGAAGACACTGCTGCATTTTCTGGTTCATGGAGCCTATTAAATGAATTACCAGGATGGCAACGTTCGGCTAATGCAAATTTTGAAATTCAAACGTCTGCACTAAATATCGTAACAGCTCAAGACGGCTCTAAATACATCGAGCTTGATTCAACAGCTAACTACAGTGCATTTCAAACTCTTGCTACCGAAGAAGATCATAACTATGAAGTGAGCTTTTATTACTCAGCCCGTGTAAATGGTAATGAAACAACAAATAAAGCCGAAGTATATTGGGACGGTGAGTTACTAGATACGCTTAATGCTACAACCAAAGGCTGGACAAAATTTACTTACACTGTAAAAGCGAGTTCTACAGCAACTGAGTTAAAATTTGTTGGCGCAGGTGCATCCGATTCTGTTGGTGGATTTATTGATGATGTACAAGTAACAACATCATGTGCTTCTGGTTTATATGGCATCAATAACTTTGGCTCTAACGAAGATGGGTTTGTTTATCACTTTGATACACAAAATAATACCTACTCTACTGTTGCCGGTTTATCAAATACAGCATCAAACATTGCATCTCACAATGGCGTGTTGTACTTCATGGAACAGTTAGATAAGTCGACTAAAGAGTCTCAGGTTTTATCACTCAATCTTGCTGATAATACTCAAGCTTTAGTTACTGCAACTAATTCATACCCAATCTATCGTTCTGCAATGAATGCTGATGGCTTATCATTGCGTGCAACAAGTAAGACATACATGTACGATTTCGATATAGCGACGGGTGATAAAACAGTACTAGGCAAATTATCTTTCCCTGGTGACTCGTTTGCTGATGGTGATATTGCTTACTCTGCTGATAACAACATTCTATACGTACTAACAGGTAAAGCACTTTATACTGTTGACCAAGGTTCGTTAGCGTTATCTTTAATCGGTGAACATGGTGTTGACCAAGCGTCAGGTATCGCAATCGCCGCTGATGGTAGTATTTATGTATCTGGTCGTGTTAAAGGTGAAAATGCTAAAATCTTTATGCTGAACCAAAATACAGCTGTAGCGACATTTGTAATGGATGGCCCTTCACACGTTAATGATTTAACATTTGTTGATAGCAACTACTGCAACTAATCGCTGAATCTACTTTAAAAGCCAGTCAATGACTGGCTTTTTTGTTTCTATAAAAATACAAGTAAATACTTGTCTATACAATTTAACTTTATACGCATGTTCTTCAACGTGTAACACTTCCCCTAGTAAACCATGGTATGTATACTGATCCGCGATTGCAGCTAGGATAAGGGTGTGACTCTTACCTCTGAGTAATAACTCAGTTAGCAAACCATTACCTTAGCTGCATTACAATAATATTCACGGCCACCCGTTCAAACAGTGCCTTAAGCACGGAACGATCAAAGCAAAAATAAGGCCGTTATAACAAACATTAAGTTAGGAATTAAATATGAGTTCATTACCTAAGGCAGGTGATTTTTTAGGGCATCCTAAGGGGTTATTCCTGTTGTTCGGCACAGAAATGTGGGAACGTTTTGGTTATTATGGCATGCGTGCCATTTTGGTTCTGTATCTAGTAGCAATTGTACAAGATGGTGGCTTTGGTTGGAGTAATGCAGACGCCTTAAGCCTATACGGTACATTTACAATGGCTGTTTATATTACGCCACTGTTTGGTGGTTGGTTAGCCGATAACGTGCTTGGACAACGTAAAGCTATCGTAATTGGTGGATTATTGATGGCTGCAGGTCATTTTACCATGGGTATTCCTCATGATATGTTGGCAGGACAAGAAGAGAATATTTTCTATCTTGGCCTTGCCTTATTATGTTTGGGTAATGGTTTATTCAAACCAAATATCTCAACTATGGTTGGTGATTTATATCAAGAAGGCGATCAACGTCGTGATGGCGCGTTCACTATCTTCTATATGGGTATTAATATTGGTGGTGCACTTGGTCCATTAGTTGCGGGTTATGCGGCAGCGTCAATGGGTTGGCAATATGGCTTCATCGTAGCCGGTATTGGTATGCTTATCTCTGTAGCAATGCAAGTTATGCTAAGCAATAAATACTTAGGCAATATCGGTGTCGAGCCGGCAGTAAAAATTGCGCAAGCACAGTCAAACTCAAACACCAAAGAGCCTCTAACTAAAGTTGAAACTGACCGTATTAAAGTTATTTTCACTATGAGTGTATTTAGTATCATTTTCTGGATGGGTTTTGAGCAAGCCGGCGGGTTAATGAACTTATTTGCAAATGATTATACTGATCGTATGCTTTTTGATTTTGAAATTCCTGCATCATGGTTCCAATCATTAAACTCTATTTTCATTATCGTTTTTGCACCTATGGTTGCCATTATTTGGTTGAAACTTGATAAGCGTGAACCTGACTCGCCAATCAAATTCGCCATTGCTTTAATTTTCTTAGCACTTGGTTTTGTGACTATGATTTTAGCTTTATTAAGCCAAGGTGAAGGTGAACCATTACAAATCAGTATGATGTGGTTAGTGTTATTCTACTTATTCCATACGTTGGGTGAGTTATGTTTATCGCCAATTGGCTTATCAATGGTAAGTAAACTGGCACCACTGCGTTTAGCATCAATGCTAATGGGTATTTGGTTCTTATGTACCGCTGTTGCCAATAAGATTGCAGGCTTTGTTGGTTCATTCTTAGGTGAAGGCGAAGAAGCTCTCGATAATGCACTAGGTATTTTCATTGGTCTTGGCGCTACAGCGGTTATTTCAGCTGTGATCATGTACTTACTAAGCGATAAGTTAGTTAAGTGGATGCACGGTGCTGAAGGTCAACATGAACCGCATACACAAGAGCATATCTTAGCTGAAGAACTTGAAGTTGTAGCTGATAAGCAGTAATCGATACGTTATAAATTTAAAAACGGCACTTACATAAGTGTCGTTTTTACTTAAGGGCAATAAAATATGAATGATGTAAATAAATAAGTACACAACCGCATCGTTATTGCCATCCCAAATAGTGTTATATCTTAAATCCACCCTGCGCGTTCATTCTCTGTGAATCATTAATAAAACCATGTAAAATAACAACTTTAATAAATAACATGGCTTTTCTATAAGCTCAAAAACAAGGATTTATTACTTTTATAGATTATTGTGCTCTATACAGAATGCGTTTTAACCTGCATTAACCTCCCCCGAAAAGGAACTGTATCTTTTATTTTACAATTGCTCGCAAAGCTAAATAAATAGCGGCTCTTCCCCTAATCGCATTTATGGTTAATCATCTGCTGTATTAAATACAACAAGACGCAGTGCTTATTGCGGGAGAATTAAAATGAGTGAAGTAAATAACCCTTTAGGTTTAGTTGGTATCGAGTTTACTGAATACGCAACACCTGATGCAGATTACATGGATAAAGTATTTACCGATTTTGGTTTTTCAAAATTAAAGACCTTTAAAGGTAAAGATATTGTTTATTACAACCAAAACGATATTAACTTTTTACTAAATAATGAGCGCGATGGTTTCTCAGCTGAGTTCGCTAAAAGCCATGGTCCAGCAATTTGCTCAATGGGTTGGCGTGTTGAGAATGCACAAAAAGCATTTGAAACAGCAGTAGAGCGCGGTGCAAAACCAGCGACTGATTCAACGCATAAAGATTTACCATACCCTGCGATTTACGGCATTGGCGACAGCTTAATTTACTTCATTGAACAATTTGGCGATAAAGGCTCTATTTATGAGCAAGACTTTGAAGATCTAAGTGAACAAAACATTGTTGATGACAAAGGCTTTATCCGCATCGACCATTTAACTAATAATGTTTACAAAGGCACTATGGAAACATGGGCTAACTTCTACAAAAACGTATTTGGTTTTACAGAAGTTCGCTACTTTGACATTAAAGGTCAAAAAACAGCCTTGATCTCGTATGCACTTAAATCACCATGTGGCACCTTCTCTATCCCTATTAATGAAGGTAAAGGCAGTGATAACAACCAAATTGATGAATACCTTGGTGAATACAACGGCCCAGGCGTTCAGCATTTAGCGTTTCTAACTGATGACTTAGTAAGCTCGCTTGATAAACTTGATAAATCAACAATCGCGACTTTAGATATTATCCCTGAGTACTACGACACTATTTTTGACCGTGTACCGTGGGTTGCTGAAGATAAAGAAAAAATTCGCCAGCACCAAATCCTTGTTGATAGCCAAAGTGAAAATTGTTATTTACTACAAATTTTCTCTAAGAACTTATTTGGCCCAATCTTCATTGAAATGATCCAACGTGTTGATGACGGTGGCTTTGGTGAAGGTAACTTCCAAGCGTTGTTTGAATCAATCGAGCGTGACCAAGAGCGTCGCGGCGTTTTATAAACACCGTTTTTAAAATTTAAAAAGCAGCGTATTTCGCTGCTTTTTGTCGTTTCATCTGTTTTATAAATGACAATCTGATTTTCACTGTTTAAATCGCGCTATTTGTCACCATATCCCTGTAAAGCGTGACTGACTAAACCAAAGGAAATGTAATGAGTTTAATTAACGAAACCCATGATATAAATTTAACTAGCTGGGTAGCCTCAGCAAATGTTGCAAACGGTGACTTCCCTATTCAAAACTTACCGTTTGCAGAAGTACGCCGTAAAAATTCAAGCGAAGCATTTCGTGGTGCGGTTGCCATTGGCGACCAAGTTATCGACCTTGCAAAAGTAAACCAGCTAGCAATATTCAGCGGTGACGCGCAAATAGCCGTTGCAGCAGCAAGTAATGCAACGTTAAATGAATTTATGGGTTTAGGTCAGCAATACTGGTCAGCACTTCGTTTAGCACTGTCTAAAGCGCTACGTGAAGGCTCAGCAGAACAAGCTACATTAAGTGAAGCACTGATCGCACAAGCTGATATAGAATTCGCATTACCATGTCGCATTGGTGATTACACAGATTTTTATACTTCAATTTACCACGCAACTGCGGTTGGTAGCTTGTTCCGCCCTGATAACCCATTATTACCGAACTACAAATGGGTACCAATTGGTTACCATGGTCGTTCATCGTCAATCGATGTTTCAGGTCAAACTTTTCATCGCCCTAACGGCCAAACTAAAGCGCCTGATGCTGAAGTACCGTCGTTTGGCCCATGTAAACGTCTTGATTACGAGCTAGAGCTAGGTATTTACCTAGGTAAAGGCAATGACTTAGGTGATGCTATCGCGATTGAAAATGCAGAAAACCACGTATTTGGCTTCTGCGTATTTAATGATTGGTCAGCACGTGATTTACAAGCATGGGAATACCAGCCTCTTGGGCCGTTTCTTGCTAAAAACTTCGCATCAACGGTATCTCCATGGATTGTGACAACGGAAGCACTGGCGCCTTACAGAACATCATGGACACGCGATGAGAACGATCCACAGCCACTTGATTACTTAGAATCAACCCATAACCGTGAGCTTGGTGCTTTTGATATTAAAATGGATGTATTGATTGAAACGCAAAAAATGCGTGATGAAGGCCATACTCCTGCTCAAGTATCAAAATCAAGCTTTAAACACTCATACTGGACTGTGGCGCAAATGGTCACTCATCACACAGTAAATGGTTGTAACTTTATGCCTGGCGATATGCTTGGATCAGGTACACAGTCTGGTCCTACCCATGAAGAAGCTGGTTCACTGCTTGAGTTATCTCGTGGCGGCAAAGAAAAAATAACACTCAGTAATGGCGAGCAACGCAGCTTTTTAGAAGATGGCGACAATGTTGTTATGCGTGGTTGGTGTGAAGCTGATGGCTTTGCACGCATTGGTTTTGGCTCAGTAGAAGGGACTATCCTTCCTGCTAAGTAATTAAATAGCCAATATTTTTAATATCAGGTTAATAAAAAAAACGCTCATTTGAGCGTTTTTTTACATTTTAATTATTATAAATTACAATTTTTTTCTGGCTTTTTCAGCTCAAATTGCTATCTTAAATCGGTTAATAGCCAGTATTTATAAGCCATGTCAGTATTTATTAAGTCTTTTTATCATCGAGTTTTCCCAGCGCGACAGCTGTTGATCCGCCAAAATGGTGAGGTCAAACATGTCATATTGGCTCCTTGGTTACAAATTTGTGTCGCCCTGTCTATTTTAATTGCTTTAACTTGGCTTGCTGCATCTACACTTCAAGTTTACTCACAAACAAATAAAATTTCTGATATCGAGCAAAATCAATTATCAAAGCAACAACAATGGCAGCAGCAGCAAAGCGCCCAACAAATACAACACACCAAACAATTAGAGCAGCTGCGTATTCTTGAGCAAAAACATGCTTTGCTGCAAAGCATGATTGAGTCACTCCCAGAATCCATCAGTAAGCAAAATGATAATGTCAGTGACTCACCAATAAAAAATAGTGAACAACAAAGTGATTTCCATGCACCTCTTATTGACGAAAGTGACGAAAAAAACACGTCAGTAAATAATTTAAACTCGTTGACTGTAGATCAACGTTTTGTAGCATTGACGAACAGCTATGAACGCAGTTTTTTGCAATTAGAGGTGCAAATAGAGCAACGGCAACAGCATATTCTTACAATGCTCAAAGGTGCAGGCTTAGATACAGCATTAGCCAAGCGCTTAAGTTATGCAACGCCTAAAGCAGCTCAAGGGGGGCCGTTGGATTTATTTGATGAGTCGAAAATTCCTATGCAGTTTTTAGCCATCGCAGATAAGTTACTTTCTCTCAATGCACTTGAGAATTTTTTAAACGAATTACCCCACGCCCTTCCCGCAGCCGACTATTATATCTCTAGTAGTTATGGGTTGCGTAAAGATCCTATGAATGGCCGACGTGCTTTTCACAAGGGTGTTGATTTAGCGGGTTGGCATAAAACTGAAATTTTTGCCCCTGCTGATGGTATTGTTTTACGTGCCGGGCGAAATGGTGGCTATGGCAATTTTATTGAGTTACAGCATAAAAATGGCTTTGTTACTCGTTTTGGTCACTTGCATAAAATTAAAGTAAAAAAAGGCCAAAGCATTGCTAAAAATGATGTTATTGGTTTAATGGGTAGCACCGGTAGAAGTACGAGCACTCATTTGCACTATGAAGTATTACTTAATGGCAAACATGTCAATCCTGTAAAAATCACAAAGGCGCTCTCTCGTGTTCGGTAAAAAAAAATCTCCTGTGGGTAATTCATCAAGCTCACATTTAAAAAGAACTAATAATACGCCGTCGATTATCTCTGAAGATGTACGGTTAACTGGTAGCTTAGTGAGCCAAGGTGAGGTCCAACTTGATGGTCGCATTGATGGTGATGTTCGTGTTAATCATCTTGTGATCGGTACTACGGGTACGGTTGAAGGAACTGTCACCGCTGAAAGCGTTATAGTCAAAGGTAAAATCTTTGGCTCACTTAACGCAAGTAAAGTCGTTATTGAAAGCTCTGCACAAGTTCATGGTGATGTCTACCAAGATACATTGAGCATTGATGCTGGTGCTATTATTGAAGGTAATTTAAAACAACGTCATGAAGCTGAAACGGTCGCATTAATTAATAATGATACTGAGTCAAAATCAGAACTGACCTCAGTTCTTAGCGAAGGCGATAACGACTTGTCGTTTTTTAATAAACAAGCCGCAGAAAAAGAATAAAACACGCTGTCTTTAAGTTATTTTTTCTCAGTTATGTACATTGTTATATCTGCGGTGAACACCAGTTCATTGCGGGTATTATAAAGCTTTACAGGTACTACTAAATCTTCTTTATCGTGCCATTGTCTTGGCATCGGTATTTCAGCAATCGCAGTCACATCGGTATCTACTTTCGCCAAGTATTTTACCGTCATGCCCTTTGGAATCCAACGATGTGTTTTGCTTGGGACGGTAGCATCAACCATAACACCAGCACACAATTCAGCCAAGTTACACTGCGCAATAGCGTGAATAGTCCCTATATGATTAAACACCTTACGACGTTTTTTAACAACCGCACTGCAATGCCCATCGCGTAATTCAAGTATGTAAGGTTTTATAGAACCAAAATACGGCGCTTTAAAACATACCGCTTTACTAAAAAGCCAGTTTCCGTATGGTAACTTTGTTACTCTTCGCCAGATTTTTAACACAGAACCACCACTCATAGCTCAATCTCTACCACTGTAAATAAAATCAAAACTAACACATCAGACCAGTTATTCAAGGTTTAATAAACTGTCATTCATTCGTTAGCAAAAAAATTATCTTTCACTGACTACGTATGTACCTATATCTCCGCTTTCTTTTTTTCAATTAAGTTCTTAGAATAGCAGCCATAAGGAGCATTCATGCCAACAACAGATCCGCGTCGCCATCTTCGTGTTATTTTAATACTCGCTTTACTGGTTGTATTTTGCCCATTAGCGATTGATATATACCTACCAGCCTTTCCAGACATTGCGCATGCACTGAGCATTGATGAGCAAAAAGTACAGTTAACTGTCGCGATTTTTATGTTAACGGTTGGTTTAGGCCAACTTATTGCAGGCCCACTTGCAGATAAATTTGGGCGTAAACCTATCGCACTCGCTGGCATTATTTTGTATGGTTTGTCATCTTTATTGGCGTATATGTCACCGAACTTTACTGTATTAATGTGTGCTCGTGCATTGCAAGGGTTTGGCGCATGTGCCACTTTTGTTGTAGCATTTGCGATTGTGCGTGATACGTATGGCAGTGCTAAAAGCGGTCAAATGATCACTTACCTCAACGGAATTGTGTGCTTTATCCCTGCCCTTGCTCCTATTTTAGGTGCTTGGTTAACCGTGCAGTTTGGTTGGCGGATGAACTTTTTATTTTTAGCCGGCTTTGCGTGCGTAGGTCTTCTATTGACGTTGCTATTTTTCAAAGAGACTCGCCCAAGTGACAGTCATTACCAGGGGCACATATTAGACATACGCCGATTTGTGCCAATTATTACCACACCTGTATTTTTCTTTAATAGCTTACTGTGCATGGTAGCAATGTCAGCTATTTTAGCATTTGTAACACTAGCGCCTGGCTGGATCATGACCGAACTTGGTGGCACAGTCGGTGATTTCACTTTTTGGTTTACGCTCAATGCGATTGTCAGTATTGTCGCCAGCTTTATTGCGCCGCTCTATATCAAGCGTCACAGCCAAAAAGCATTAAAGTTAGGGGTTAGCTTGCTAATTCTATCAGGCGTGCTGGTATTAGTGATGAGCGAGCTCAGAACGGCCTTTACTTTTATGTTACCAATTTTAATAGCTGCATTAGGCTTTGCGCTAAGTTTAGGGTCTGCTGCGGGTATGGCATTGTCACATTTTCCTAAGCAAGCAGGCACTGCATCAGCATTAATTGGTCTAATGCAAATGAGTGGCGCTGGGTTACTAGTGATGCTTACGCAAGTACTGCCATTTAATGCCCCTGAGTTTATTGCTTTTCATCTACTGTTGTTACTGCCATTGTGGGTAGTATTGCTCAGTAAAAAAGCACATATTTACCACCCTACTCAAACGGCGCAACCATAATGCTGGTTAACTATGAATTTTTGTTATCTTTCTTGGCAGCAAGTTTTTTAATCGCAGTAGCGCCAGGGCCATCAAATGCATTTTTAATGGCACAAACATTCGCAAATGGCCGCGCTGCAGGCTTGCAAAGTGCATTTGGGTTTGCCTTAGGTGGTGTTGCTCATACTCTATTTGCTGTTGCAGGGTTAACTGCCATTTTAAAAGCCTCTGAAACCGCATATGCAACGGTACAATATGCTGGTGCCGCCTACCTTTGCTACCTTGGTATTATGATGCTTAAAAGCACCTTCAGTAATGCAACTGAAAACAGTGATGATAAGCCCAAAGTCAGTAATAAGGCGCAAAACGTTATGTTTCAAGCTATGATGACCGAAGTGCTAAACCCTAAAGTGGCGCTCTTTTTTATTGCGTTTATACCTCAGTTTGTTGATACGAGTTTATCAACGTCGACTACTTTTCAATTAGCATTTTTTGGTTTGCTTTACCCTCTTTTTGCTTTTCCAATCGACTGCACATATATTTATTTTGGCGATAAGATAGCAAACTACTTTCGCGATCATCCGCAAAGTCAAATTTGGATTGACCGCATAACAGGCGTCGTATTTATTGCACTGGCAATTAATCTATTAATGTAATAAAAATAAGAGTCAACATGGAACAAAAACAACAAACACTCCCAGCTCGTAAAAATATTGCGCTCGTTGCCCACGATGGAAAAAAAGCAGCGCTGCAAGCATGGTGCAGCAAACACAAGGATGACTTAAGTAGGCATACTTTGTATGGTACTGGCACCACTGGTCACTTAATTGAGCGTAATACAGGGCTTGAGGTTATCAAGCTATTAAGTGGCCCGATGGGGGGCGATCAACAGCTTGGCGCTAAAATAGCTGAACATGAAATTCATATGTTGATTTTCTTTTGGGATCCGTTGGCCTCTCAGCCCCATGATCCAGATGTTAAAGCCTTGCTACGTCTAGCTGCGGTATGGAATATTCCGGTGGCGTGTAATGAAGTTAGTGCTGATATGATATTAAGCTCGTCGTTAATGCACAGCGAGCTTGAGCGTACCTTGCCAGATTACGAAAAATACCTCGCAACCCGACAAGTTAATTTATAAGTTAAACTATATACCCAAGCCACCTCAAGATACGAGTTTCAGTTGGAATTAAAAGCGATTTAGGCAAGGCATTGATTGCAAATAATGGCTGTTCCCTTGTTAAAATCAATAACGCAGTATAAATCGCTTTTAAACCAACCCGCAGGGCGTTTCACAGGCACTTACTCTCATCGTTGTTACTTCTTAAAAGGGACTGCCATTGTTGCAAAGTAACGCCTTGATATTAAACCCCTGTGAAACGCTGAATTCTGCATCTTGAGGTGGCTTGGGTATAAGCTAAGTCTGCCTACTTATAAATTATATTAGCCCACTTGGTTAAACCAGCGGTGACACTACCAAAGTGATCACCGTTCACCATTTTTATATCGCCTAAGTGTTGTTGCAAGGCCGCTTTAATTAAGGGTGATTGTGCGCTACCACCAGTCAAATAAATAACATCTGGTGGTACACCCGCATCGCTAATTGCTTGCTTTGCTAAGGTCACTATTTGGCTGATTGAATCATCAACCGCCAGCGCTAGCTCATTGGTGCTTATTAATTTAATTAACTGCGGCGATAAAAAGCCCAAATCACACTCAAATGTAGCTTGCGAAGACAATGCAATTTTAGCAGCCTCCCCTTGCTGAACAAGTTGGTGACCTTGCTTGTTCTGCTGTAGCGTAATTAAACGTTTGAATAAGTCAGGTTCACTTACATCACGCAGCTGCGTTAATAACTCGCGGGTATGTGATTGCGCATAAAACTGACTTTGCAAGTTCACATCATTAATTTTACACGCTTGCCAAAACGCCTGATTCGGTAAAGGTAAGCCTGACTTAAACGTAGTACCTAAACCTAGTAATGGCATAAGTGCGTGGTAGCTCAGTGCAATGTCTAAATCATTACCACCAACACGTTTACCTGTATGCGCTAAAAAGTCACTATCACGATCATTATTATTACGAAAGCTTGGGCCCATTTGCACAAACGAGCAATCACTGGTCCCCCCGCCAATATCAATAACCAAAACTTTTTGGTCTTCGGTTAGGTCACTTTCATAATCAATCCCAGCTGCCAGTGGTTCGTATAAAAAAGCCACGTCTTGAAAGCCTGCTCGTTTAGCTGCGCGCTCTAAAATACCAATGGCTTGCTTATTTGACTCTTCCCCGCCCACTGCTTGAAAGTTCACAGGGCGACCTATAACGGTGTGTGTTAGTTGTTTTTGTAACGACGCTTCAGCACGCTGTTTTATTTTTAAAATCATCGCAGTCGCAATGTCTTCAAAAAAGTTAATTTGCCCTTGCTTTAAACCTGTAGCCCCAAAAAATGATTTAGGAGATTTAACAAAATAACCTTCTTCTGGAAATTGTACATATTCACTAATGGCTTCACGACCGATAAATAAACTTTCATCGCCAGGGACAAGATCTAAATCTGATTTAATGCGAGGCATCGTGTTAAGCAGCGCTTGGCGCTGAATTCTAAAGTCGCTTTCGTAAGCGGTGCCAGTTAAATGTTGTGCAACAAAATCAACGACTAATGCACTATGGTGCGTATATAAGGTTGAGGGTAGGTAAAACTTACCTTGCTCTAAGGGTACTAACTCAACTGTATTTTGAGCATTCATTACACCCATTGCGCAATTAGAACTACCATAATCAAAACCAACTACCATTATTTCACCGTTACTCACATCAAAAGGCCGCGCAATTTAGCACATTTAGTGATTTTTTGAAACGTTATTCAGGTGTGCGTACTCTTAAAAAACTCGCAAAACGAGGGAGCCCGTGCTTGGTAAAACCGTGATAACGGTAAGTAATTGTTACGCCTAATGCTGGTGGTATTCGTCTTTGTGCATCGCTAAATCCAGTGCCTATTGTAAACTCTAATCCATCACTATTTTTAACCCGCAAAGCGCCTAACATGCCCTGATACTTACCCTTACCTGGTAAGTGAGCAATAACCATGGCCTCATTATCAAAATACGGTTTGAGTTTTAATAACGAAGACGATCGACCATCACGGTGTTTTGCACTGGCTAAATGAAGCATAACGCCTTCAGCACCTTGCTGTACGGTGCGCTCAAAATACGCAGTAAGGGTTTCATTTGATGTAAACTGATGTTGTTTTACTGCGACAATGTGGGGCTGATTTATATTACTGACTAGTCGCTGATAATTTTGATAACGGACATTGAAAGGATTTACTTTATCTGGCATATCAAAGACACGATAACTGACCTTTCGCCAGTCATCATCATTTGGTTTTATAGTGCGTACAATGCCACTGAGTGAGGCAAAGTCTTGGTGTTTAGTCCAAAGTTCGCCATCTAACCACACGTTTGGTAATACATCCACAAACCAATGTGGCGCATTAATAGTGTTACCATTACGCGTTACAAATTGATTACCAGTCCAAATGGCTCTAACACCATCAAACTTTTCACTTACTAAATAGCGCGATACAGCAATATCATTATTTGCATCATATACATTAGCAAGCTGCACGTGAGGAGTGGTCGTTGATAACAACGTTTTAATCGCGTTTTTATCGTCATTTGCAGCTACGTTAACTTGGCTGAAAACAAGTACACATAACAATAACGCGTTATAAATCCTTTTATTCATCACGGTATCCTTACAGGGTTGATACCTACACTATAGTTTAATCTGTACCCATTGCCATAGTTGCTGAAGATTTTCAAACCGTGCAGTTGCTTTGCTCAAGTCATGGTTAAGCGTATGCTTATTGGGTATAGCCATAACACGAACTTGCGCATTATATGCAGCAGTAACCCCCGTGTGAGTATCTTCAATTGCAATGGCATTTTGCGCCGTAATATTAAGTGTGTTTAAAGCAAGTAAATAAGGATCAGCAGCAGGCTTAGGGTTAACAACATCATCTTTAGTCACCACACAATCAAATAATGTATAAAAGCCGTACCCTTTAAGAATAGGTAATGCCTCAGCGCGGGCACTGCCTGTTACGAGTGCCATTTTTAAACCACTTTGCTTTACAGCCAGTAAAACTTCTTTTGCATAGGGCATTAAAGGCGGTAAATGGTTTGATACAAATTCACTAAAGTAATCATATTTAGCTTTCGCCAGCGCTTTAGGAGTTATATCCAACTGATAATGCGCCACCACTTCTTTTGCGGCCTCTAATGTTGCCTTACCAGAAAAACGCTGACAAAATTCGTCTTCTTCGTAGCAAATACCATACTTGGCTAATACATCATTCCAACAATTAAAATGCACGCTTTCTGAATCAACTAGCGTGCCATCCATGTCAAATAAAACAGCCTTTAAAGTCATCCTCATTCCTTTATTTTTAATTATAAAAAAAGGCGCACATGGCACCTTTTATAATATATATTATTGCGTTAAACCCGCTGGTGGCTCTGCAAACGCTTCTGCGCCAGTCTCAACATCAACCAGCTCATAACCTCGCTCTTTTCTGATAACTTTTAATACCGGCTTTTCAAACGCTGTTTTAAGACGCGTTGCATCATCTTGCAATGCCTCTAACGTGTTACCAAATGGCGCTGCACCCGTTTCAGACCAGTTTGTTACTTTACCGTTTAGGTTGTATTCCACTTCGTGTATTTGATATTGCGCAGCATCGTCTTTTGTTGCTTCACAAAAAATAACTCGGTAATTCCAAAATCCAGCCATCACTATTCTCTTTAATTAAAAAACCTATACACATTACTTTAGCAGCAAAGCTTTTCAATATAAACGAAAAAACCCGCTAAGAAGCGGGCTTTATAATCAGATTACTAAAAGCTTAGAAAAACTTAACTTTAAATTCAGCGCCAATGTAACGCTCTTCATTAACCATACCTGTGTTGTTATTGAAGTCGACAGCACCGATTGCTTGTTGCTCATTAAACATATTACGCACGAATCCTGAAACTTCGTATTCATAATCGCCTTCTGACCAGTTATAACCAGCGCGTAGGCCCGTTTCTAACAATGCTTTACCTTCAAACTCAACTGACTCATATAAGAAAAAGTCAATTTTGCTACGGTACGAAACGTCGGCATATGCAAAGAAGTCACCATCAGCAAGTTCTTTCGTATAACGTAACGTTATGTTAGAAATCCACTCTGGTGCATGCGGTAAGTTATTGCCATCTAAAATTGCACGATCCTCAGGACCAAATTGGCCTGGTACTTGGAAAGTAGGATCAGTAACAGTGCATTGCCCACACACAGCAACAGCTAAATCGTTATCATCAAGTTCAGTTTTATTGTAACTTAAATTGAATGTAGCATTTAACTCATCTGTTAATACCCACTCTGTATCCAGCTCAAAACCGTAACCAGTCGTTTTATCAGCATTAATCAAGCGATTAAAGTTTGCACCACCACCAACAGCAGTTAATTGTTGATCATCCATTTGGAAATAGAAGATAGTTGCGTTAACACGACCACGGCCATCTAGCACATCAGACTTAATACCTGTTTCATAAGATGTCACAGTTTCTGATTTAGCAACAGTCACTTCATTACCAAATAAGATACGACCTTGTACGCTTGGTGCACGAAAACTGTTAGCAATACGCGTATACCAGTTAACATCATCATTCACTTTATAGCTTGTTGAAATATCCCAGCTGATATGATCATCATTTAAATCTTCAGTTAAAGATAACGCACCGCCACCAATTGGGCTTACAGTACGATTTGCAGAGAATTGTTTATCGTCATCTGAATAACGAAGGCCAGCAGTAACTTTTAAGTCATCTGAGATAGTGTAGTCAACAGAACCAAACACAGCCCATGCTTTAGTGTCTTGTTGTTGTAATACATAGCCATTTAACTTGCCATTTGCAGACGTGTCAAAGCTGTAGTTTTCAATAGTCAGTGCTTCATCAAAATAGAACACACCTACTTGGTAATTTACATCACCTGAAAAGTTACTCGATAAGCGAAGTTCTTGAGTATATTGATCATGATCAGGAATACCATCAGCACTTTCTGAGCTAAAAGGTATAAAACCAGGGCCCATTGGCGCGTCTTGACCATCAACTTTATAGCCACCGTAACCGCCATCGATGTCTGCACGAGAGAAAATCTCTGCACTTTCCCATGCTGAGATAGACGTAATAGTATGATTAGCAAGATCCCACTCAAGCTTTAAGCTTGCACCTTGAGATTCTACATGCTGAACAGCACGTGATACTGCATCTTGATAAATCACATCATGTTCGTAATTATCAACAAGCTCATTTGAGCCTTTTTCAATAACATTGGCGCGAAAAGCAATTGGTGAACCAATCATGTCGCGTACATGGTAGTTAAATAAACCAGTAAAGTCGTCGCCTTCATATAAAAACTGAATACGCGCTGCTTTATCAGTGTAACCGCCAAGGACATCTTTTTGTTCAAAACCAGGTGCACGATTATCGATATAATCGTCTTTATTTTGCCAAAGTACTGAAACTCGTGTTGATAAGCGATCTGTTAATGACCCACCTACTGCACCTTCAAAATCAACAGCACCTAGACTACCGTAAGAAACTGAGCCATAGCCATCAAATTCTTGACCTGGTTTTACTGTGTCGAACTTAACAAGGCCTGCCGGTGTATTACGACCAAACAAAGTACCTTGAGGACCACGTAAAACTTCTACGCGCGCCACATCAAAAACAGGAAAGCCTTTTAAAATAGCATTTTCTTGCACAACTTCATCAACAACTAACGAAACAGGTTGTGAAGCATTTAAATCAAAATCGGTATTACCTAAGCCACGAACATAAAAGCGTGGGAATGAACGACCAAATGAAGACTCAATTGATAAGCTTGGAATTTTCGCATTCATAAAACGAATGTCCATACCTGCAGAGCTGTAGGCATCTAAGCTGTCACCTTGTAACGCAGAAACAGCAACAGGGACTTCCTGTGCATTTTCTACACGCTTACGCGCGGTGATTTGAATAACTTCTAATTGGTTGTTTTTCTCAGCAGCTGGCGTTTGCTCAGCAGCAAGAGTTGAAAATGAAGTACCTGCTACAGCAGAGAACAACGTTGCATTAATTAGGGTTGCTAACGTAGATCTTTTCATTGCTTTCATGTCGGGGTTTAACCTTTTGTATGCACTCTTGTTCAACGGTTGGGGTGTTGCGCCAAATTCACTCGGCGGGCTCGGCCAATTTTTCGCGCCTTGCAGTAAGCTGCGCGGACCTCTTTGTCGAGAGTGCAAAACGAAGTAAAGAGGCTGAACGAACGCTGAAGATTATAACACTGTATGACAGTTTTGCTGCATAAATATGTACAATAAGATAAAGTTTTTACAACAAATACCGACAAGTTAAGCGAACTTAGGACACTTTATGCAATTATTTTTATTTTATGCGGACATATGTCCTATCAACTATCGAGTTAAAAATTGTAGGGAATCCCGCAGATCTATTTAATAACTATTTGCATTGTAAATTTAGGTACGAATTATTTACGCTGAATACGATTTGATTTATCCTTACTTCCTCTATACCAATAATTGAAGTGTGCATATTTTAAGTTATAGATTAATGAGGACTTTAGTTTCGATATACCCAAGCCTCCTCAAGATACGAGCGTCGTTGGAATTAAAAGCGATTTAGGCAAGGAATTGATTGCAAATAATAGCTGTTCCCTTTTAAAATCAATCCCTTATAAAAGTAACGCAGTATAAATCCCTTTTAAACCAACCCGCTAGGCGTTTCACAGGCACTTACTCTCATCGTTGTTACTTCTTAAAAGGGGCTGCCATTGTTGCAAAGTAACGCCTTGATATTAAGCCCCTGTGAAACGCTGAATTATGCATCTTGAGGTGGCTTGGGTATAAAATGCGATAAAAACTCTTTTCAGGTTGGCTGAATTAATGCCAACCTGAAAAGGGATATATTATTTATAATTTAAACTCGCCAACTAACCCGTTGAGTTTTTGCGACATCTCACTTAACTGCTCACTTGATTGATGTGTATGCTTTGCACCTAATTCAGTTTGCTCTGCAATCGCTGATATCTCTGTAATATTGCCACCTATGCTGGTCATTGCGTTTTGTTGATCATTCGTTGCTAATGCAATGTCTTCGCTTATTGTAAATAAAACATGCACAGCTTCGTCTATTTGCTGTAATGTTTGTGTACACTCGTGACTCACAGATAACCCATATTGAGTTGCAGAATGGGCTTGTTGCATTTGCTCAACGGTTAACCCCACTCTTGCTTGAAGTTGCTCAATCATTAGTTGAATACTCCCTGTCGACTCTTGAGTACGTTTAGCGAGCGTTCTTACTTCATCAGCAACAACCGCAAAACCACGACCTTGATCACCCGCTCTCGCGGCTTCAATTGCTGCATTTAATGCTAATAAGTTAGTTTGTTCTGCCACCTGTCTAATGACATTTAAAATATCACCAATTTGCTCTGATGCTGTTTGCAACTCTAATACAGCCAATTGTGCTTGCTCAACATTGCCTGCAACTTGTGTAATGGAGTTAAAATTATCCTCAACATGTTTCAAGCCCTGTTTGCTGAGCAACTCAACATCTTTTGTCGTTTGTAAACTCAACGCTGTTTGTTGGGTGATTGAATGAGCTTGTGTGCTTAGTGATGCTATATTATTTGCAACCTGAACGGTTTGTTCTTTTTGTTCTGCAATACCCACTTGTATTTGACTCGTCACACATGCTAATTCTTCAGCCTGTGAGGCAAGTGTACTGGTGTTGCCATTAATCACACTTAACACATCTTTGAAGTCATTATTCATATTGTTAAAGGCGCACGCCATGATTGAGAGCTCATCTTTACCATCGCTTTTTAAACTAATTGTGAGATCTTTATTTGCAGCAATTTCACTCATTGAATAAGTTAGCTTAGCAAGCGGTTTAGTAATATTTCGGGCTATGTATAAACCTAATAAAACCAGAACCACTATAGAGCCAAATGTACTTATTAAACTTATTTTGAGCTGTTCATTAAACTCCTCTTCAATATCATCTAAGTAAATACCTGTAGCAATAGCCCATTGCCCACTACCTAAACGTTTTACAAATGAAGTTTTTTGTTCAAGTTCTACAGATCCTGGTTTTGGCCATTGATAATAGACAAAGCCCTGGTTATACAGGCGAGCCATTTTTACAAATTGCGTAAATGCAGACGCGATAAAAGGCTTTTCATGTGTAGTCATCGATAAATCATTTAATTGTGGTTTTATGGGATGCATAACCATCTTACCGCTAAGATCAAACAAGAAAAAATAACCACTTTGCCCGTAACTTGCTTGTTTAACTAAACGCTTAATTTCATCATTACGTGCTTGTTCAGTAAGCTCAAAATTACTCTCAAGAGCTTTAAATTGACTTTCTATACTATCAACTAATAATTGAGCACTATTCTTACGCTCAATGAGCATACGGTCTTTTAAATCATAGGCATTGTGTATTTGTAAAATCAAAATAATTAAGCTGGCAAAAATAATTATGAGACGAAGTTTAGCGGATACTTTTAAGTTATTTAAACAGTTGGTTAGCAATTTCATGGGTATTCCGGATTAATGACGACACAGAGTAAAAACTCTCATTAAGCACGCAATTGTACCCTTTTAAAGAACATTTAATATAGACACATAGCCTTTTAGCAACCTTAAAATATAAACAGTGGCTTAACGTATTGATAATAATTATCTTTTACAGTGGCGTTAATTGTAAAGAAATGTAACTGAAAGAGGAACATTGCGAATTCCTCTTTTTGTTAATAAGATGAATTAGGTTTATAAAGAGCGCTTACGCATTAGTGCGATTTCCCCATCAATATGAATATCACGTTGTGGAAATGAAATGGTTACTTCATGCTCTGCAAATATTTTATAAATACTAAAACGAATATCACTTCGTACTTGACGCAGCATACTCTCAGATTCAGCACAAACCCAAAAAATAGCATTAAAAACAAGTGAACTATCAGCAAAGTCATCAAGTAAAACTGATGAACTTGGGGCAGGTAATATCGCTGAATGTTCTTTTAAAACTTGTTTTATTAGCCGTTCAACGAGTAATACATCCGAACCGTACGCAACACCAACACTGACTGAAGAGCGCGCGTTGCGATCAATTAACGTCCAATTGGTTACCGTATTTTCCAAAAGCTGGCTGTTAGGGATCAGCATATGCACACCATCGTTACGGCGAATTCGCGTAGAGCGGGTATTTATGGTTTCAACAACGCCTTTTGCATCTCCGACTTCTAAAAAATCACCTATACGAATTGGGCGTTCCCACATTAATATCCAGCCGCTAATAAAGTTATTAATAATGTTTTGTGCACCAAAACCCACACCAATGGCAATGGCACCAGAGACAAAAGCAAATGCGGTAAGCGGGATATTGAGAACCTCGAGCGAGGTAAAAATTAAAATCGCGATACTTAGCACTAAATAAATACGCGTAAATAAAAGCACCGCATCGGGGCTCATTTTTCGCGCTAACAAGGTTTTTTTAATAAGTCGTCCGATGCGTGTTACCAAAAACCACATTGCAAAAATAATCAGTGGCACTTGAATAACTTTCGCCACTGTAATATTGACCTCTCCGTAGCTAAAAAGCACAAAAGATAAGTAATGATAAATTTGTTCTAAGGTCATACGGCTTCCGCAAAAAATAATAAATGTGTTCAGTGTTCGCTAAGTTTAGCACGTCATAATGAGTTTTAAGGAGAAGTTAAATGCGCACAACGCACTTTATGAACAAATTATTAACATTCACTCACAGTCAGTGCTATATAAATAATAATAGCTTTAATGAGTATAAGGAGAGATTAATGTCACAATTAGGGCGTGTTGACCTTTGTGGATTGAAATTTGTTCAATCTAGGGGTGATTTAATCGCGGCGCGAGGTTTGTAACCTAGTGGGCTAAGTAAAAATCGAGCAACAAAGAGTCAATCGCCCCTAGAAAGAACCCTTTGGGCAGCGCATGTTTGGCATTTATACTGCGTTATCGCCTATTTATGGGGAACAACCACACTGCATAGGCACTGCCTTGCCTAAATACCAAACATACTGCAGCAAAATCAATAACAAAAGGTCAACACGCCCTAACCTTAAATCAAAAATTAGCCACTTTGCAGCCACTCGTTGATATGAACTTATTTGAATCGAGCCTTGAGTACCGCAATAAAATTTTATGTTTATTGGCCGAACAAGAAAATACGCTAAATTTAATTAATAAAGAATTTGGCCACGAACAACCACCCAGCTTTAGTAGCGAAAAAAAGTTTGTATTAGGTTACAACTAATTTTGCCACACACAGTGTCTTTTCCATCCAGTCCAACCTAATTGCCGCTTTATTGTTACATCGATAATAAAGTGGTTCTTTTATTTTGACTTTTTTATCTACAAAACGTGCTTTTTGCGCTCAATCCCCCCGTTAAATCGATAAACTTGATTGTATATACATGAAAATTTGTTAACTTATGGAAGTTAAATACCCAAGTCACCTTAAAATTCAGAATTTAGGTGATTTTGGTATACCCACGCTATCTATTTTCATTTAACGGAGTTCTCATGCGTAAGACCTTAATAGCAACAACGATTGCTAGTGCAGTACTATTATCTGCTTGTGGTTCACAAGAAACAAAACAAACCACAGAACAAGCGAGCGAAGTGCAAACCGTCGCCGTTGATAACGTATTGATGAAGCCAAGCCCATTACAATATATGGCGCCAGAATTTGATAAATTTGGCACTAAAGATTACGAACCCGTTTTTGACGCGGGTATTGCGCAACAAACAGCACAAATTGCGACAATTGCAAATAATCCAGAACCTGCAACCTTTGCTAATACACTTGTTGAGTTAGAGCTATCAGGTGAACTACTTGATCGTGTATCAACTGCTTTTTATAACTTATCAGGTTTGATCTCTGATGATGAGTACCAACGCATTGCAGCAAAAATGGCACCTGTGCTATCTGCACATTCTGATGATATTTATTTAAATAAAGCATTATTTGCACGTGTTGAAAAAATCAATAACAACAAAGCTAGTTTAAACGCAGAAGATCAACGTCTTGTTGAATTTTACTACACTAAATTTGTTAATGCTGGTGCAAAATTAGATGAAGCGCAAAAAACTAAAATGCGTGAGATCAATGCTGAGCTTGCAAAACTATCAACTGCTTTTTCACAAAACGTATTAAAATCGTTTAAAGAAGACGTTGTACTTGTTACTGATAAAAGTGAATTAGCGGGCCTTTCTGATGGTCACATCGAAAGCTTAGCGGCTGCGGCTAAAAAAGCAGGTAAAGAGGGTTACATGATCACCCTTGTAAATACCACGCAACAACCTATTTTGAGCAGCCTAGAAAACCGTAAACTACGTGAACGCGTATTTAAAGCGTCATCTACACGTGCACAAGATACAAATGGCCCTATCATCATCAAAGAAACCAACTTACGCGCACAAAAAGCGGCGCTGCTTGGTTACAAAGATTGGGCATCTTATGTAATGACTACGCGTATGGCTAAAACCACTGAGAACGTGTACGGCATTTTAGATGACTTAGCACCAAAAGCTGTAGACAAAGCAAAGGCTGAAGCAGCTGAAATTCAAAAAGTGATCAAAGCATCAGGCGAAAAATTTGAGCTACAACCGTGGGATTGGGCTTACTACTCTGAAAAAGTTCGCCAAGCGAAATACGACCTAGATCCAGCGCTTGTTAAACCTTACTTTGAAATGCAATCAGTGATCCATAACGGTATGTTCTTCGCAATGGAAAAACTATACGGTATCACTTTCAAAGAGCGTAATGATTTACCGGTATATCATGAAGATGTAATGGTATTTGAAGTATTTAACGAAGATGGCAGTGCAATTGGTTTATTCTACATGGACCCATATGCACGTGAAGGTAAACGTGGCGGTGCTTGGATGAGCGCATACGTTGGTCAAAGTGGCTTAAAAGGCACTAAACCTGTTATTTATAATGCGCAAAACATACCAAAACCTGCAGAAGGTCAACCAACATTAATGACGTTCTCTGAAGTAACCACTATGTTTCATGAGTTTGGTCATGCGGCGCACGGTTTATTCTCAGACGTTAAGTACCCAAGCCTAGCGGGTACTGCAACAGCACGTGACTTTGTTGAGTTTCCTTCACAAGCACATGAAGATTGGAATATTGAACCAACAGTACTTGCTAACTACGCTAAGCATTACAAAACGGGTGAGCCAATTCCAAAAGAATTATTGGATAAAGTACTTGAGTCACAAAACTTCAACCAAGGTTTTGGTACAACAGAGTATTTAGCGGCGGCATTACTTGATATGGAATGGCATTCATTCGGTGCTGATAAAGTTGTAACTGACGTACAAAAGTTTGAGCATGATGCACTTGAAAAGCATGGTATTGCTTACTACCCGGTACCGCCACGCTATAAGTCTTGCTACTTTAGCCACACATTTGCTGGTGGTTACTCTGCAGGTTACTACGCTTACCTTTGGACTGAAGTATTTGCAGCTGATGCATTTGCACACATGACAGAGCAAGGTGGTCTAACCCGTAAAAACGGCGATAACTTCCGTAAAGAGATCCTTTCAAAAGGTAACAGCCGCGATTTAATGCAAAGTTACATTGAATTCCGTGGTCAAAAACCAACAACTGACGCGTTATTAAAGCGCCGTGGTTTAGTTGAGTAATAAAGCACACGTAAACCAAAAGCCCGCATACTGATGCGGGCTTTTTTGTTATAGTGGCTTTTTTCCACAATACCTAAAAATCATAATGAGCTACCTTTTTGCAGTCACCCTACTTTGGGCCTTTTCGTTTAGTTTAATTGGTGTGTACCTTGCCGGCCAAGTTGATGCCTGGTTTAGCGTATTAATGCGTGTAGCCTTAGCAACAATTGTATTTTTACCCTTTTTGAAGTTTAAACAAATTCCCAGCCAGTTGATCGTAAAGCTAATGCTCATTGGCGCTGTGCAGCTTGGAATTATGTACAGCTTTTATTATCATTCATTTTTATACTTAAGCGTGCCAGAAGTATTACTATTTACAGTAATGACCCCGCTTTACATCACCTTGTTAAATGACGCGATTGAGCGGCATTTTAATCCACAATTTTTTGCTGTCGCACTGCTTGCAATTGCTGGTGCTATTGCCATTCGTTATCAAGGTATTGATGAAGACTTTATACTTGGCCTATTGTTAGTCCAAGGCGCAAATCTATGCTTTGCCACCGGGCAAGTGACCTATAAACGCTTAATGCGCGATAGTAACATTGCACACCAAACCGTATTTGGTTGGTTCTTTATAGGCGCGCTTATTGTCGCTAGTATCTGCTTTGCTTTATTTGGTAACACTGAAAAACTTCCCACCACTACAACTCAATGGGGTGTATTAATTTATCTGGGTATTGTTGCTTCTGGGGTAGGTTATTTTGCATGGAATAAAGGCGCAACACTTGTCAATGTTGGGGCGCTTGCCGTAATGAATAACGTACTTATTCCCGCTGGTATTTTAGTTAATGTTGTAATTTGGAATCGCGACGCCGATATTATAAAACTCAGCCTAGGTGGTGCGATCATTTTATTGGCACTCGTGCTTAATCAGTATCTAGATAAAAAATCGGCAACACCTAAGTACTGACCTAAAACTGTCACTAAAAGTAATTACTCTAGGTAGATATCGACACCCCAATCGTTTTTAATTAATTAGTGGAATAAAAAATGAAGCATGCAGCCCCTTTTATTGGCTTGGCATTATTTAGCGCGGTATTAATTGCATTGTCAGGTTGTGATGATGATATTAAAATCGTCGACAAAGAAATCGTTGTCGAAAACACCCAGCTTAAGATTGTTGAAGTCCCTACGCCTATTATTGTCAAAGTACCTGAAGGTGCAGCGCCAGATATTCAACTGGGCACACGCCCTTATTTTCTTATTAATGATATGCAACAAAGTCCGCTAAAAGAACAACTGGCCAGTTGCAGCGAAGGGCCATTTTACCGCACTGATTTTTCAATAGGTCACCGCGGTGCACCAATGCAATACCCTGAGCACACTAAAGAATCTTATATTGCAGCTGCTCGTATGGGAGCTGGTATTGTGGAGTGTGATGTTACATTCACCAACGATAAAGAACTGGTTTGTCGTCATTCTCAATGTGATTTACACACCACCACAAACATTTTAGCTATTCCTGAACTTGCCGCTAAGTGCAATGTGCCTTTCACACCTGCCGATCCTGTAAACGATATCGCAGCCTCTGCAAAGTGTTGTACCAGTGATATTTCATTAGCTGAGTTTTTAACCCTTGAAGGTAAAATGGATGGCGCGAATAGCAAGGCCACAACAGTTGCACAATATCTGCAAGGCACACCGAGTTGGCGCACGGATTTATACAGCGCACACGGTACATTATTAACGCATAAACAAAGTATTGAACTGTTTAAAGAGTTAGGCGTTAAAATGACACCAGAACTTAAAGCCCCTCAGGTAAGTATGCCATTTAATGGTTTTACCCAAATGCAATACGCGCAAAAAATGCTGGATGAATACACGCAACTTAATGTTGAACCTAGCCGTGTTTACCCGCAGTCATTCAACCTTGAAGATGTTAAATATTGGATTAATACAAACCCTGAATTTGCAGACAGAAGTGTTTACCTCGATGGACGAGATAGCAATGCGGGCTTTGACCCTAATAATGCAGATACTTGGCAACCTAGCATGGCTGAGCTTGTGAATCAGGGCGTTAAAATTATTGCACCGCCAATATGGATGCTACTGAGCATTAATAGTGACAAAAAAATCGTTCCCTCAAAATATGCAGTTAATGCCAAAGCAGCGGGGTTAAATATAATTACTTGGAGTTTGGAGCGCTCGGGGCCACTTAAAAATGGCGGTGGTTATTATTATCAATCCATTACGGATGTGATCAATAACGATGGCGATATGATGAATGTTGTTGACGTGCTTGCACAAGATGTAGGTGTTATTGGTATATTTTCAGATTGGCCAGCAACAGTCAGCTACTACGCAAGCTGTAAAAAAATGCCTGCGAGTATTTAACTTTAGTCCAAGTTAAGGTTATTCAAATTATCACCGAGTCCAACATTATGTTGGGCTCGCATATTTTTCAAGGCCACACACTCGTCCACTGACTCACTGTGCGTTATTATAAGCAAAATTTAAGTTTACCAATTGCATTAAATTGGCATAAAAGGCACATTATGATCATTCAACACCACAGCCATGATATCGCAACAGACACAGGTATTATGCGCACCAGCGTGTACCGTCCACAGGCCGGTGGCCAGTTTCCCGCCATTATTTTTTACTCTGAAATATTTCAACAAACCGCACCAATTGCACGCAGTGCCGCACTTTTAGCAGGTCATGGTTTTGTTGTGTTAGTGCCTGAGGTATTCCATGAGTTGAATCCGCTTGGTACTGTGCTTGCTTATGACGATGCAGGTAAAGATAAAGGGAACGCTGATAAATGGGCTAAGCCATTAGAGTCACACGACAGCGATACTCACGCGATGATAAACTTTGTACAAACTCAAAATTACTGCACCGGTGCTGTCGGCGCGATGGGTGTATGCATTGGTGGCCATTTAGCCTACAGAGCTGCGCTTAATCCTGCCATTAAAGCCGCTTTTTGCTTATACGCTACTGACATTCATAGCGACACATTACCTGCAAAAGCAGGCAATAACTCGTTTGAACGCATGAAGGATATCCAAGGTGAGATTCACTTTATTTGGGGCAAGCAAGACCCACATGTGCCAAAAGAAGGACGTGCTAAAATTTATCAACACGCTGTAACTAGCGGTATTAATTACCAGTGGCAAGAAGTAAACGCCCAGCATGCCTTTATGCGTGATGAAGGCGAGCGTTATGACCCAGCCCTTGCTATTGCCATGTATCAGCAAGCTGTTGCGTTATTTAGCCGCACTTTGTAAGGTTAAAACACTTTTAAAATTGCATACCCAATGCGGTATGCTTTTTTACAAAGTAATCTTTTAAATAATCGATAAACAATCGTAGCTTTTTAGAACCCGCGCCGCCTGGCGGAAACACACCATAAAGCTCAATGTCTTTACTTTTATATTCATCCAGTACAATTTCTAATAGCCCAGCTTGTACTTTAGGCCATGCATCATAAAGTGGGATCCGCCCAATGCCGTGTCCGGCTTCAACAAAGGCAGTACGCGCAGCGGCATTATTTGTACTTAAACCGCCTTGCATTGTGAGACTGTGTTTTTTACCGTCTTTTTTAAGGGTTAAGGTTTTACTGCCAAGCTGATACACCACCCATTGATGCTCGCTTAATTGCTCTGGCGTTTTAGGCTTACCAAAGTGGGCAAAATAATCTGGCGAACCACAAATACATGTACTCATTGTCGTGAGCTTAGTTGCCTGTAAATTTGAGTCGCTCAGCGACACACCTCTTACAGCAAAATCAAAACCATTTTTAATAATATCAATCACATCATCTGTTAGCTGTAGATCTATATTGATTTTAGGGTATTGACGTTTAAAGGCATTAATTGCTGGCACAATAAGTTGCATGCCAACATTTACTGGACAGCTTATTTTTAATAACCCTTGAGGTTCATTTTTAATGTTTTCAATTTGTAGATTTGCCGCATTGGCTTGCTCGGTGATGATTCGACAACGTTCATAATAAGCAATGCCAGCCTCGGTTAATGCCATCGTGCGTGTTGAGCGATTTAATAAGGTTACTTCAAGCTGAGTTTCTAATTTTTTTAAGTGATAACTAGCCACAGCACGGGTTAACCCTAATTGCTTTGCAGCTGCGGTTAAGCTGCCCTGCTCCACTATTTGTGCAAATACCACCATACTTTTTAACTGCTCAAACGATACCTTCATAACATCTCCTAAATTCAACTTTGCAATTGTATCAATTATTGAATCAATAAAGTTAAATTTATCATCGTTGTTTAAATATATCTCAGGGCATATAGTTATCTACAAGCTAAGTTAATAATTCAATTCATCAGAAGGAATATCGTTATGGCTAAAAAAATACTTATGGTACTTACCTCACACGCAGAGCTAGGTAACACAGGCGAAAAAACAGGGTTTTGGGTAGAAGAATTTGCAGCCCCTTATTACGCATTTATTGATGCTGGCGCAAAAGTGACCTTAGCATCACCACAAGGCGGCCAACCACCGATTGACCCTACAAGTACGTTATCTGACTTTCAAACTGATGCAACTAAACGTTACGACAACGACAGTGCAGCACAAACGTTAATGGCAAACACACATGTCCTTAGCGAAGTAAATGCCAGCGATTATGACGCTGTATTTTACCCAGGTGGCCACGGCCCATTATGGGATTTAGTGGATAACACTGATTCGATTACGTTAATTGAAGATTTTATTAAAGCACAAAAGCCTGTTGCTGCAGTATGCCACGCCAGCGCTGCATTTCTAAATATTAAAGGTGCTGATGGTAATGCATTGGTTGCGGGTAAAAAAGTGACAGGCTTTAGTAATACCGAAGAAGCAGCAGTCCAACTGACTGATATAGTGCCTTTTTTAGTCGAGGATGAGTTAATCAAAAAAGGCGGCGATTATCAAAAAACAGATGATTGGGGCGTATTAGCATTAGAAGACGGCCTTGTTATCACGGGTCAAAATCCTGCCAGCTCTGAACTTGCAGCTAAAAAGTTATTAACTAAGTTAGGTTAAACTCAATTTAGCTTACATCAAAGCCTTGCCCACTGGGTAGGGCTTTTCATTTAGGCATCAAGATGGGTATACTCTGGCAAATCCATTTTCAATTTAAGCTTATGTATGCCAACTAAAAAAAGCTCTTTGAGCATTCCTCCTTTAGCCAGTAAACGTTTTGCCATTGTAGGCATTATTTTATTATGCACGTTGCTGCAAATCGCCAATAGCGTACCCGGTATTAACTTAAATGGTTTAGGGATCTATCCTCGTAATTTAACTGGGCTAACAGGCATATTTTTTGCCCCCTTTCTACATGGTGGTTGGGTGCATCTATTAAGTAATATGGTCCCTTTTGCGGTGTTAGGTTGGCTAGTATGCCAGTACAGTGTAAAGCGCTTTTGGGCTGTATTTGTTTTTACTGCACTTACTGGTGGTTTACTGGTTTGGCTATTTGGTCGAGCAAATATACACGTAGGTTTAAGCGGGGTACTTTACGGTTTATGGGGCTTTTTAATTAGCTACGGCATTATGCACCGTTCATTTAAAGCCATTTTGATTAGTGTATGCGTTGTGTTTTTATATAGTGGTTTTATTTGGGGTGTATTACCACAAAGACCGCATATATCGTTTGAAAGCCACCTATTTGGCGCCATTGCCGGAATATTTATTGGCTATTATTTTGCAAAACAAGATAAAAAAAGTAACAGCCGTAAGCTGTGAATAGGCAGGCTATGCTAAATCAAGCACGCAACGTTAGTGTAGCCATCACTACAGCGTGATCGGTGCTTTGGTCATCACGCTCAAAGTCAGGGTTTATCAAGTGACGGTCATAGGTGTGGTAATTACTTACTTCATAAAAACTGTCATGGAAACTCGCATCAAACTCACAAGACAGTAAAATATAATCAAGTACTGAGCTGCTGGCCCCATAGTAATGTGTTGGCACACGATGTGGCTTTTTTGGGGGGTGAGGTTCAGGTTCTATGTTGTCACTCACCTCTTTTGCAACCCCCGTATTTACAAGTGACCTTACATACAAATCCCATGCATCACTTAAACAATATTTTGCAAGGTAGGCACGACAATCAAACGCAGGGGCAAATCGTAATGAGTCAGTAAGCAAATGACTTAATACACCATCGGCTAGGTTATTGTTAAAGTCGCCCATTAATAGCATCGGGTTTTGCGTGGCCTCACGCCGCGCTATCATTTCAACCATCAGTAATGTAGCTTCTGTTCCGCGTTGTATTGTTGAGCCCCAGCCACCAGCAAGTGTTGCTTTTAAATGCTCTATAATATTTTGCTCAGGCGCTAATTGGTTTGGTTCTTCAACCTCAATCATCGAACGTTTAGATTTAAAGTGCACCACATAACAATCAGTGTTACCAATGTGCGGTAAATCAACCGTGGCTCTGAGTACTTTGCGACTAAACGAAAAGTCAGCTGCTAAACCAAGCGTTTGCGCAAGTTCATTGTCATGTCGAACAACACCGACCTCTGTAATTGGAAAGCGCGAGGCTATAGCGACCACTGGCCGTTTATAAATAAAATCATCAATTACTTCTGGCTCATCTATCACTGCAAAATATGCATAACCTTGCTTATGCATAAGCGCTTTTAACGGATCAATACTAAACACTTCTTGAAAGCCTATAACATCAGGTTGCTGCTGATTTAAATAATCACTAATCCAGCGCTGTTTTTTAGCCCACTGCTGTGCGGTATAAATGCGTTCAAATTCATAAAACGCATTAGGCGGCTCAAGGTAATTAAACAGGTTAAACGTCGCAACTTTCAACTCTGTATTATTTAGCACCACCGTATCTTTGCTAGCTAAAAGTACTGAGTTATTACTTGTTTGTAATTCACTGTTGTTGATAACGTTCACCCGCCTAAAAGTTAGAAAACAATTATATACCCAAACCACCTCAAGATGCATACTTCAGCGTTTCACAGGGGCTTAATATCGAGGCGTTACTTTGCAATAATGGCAATCCCTTTTAAGAAGTAACAACGATGAAAGTAAGCGCCTGTGAAACGCCCAATGGGTTGGTTTAAAAGCGATTTATACTGCGTTATTAATTTTAACAAGGGAGCAACCATTATTTGCAATCAATGCCTTGCCTGAATCACTTTTAATTCCAACTGAAACTGTATCTTGAGATGGCTTGGGTATAACATAAACACATGCTTGAGCTGGAAATACAAGATAATGATGAAGGTATTACCCAAGAGCAAGAAAGCAAAATTTTTGAGTTATCCTATCGTGGCGGTAACAAATTAACCCGCACCACGCAAGGCACTGGCATTGCGTTGGATTCGCGCTAGTAAGCGAGCTCATTGTTGCACAACATGGTCAAATTAAAGCAACCAGAAGAAAACCCAGTCTTGCCATGCGGCTTTCATTTCAGTCTAAATGTTGAATGATTGGAGTTTACTCAGAAAAGCTTTCTACTGTTATTTAAATCTGTCAAAAATACGAAAAAATGCATCATCAGCTTTTTTAGACATAATCTCAAATGGTGATCTTTTTTTGTATTTTATACACCTAAACATCACCAAGTATAAGACCAAAGCTATGGCAATGTTCGGCCATGCGTTAAGTTCCCACTGATACTTCCAAGATAAAGTTACAACCTCTGAAAAAGGTGATAAGTAAGAAAGTGGCCATTGATATCCATCAGGACCTTTAGATCCGATTAAGTCGCAAACTAGATGTAAATGAAATAACAAAAATGCCATACAAGCTACTTTAAACTTATTGATGCTAGCAGTTATATACGCAATGCACGTAACGAATAAGCAAAATCCTAAATTATGTAGCGAATGATGCCATTCACCCCACAAATTTGAGCTGTGCCCAGCCATCCTCAAAATTGGATCAATCAACAACCCAACACCGTCTATATCTGGAGCTATACCAGAAATCGTAATTATACGTCGCTCTCTCACCCTTCCCTTTATCAGGTTTGATGAAAGCCAACTCATTATAAAGTGACTGCTAGGGCTGATATCTATACTCCATTAATTTAGCGTACTAATAAAAAATCATTCGAATTTAATTACTTACCTAGCTCATTTATTAATATACATGGTGTAAGTAAATGTCACTTTATTATCCTTTGTATTATATGCAGATTCAGACACTTCAGCCTTAAGCAACGCTTTTTTTATACATCGAGCATGCATGCTTTTTTCTTCAAAATTCAGGAATTTAAGGCCATCTATCACTCCGTCTTTTGTAACATTAAACTCTAGTTCAGCGAATGTGTTAGTAACGCTGCATGCAGCAGGCATAGGGCAACGTAAATGTAAGAAATCGTGATTAAAAATAGCCGTTTTACTATTAACATAAATCACTTCAACTAAAGGAGCATTAAGCTTTACAATTGTGTCATCACTACATGATTTAATAACACCGTAATGAATAGGCAAAGCTAAAAAAAGACTCAACATGAAAACACCTTTATTCACCAAGCCAATTATATTTGGCATCTTTCACTATTTTATTAAATTCGGACAGGGTTATTTTCCCACTGGCTAAATCGTCCTCAGCAGGCCATACAATTTTTATGTATTTAGTTTCTATATCAGCAAGAATATAGCCTAATTTCCTTTCTGTTATTTTGTCATTATGAAAGTGCTGCATTGCTAATTTTTTATTCCACCGTTGACCTTCAGGCGGATCTGGTAATGTAAAATCGAGGGTGAGCAATCTTTTATCCGAGATTATATATCCTTTTGCAACAGCATCTTCTGCACATTCATACAAAACATAATCAATCGAATCGTGTAGGCCATAAAAATGCCAATCAAAACCTGCTGTACATCCGCCGACTATATTGCCTTTATCGTCATTTATATCGATAGTTCTTTGCGCACATCCCGAAATAAACAATAAACTAACGATGATCGTGAACAAGCTTTTGTACATATATACCCAAGCCACCTCAAGATGCAGACTTCAGCGTTTCACAGGGGCTTAATATCAAGGCGTTACTTTGAAACAATGGCAATCCCTTTTAAGAAGGAACAACGATGAGAGTAAGTCCCTGTGAAACGCCCAACGGGTTGGTTTAAAAGCGATTTATACTGCGTTATTGATTTTAACAATAGAACCACTATTATTTGCAATCAATGCCTTGCCTAAATCGTTTTTAATTCCAACTGAAACTCGCATCTTGAGGTGGTTTGGGTATAAGCCTCTTACAAGAAAATATTAACAGTCAATAATTTCAATAGATTAACAGCCAATAATTTGCATCTCAACTGCATTTCATATTTAGTGTTTTAAACTCAAAAAAAGCCAAAGGGGTAAGGCGCTGTTTCACTCAGGTATTTATTTTTGCTTTTATACACTTAAAAAATCACTGCCTCTTACTTTTAAACCGTATTTTTATTGATAGGCCTGGCGACATGCGTTGTGCCTCAATGGTGCCTTGCTGCGCTAGAACGAGTTCATTAACCAGTGCGAGCCCGATCCCAGTTCCTTGTGTTGAGCGTGTTAGTTCTGAACCTCCTCGATAAAATAATTCAAAAATTTTACGTTCTTGTTCAGCACTAATCCCATCACCATAATCACGAAATTCTATCACGATGAAATCTTTATTTTTAGGATCCGGTTTAAAATGAATATCTATTTTCTTACGTGTGTAATCTTGTATTTTATCGCTATCAAAGAACTTAATGGCATTATCGGTTATGTTAATAACCACTTGCGAAAATGCATCTAGATCAACTAAGAGTAATGCTCTTTCAGGTTGTTCAAACTCACTCGAAATGTTTATTTTAAAGTCGCTTTTAATTAATAAAGACGACACTTTTGATTCAATCATGTCGATTAAAATACTGAGTTTGGTGTAGTGCGCTTCAACACTATGTTGTGGTTGATTAAGCTTTGAAAGTTGCAATATATTATCGATTAAACGAGAGAGCCGTTCACTCTCGCTGTGTATAAAGTCGTAATAATCTAACTTATACTGTTCTGATGGCACCATGCCTGACTTTAGCATTTCTGAATACATGCGGATTGATGTTAAAGGTGTCTTAAGCTCATGACTCACTGAGGAAACAAAGTTTAGCTGCTGCTCTGCAAGCTTTAGTTGTTTGACCCCTAAACGGTAAAAGCCATAACAGCCAATGACAATGCCAAGCATCAGCAGCATCATTAAACCCAGATTATAAGTGGCAGCTGTGGGTAAAATAAATTTTGAGGTTGAATAAGTAAGCTGATGGTCTTTAAAAGGCCACCTTAATTCATGGCTGTTTATGGCCCGTTGACTATACACAGATGATAATTGCATTGGCTGGGTTATAGTTGCCTGAGTGATAGTTGCTTGGCTTTGCGCGTTTCCCTGATAAATAAAGTAGCCTTTATCTGAGCCCGTTAACGTAGACTTTAATGTAATGGCTATCGTGTTGTTAAACTGCACTGTCGTTAGCATTCTTTTAACTTGATTGTTTAAGTATGCGCTTACATCGATGACATAACCTTGTAACTTTTGAATGTTATTTACATGAACAACGCGATAAAAAACAAGGTGCCCGGGTACATCCGATAATAAAAGAAACTTCTCATTATTTACAGATAGTCTATTGTTAATGAGTGCTTTTAGTTCATTTGACTTGGCGGTTATTGTATATAATTTTGACACGAGGCTTTTACGTTTTATCGTCTCATCATCATCTTGAGCGGTTATTAAACTGTGGGTATCGCGTATAAAATCAGGCCAGACAGGGCTGTTAAAATTGCCATCTTGGTCAACTTGAAAATAACCTAAAAGTCCGTCATATCGAGTATTGTATTCTAGGCTTGAAAGAGGCGATTTTTCTTTGGTTACGTGTTTATTGTTCGGATTATAAATATGTTGGTAGTAATCAAACGCGAGTGTGCTCAACGCGTTATCAAAAACCACTCGCTTAAATAACCGCAAGTTTAGCTGCGAGGTTATTTCTTCGGTTTTATCTTGATACTCGGTTAAAAGGTCTTTTTCAAATTGATAGTAACCTTTAATGAACACCATGCTAATTGGCGCTAATAAGAGAAACAAACAAACGAAGGTAAAACAACGCAGACGGTTAACACGCTGTTTGTAGCTTAATAATCGCTTATTTAAGAGCTGTGGCTTCATATTACGATTGTCGACTAAAAAGCTGATACCCTTCGCCTCTTAGGGTGACTAGATATTCAGGTGTTTTTGGGGCGCGTTCAATTTTTTTTCTTATTTTAGCGATGTGAATATCCACAGTACGGGTGTCTAGGCAGTCGGTTGATTTATATCCCCACACTTCTCTTAATAGTTCATCGCGTGATACGGGGGCTTTTTGCTGGTTTAAGTACGTTAAAATATTCACTTCTCGACGTGTATAGCGCACGGCTTGTTTATGAGATGTTCCCGTTAATTTTTGCATGCAAATACTCACATGCTTGCCAATATTGAGTTTGTTGTTATTGCTAGATAAGCCTGAGCGCCTGATTAAAGCCGTGACTCTTAATACTAATTCAGACGTTGAAAACGGTTTTGCCAAATAATCGTCAGCGCCTAAGGTAAGGCCATTAATAATATCTGCCTCTGTATTTTTTGCAGTCAGCATTAAAATAGGCTGAACTTGGGATTGTACTCTAATGGCATTGCATATCTCAAAGCCATTCATTGATGGCAGCATCACATCTAAAAGAATACAACTGTGTTGCTTTTCTAACGCGCGGCTTAATCCTTTTTTTCCATCCATTTCACTTTCAACATCAAAGCCATGAAATACAAATAGATCAGTTAAGCCACGTAATATACTCGGTTCATCTTCGATGATGAGCAGTGTTGGTTTAATATTCATATTATTGTTTTTTAAATCCTTCACTTATGCAATCTGGACTATATCACCCTTTTTAAACGTTATAATGCAAAGTTTTGTAAAACTTTTACTGCGTTAATTTTACCTTTTGTGCCTATTTGAAGGTGCTGAGACTGATTAAGATAACCCTGAATTAAATAACAGGGATCTAACAATGACAAACCGCGATACTCACCCAAATTTATTGTATAAGCGCTGTGCGTTATATCAGGCTATTTTATCCACCGTTTTGATTGGTGGCTCAAGTATGTTACTTGGGTTTTCAACCAGCAGTGCTGCAAGTGAACCCGTCGCCAATACGCAGCGGTATGAAGCGAGTTCCTTTATGGCGTTAGATCCTCAAACGTTATACGACATTTTAGAAAATACCCCCGGTGCAAATACCCTATTAAGTAAAATGAACAGCGCATCAGAAAGTCGCGGTTTTGGTTCGTCCGGCGATCAAATTTTGATAAACGGTAAACGTATGTCGGGTAAAGAAAATAATATTACGAAAGAGCTCAATAATATTCAGGCAAAGGATGTTGAGTACATTGAATTGATCCGCGGGACTCGCTCTGATTTAGATGTTCAAAGTAATGGATTAGTGATTAATGTGGTACTTAAACAAGATATAGATACATCTATTCTTTGGACACTGGGCACGGTTAAAACAGCTGATATAAAGCCATATACCACAGGTTCTTTGACTTACAGTGCAAGCAAAGGCAATTTAAAATATAGAGTTGGCTTAAACCACTACGTCAATACAACTGAAATAAGCTCAGAAGAAGTGTTTACTTCCCCAAAGCTAGTTGACACACAAACGAACGCCCGTGTCCGCGAGAATATATACAAAGCAAGCCAGCTATCAGCAAAACTAGAATATGTATATTCAGATAAAACCGCTATGCAACTCACAGCCATTTACGAAAAAATTAAAGTCGATGCACTCACTGCCAATGACAGTGAATTTTTAACCTCAGACACATTTGAAAGCAAAGTATTACAGTACGATTGGGGTAGAGATAAGTGGGAGGTAAGTGGCGATATTACCCATGATTATAATGATGCCCATCAGCTAAAACTGTTATTTATTAGTAATCAGGCGGATTCTGATGATAAAATTTGGCACCGTATTTTGCAAGATGGTGATGTATTTAAACCAAATTATAAGTTACCACGTATTTATACCTCAAAAGAAAATGTTCTACGTACCAATTGGCGTTTTAACCTTAATAAAAGCCATACTTTTGACTCTGGCTTTGAGGTGGCGATAAATCAGCTTAATGAAAATTTACAATTTATTCGTCAAACAGGCGCGGCTTATCATTCGACTGAATTGAATGATATTAAAGAAACACGTTATGAAGCGTTTAGTAATTATAACTTTGCCATTTCTCCTCAGTTAAACCTACAGTCGTCTTTGGTTTATGAACGCTCGACTATTAATGTAGCGACAGATTTATCCGTGATAGAGGAGACATTACAAAACGCAAAAAGTAACACAGCTCGCACATTTAACTACCTTAAACCACGCTTAAACCTGCGCTATGATTTTAATGATATTTACCAGATGCGTTTTAATTACCAACGAACAGTCAGTCAACTTGATCTTAAAGATTTTGTGCCAAGGTTTGATAGTTACGAGTCTCGCCTTGAAGAAACCAACCCTGATTTAAAACCCCAAGTGCGTGACGAGCTATCAATCGCGTTTGAAAAGCAGTGGCAATCGACCGATGGTAGTTTTATTGTGACGCCTTACTACCATAAAATAAGCGATTTAATAAATGAAGTGTTATTAGCTAAGCGCTCAGGTGACGGTAATATCGATAACGCTAAAGAGTATGGTATTGAGTTTGATACATACTTTGGATTAGAGACGTTTGGACTAAACAACACCTTGATCAGTGCTAATTATACCTGGCGAGATAGTGAGGTAATTCATCCTTTTACCGCTGAAAAAGCCCCTATCGAGCGAGTCAGTAAAAACACTTGGCAGGTAAAGCTAAACCAAAACGAAATTTTACCTGGGCTATCGATGAGTTTAACACTCGAAGATAAAAGCCGTTATATGTTTTACTATTATAACTATCAGGGCAATGTTGATACTAAAATCACTGCAAATGCCTTTATTGATTATCAAATATCGCAAAATTTAAAGTTGCGCTTCAAAGGTGATAACTTACTCAATGATAGGTACACCGTTAATAAAGCGCGCTATACAGGATTATTTACGCAAAGTCAGTATTTAAGGCAAGAGCAACGTGCAAATGAACGCGCACCTCGATTTTCATTAACCTTAACCGGCCAGTTCTAGGTTGGGTGTTTAGCACACTAATTATTTAGTCGTTAAAATGACAAAAATAGCATTGCTGCTTTTGTCATTTTTTACTGTTTAATTAGCATGCTCATTGAAGTTAGTTGAATGTAATCTACCAATTACATGCGCCAGCACTGAACTTTTTTATAAAAATACCGGCCTCTGTGCAGCGAAGCGCTTCTGAGTTTTCGGTGGTGCAATTCACTTTAACCTTGGTGTAACACCATTCGCGGCTAAAGCCTATTCCTACGACCTGACTCCTACGAAAAAACTAATGGGGTCAAAATTGGAACTCAGTGATGATTGAGCCATCCATAAAAATAAATTCACAACGAGTATTCAACAAGCTCGTTAGAAGATAACCAATAAATAGGGGGTATTACGCGAAACTGCAACTTAACCCTATTATTTAAGGTAGAAAGCACTCTGTTCTTGGCTTCATAATTACTGAGCAACCGCTCATAACTCAAAAACGATAGTCTATTTTCATCAACGTATTTTTCTAAGAAGTATAATTAATTTGTTACATCTCTATCATTAAAATGAACATATGAATAATCAACACATAAAGCGATCATTTACCTGCTTTTTTAAATTCTAATGGGCCTTTTTTCCCTCCTGATGTGTAATGCCCTGTGAGCATTGTACCGTCTTCAGAAATCGTTAACGTATGCATACCTTCGGTAGTCCAACCTGGTATTTTCTGAGTTACTTTTACTTTATATTCAATCGTATTACCTGTACGAGTGCCTATACCGTATTCAACTAAAGGCAACCCTTTAAACTCAACGTAATGCGTTACGTATATTAATTCAGCGTCTTGGGATATGATCATGTGACCATTACTAAAATTGCTGTTATTTACATCCTCCCAGAGCCCATTGACGTTTAGAGAATGCAATTTTTGAGCTTGAATTGGCAAGCTTATAGTGGTGATGAGAATACAAAATACAATAAATGACGTAAATTTTACCAACGTTAATTCCCTTTAAGTTTAACTCTAATTCATTGTTAACAATCTATCTTTTGCAGGTATTCAATGCAATTAAAAATCCCTATACAATCACATTATTGCAAGCAAAACCTAGCAATATAAGAATACTAATCGATTGTTATAAATCAGATTTACATAATCCGTAAATATAGTCATCAACATATTCCCCCTTGATTATAACGTTTTGTTTTAAACAACCTTCGCGAATAAAACCGTTTTTTTCTAATAGCTTATACGAATTAGAATTACCAACTGAACAGGTAGCCACTAATTTATTGAGGCCTAGCTCGAGTAAAGCAAAGTGTTTAATTAAGTTTAATGCCTCGCTAGCAAACCCCCTTCCCTGAGCACTTGGTTTGATCATAAAACCGACCTCTGCAATACGTGCTTCATGACTCGTAATTTTAAGGCCAATATTACCAAGCTTTTCACCCGTGGTTACTTCGGTGATACCAAGCGATAACCAGCCATCACTGTCCATAGTCCAAGGGCGTGATTTGGCAATAAATGCATCGTTAGCTTGTTCAAAAGTACATGGGTCATACACATGTTCCATCATCGCTGATGACATTGATATTTCAATAAATAAATCTAAATCAGACTCATCCAACGGTGATAGTTTTATTCTTGCCCCAGCTATGTGCATGCAGCGTCCTTCGGCTTTACTTTTATTGGTACCAAACCATAGCCGAGTTCCTATTATGGTTCAATTGTTTAGTGTAAGTCATGGGTGCCTCTGATTTCATGTTTTTATAGGGGGATGTTTTTATAAAAGCACATAGAGTGAGTTTTGCTATCTTTTTAAAAGTAAAATACTAGGGCGTGTTGACCTTTGTGGATTGAAATTTGTTCGATCTAGGAAGAACCCTTTGGGCAGCGCATGTTTGGCATTTATACTGCGTTATCGCCTATTTATGGGGAACAACCACACACCATAGGCGCTGCCTTGCCTAAATACCAAACATACTGCTGCAAAATCAATCACGAAAGGTCAACACGCCCTAGCAACAAAATAACTTAAACTCGGAACTTTAATTGGCATCTATACCCACACTAAGCGCATAACCGTGCTTATTAAATATACTGTTATTTTTGAGTGTTGAAATTCAATCTTACTTCCTTTGTTGGTTATGATCATCTACAGTGGGTTGTTCGTAATGTTCTTTATACCCTAATTTGTACAACCCATGTTTAAGGAGTTTTTATGAGTAACAGCGAAGACTATACACCACCCACAGTATGGCAATGGGATGCTGACAATGGCGGCGAGTGGGCTAAAACCAATCGCCCTATTGCTGGAGCAACCCACCAACAAGAGCTACCCGTAGGTGAGCACCCTCTACAGCTGTATTCTCTAGCAACCCCTAATGGTCAAAAAGTTACCATTATGCTCGAAGAGTTATTAGAGCTTGGTTTAACTGATGCAGAGTACGATGCGTTTTTAATTAAAATTGGCGAAGGTGACCAGTTTGGTTCTGGGTTTGTAAGTGTGAACCCTAATTCAAAAATTCCTGCTCTTATGGATCACACCACAACTCCTAGCACACGCGTGTTTGAGTCTGGGGCTATTTTGCAGTATTTGGCTGAAAAGTTTGATGCACTCGTGCCGAGCGATCACACCAGTAAAGCTGAATGTCGTAATTGGCTATTTTGGCAAATGGGATCTGCGCCCTACTTAGGCGGTGGTTTTGGCCACTTTTACGCGTACGCACCGCATAAAATGCAATACCCTATTGACCGTTTTACTATGGAAGTTAAGCGCCAGTTAGATGTGTTAAATCGCCATTTAAGCGATCACGATTATATGGCTGGTAGCGAGTATTCTATTGCCGATATTGCGATTTGGCCTTGGTATGGCTCTTTGGTATTGGGCAATTTATATGACGCTGCTGAATTTTTAGATGTTGAGTCATACACACATGTAATGCGCTGGGCTAAACAAATTGAACGCCGCCCAGCAGTTAAACGTGGCCGCCGAGTTAACCGTGTATGGGGGCCCGATGAGGAGCAACTCGCACAGCGCCATAGTAAAGATGACTTTTAGTAGAGTGTAGCTAATACCCATACAATGCGCTTGAGCTCAATAAGCCACGCGCATTTACGCTATATACCCAAACCACCTCAAGATGCAGTTTCAGTTGGAGTTAAAAGCAATTTAGGCAAGGCATTGATTGCAAATAATGGTTGTTCCCTTGTTAAAATCATTCCCTTATAAAAGTAACGCAGTATAAATCGCTTTTAAACCAACCCCTTGGGCGTTTCACAGGCGCTTACTCTCATCGTTGTTACTTCTTAAAAGGGACTGCCATTGTTGCAAAGTAACGCCTTGATATTAAACACCTGTGAAACGCTGAAGTCTGCATATTGAGGTGGCTTGGGTATACCCTAAACAGTGTGCGCATCAATTGATGCGTTTTTTACTTGTATCATCAGTATTACCCGCCCTAAAAACACACCGCTAAATAATCCATAAAGCGCACTAATTGTAGCCATAAACGACATGCTATTGGTGATCGGTACACCATGAGGTTAATGCGCTTTGAGTTACTAACATTTATAAGCAAAGATAAATTAACATCTTCAAACAATTACTTACAAAACATTTGTTGTACCAAACCGTGCTTTTGTTAGCATTTAAGGCCAAAGCTTAAACACAATAATTACAATACGTTTACAAGGAATTGAAAATGCTTAAAACAACGGCTACTTTAACACTACTCGCCTTTAGCCCATTATTACTTGCAAGCCAGCAGCTTGTGATTAAAACCACAGAACAATTAATAACGACTGACTCTTCAGTGCTTTTTGCCTACAACTCAGAACAGAATCAATTAGCCAAAATTGATATTGAAAACACTAAAAACTATGCGCTAACAGTACCCGATAACGCGCTTGGTTTTGACGTTGCAAAACTTGCGAATACACCGCACCCGCAAGCACTTATTTTAACTGCCGATGGCGTATATATTAGCCAAAAAGAACACAGCACATTGTTATTCAAATATACCTCAGTTTTAAATCGATTAACCAGTGATAAGCTTAATAAGGTTAGCTTTGTTGTTGATGTAAATCTTGATGGCCTGAGTGATATTTTACTGCCCGATATTGAAACCAGTACGGTTTACATTCAAGATCAGCTTGGTAAATTTACCCCTCATACCTTTAAAAAAGAGTCCTTGTTTAATGGTCAGTTTAACGACAACCATTTAACTCTTGATATTGATATAAGCACCGCCCCTACAACGATTGATATAAACCGCGATGGCTATGTTGATTTAGTGTTTAAAAACGCACAAAGTGCCCGTGTTTTATTTGCCACAGAGCAAGGCTTTGCAAGTAAGGTTACGCCACTGACATTACCAGTAAGCATTGGTAAAATGGATGACGGCAGCAAAGTAACAATCAATCATTTTGCTGATATAAATCACGACAGCTATTTAGACTTTATTATTGCCCAAATGCCTAAAACGAAAGGCATGGATGCGCTTGATGCGACAGTCACTCGTAGCCTTTATTTAGGCCAAGCGGATGGTAGCTTTAGCAACCCTATAAGCTTACCGAACACCAGCGCCATGGGTGAGTTAATATTTGAACATGATTTAGATAACGATGGTTTAATTGACTTACAGCGGTTAGATGTTGATTTTGGCTTTGGGACCATTGCCTCGATGGCTATGGGCGGCGGTGATACCGACGTAGATATTGATTTCTCATTTTTTAAACAGTTAAATACAGGTAACTTTTCAGAGAAACCAAACGCAGACTTCGAAGTTGAAGCCCCGCTTTCTATGTCAAATTCAGGCCCTGTAGAGCCTCTTAAATTAGCCGATATAAACGGCGACGGGTACATTGATGCGGTTTATAGATACAATAAAAAAACCTTAGGCATTTATTACGGTGAGCAAAACAACTTGTTTGCTTCAAAACGTAAAAAAATCAAACACGCGTTACCAACACACCCAAGGGATATTTTATTGGTTGATTTAAATAACGACTCTAAACACGATTTTGTATTTAAATTTACTGAAGAAGATGGCACCAGTAAAATAACCACTCTGATAAGTAAGTAGCTTATATACCCAAATCACCTCAAGATTCAGAATTCAGCGTTTCAAAGGGGCTTAATATCAAGGCGTTACTTTGTAAGAATGGCCGTCCCTTTTAAGAAGTAACAACGCAGAGAGTAAGTACCTGTGAAATGCCCTGCGGGTTGGTTTAAAAGCGATTTATACTGCGTTACTTTTATAAGAGATTGATTTATAAAAAGGGAATAACCATTCTCTGCAATGCCTTGCCTAAATCGCTTTTAACGCCAACTGAAACTGCATCTTGAGGTGGCTTGGGTATAGATATACAGCAAAGTGCATAAACGCACTTTGCTGTAACGTGAACTTAAATTACACGCATCACTAAATTGCTTTAAAAGTTAATATTTAACTTAATGTAGCCTCTTCTACCAAGTAAATCATACGTCATCACATCTGTATTAGCGTCGTTCCATGAGGTTAAAAAGGGAGCTTTTTTATCAAAGATGTTGTCTATACCCATGCTGATAGATGTATCTTGAGTTATAAAATAACGCCCTTGAACATCACTGTAGGTAACACTTTCAACCGCGCGGCCAATTGGACCACCGCCATTTACATCACGCGCACCACCAATGTAACGCATAGCATAATGTGCTGACCACGCATCCGCTTTTACAGTGATCCCTAAATTAGCGCGCCATTTTGTATAACTGCCTTGGTCTTCAGTAATGTAGCCTAACAGGCTTTGCGTTGCTTGCCCTGCAAAAGGCGTGTTTTCATGCTTGAGTAACCGCGTGGCATCTAACTCAAACTGGCTGCTTAAACCAAAAATATCAGCGGTGTAACGTGTATTAAAATCAACCCCACTAACCGTTTCAAACGCAGCATTGACTGGGCGCTGACTCAATGAATTTATTTGCCCCGTTACGGCGTGGCGTGTAAAAGTATTACAGTAAGCGCTGTAAAGCGCTGGGTTGGTGTAACACAACTTCAAGGTGTCAGAGCCATTAACCGAGGTAATAGCGTCTTTTACGTCTATATCAAAGTAATCGAGTGTAGTCGATAACCCGTCAATAAAGTGCGGCTGCCAAACTAGACCTAGTGTAAGTGTGTCTGCCGATTCAGGTTTTACATCTGGGTTTCCACCGACTGAAGTTCGTACCGTTGTGCCATCTTGTGCAAAATCAGTAGGGAGCCCGGCGGCTAAACAATTAACCGCAATTGCGCCAGTTGCGTTTTCACAGGGATCGATAGTTCGAAGGTTCTCCGCATTTGTGCCACCAAATAACTCGGTTATCACCGGCGTTCTAAATGCTGTTGATTTAACACCACGAAGCATTAAGTCATCCGTAATTTGCCATGTAAGCCCGAGCTTATAAGTCAGTTTATTGCCAAAGGTACTGTAGTCTGAGTAGCGTGTTGCTAAGTTTGCTTCAAGGCTTTCAAACAATGGGATGGCAAGCTCAATAAAAGCTTCATTTACATCATAGTCACCATTAATACTGTCTTCTCCACCATTGGCAAGAACCGTTGAATCAGGATTTCGCCAGCCGCTTTCTTCACGCCTTTCAAGCCCAGCGGCAAAGGCCAATGTACCTGCGGGTAACTCAGTGATGTCACCCGATAAGTTAAATGCCAATGATTTTAATTGGTTGCCACCATTGCCTTCACGGCGATACTTTACGTAATCAATCACTTCATTACTTAATTCACCAACACCAAACCAGTCGCCACACGGAATGGCAGCACCAGGAGTATAACTGCATACTGTATCATCTAGCGTTTGTGCGACCTTGGCTTTATCTTGATCAAACGTCCAGCCGTCAGTGCCAGTGTTACGTCCATAGTTATAAGCAACTTCCCACTGCCAATCATTTGCTAATGTGCCATCAAACCCAATAACAATACGCGCTGTGTTTGTTTCTTGAAAAAAATACGGCGCACCAAGCTCTACATTACGCCTACGAGTTAGCTCTAAGTCTTGCCCTGTTGGGTTATAAGCAAACTCTTTAGAGACCTTAATACCGCTAATACTGCGTGGTGTCACTATTTGCTCTGATTGGCGATTACTGTATTGCGCTTCTGTAAAAAAGTTTATGTTACTTGTCAGTTGGTAATTGAGGTTAGTCGATAGGTTAATACGTTGGCTTGGGTTTACTGCATTTAAATAAGGGATCCATGTAAAACCGTGTTTTGCTATATCATACGCTTCAAAACTATTACCATCGCCTTGCGGGTCTTGATTAAATTGCACACTGCGACCATCAGCCAGTAGTGCTCGCCCACCAGCGGTTGTTGCACTGCCAAAACAATTTAATTGGCTACTGCCATCTGCATTTACTTTCTCATTTTTAGCGCAATCTATACGGTCTGACTGCCTTACTGCCTCGGTATTTATATAGCTCGCACTAAAAACAAAATGGCCGCGATCAAACTCACCGCCTACATTAAAGCTAATTTCTTGGCTTTGCCCGTCACCTTCATCCCCAGCGCCTAACTTTGCAGTAAATTCAGCACCATCTAATTGCGTTTTAGTGATGATATTAACCACACCGGCAACAGCGTCAGCGCCATAAATGGCAGATGCGCCATCTTTTAGTACTTCTACGCGTTCAATAATTGAGGTTGGGATCATATTTAAATCAACCGCACTATTGGCTCCCGTACCACCGTTTACAATTCGTCGCCCATTTAATAATACTAGCGTGCGTTTAATCCCCATACCGCGCAAGTTTACCTGTGCCGATCCATATCCTCCACTTGTCCAATAGGCATTGGTCGCATTACCCGCAACGCCCGCTGAAAACGACATGCGTTGCAATAAATCTTCAACATTTACAATGCCTGTTTGAGCAATTTGTGTTGCGTCAATCACGGTTACAGGACTGGCTGTTTCAAAATCAGTGCGTTTGATGTGTGAGCCGGTCACATTAATGCGCTCAATATTATCGGTCATTTCATTTGCTAAAGTATGCGATGTGGCTAATGCGGTAGCGATGGCACAAAAGGCCATAGGGTTATTCATGTGTACTGCCTATTAAAAATTTTATTATTAAAAATAGGAGCTTATGATATAGACTTTGCTGTTTTTGAAAATGCGACAAATTGTCGCACTATAGGAACAAGCAACCCGTTATTTGCCCGTAATTAACTGGTTACTAATTGGTATTATACTTTTACACTCAGCAATGAATCACTTTGACTTAAACCGAACTTTTCTTGCACGGACGCTAAAATTGATTCTTTATCGTCATCATTAAGTTGATCTGAATAATTTGCGAGCAATTCATCTAAATAGCTAACCACTTCGTCAGTGTTAACTTGTTCAAAGCCTCCTTGTGGCGCAGGCCCCGGTGGTCGCCCTCCTTCTGGGCGACCCATTTCACCAACTAGAGCCGCATCAAAACCGGCTTCGGCCATCAACGACTCCATTTCTTTGCCTGGCTGAATACCTGCATCCTTAAACGTCGCAACTATCGTCTGTGCATCTTCAGCGGTTAACTTTTCAGGATCAAATCCAGATAAAGTGTCATTCACCAATTGAGTTTGCTCACTCGAAAGTGATTGAGCCTTTGGACGTTGCATAGGCTCAAAATTAGTACTTGAAGAAATATTACTGATCATAATTAATCTCCTTTACGCTGACGCTGAGGGGGTTTATGATTTTTAAATTCTTGTTTTGAAATTTCACCATTTTTATCAGCGTCAATTTCATCAAAAATCATTTGAATATCATCCGCACCCGGAGGGCGTTTTTGAGCACTAAACTCATTAAAGTCAACACCACCACTGCCATCACTATCAATGGTTGAGAAATCAGGACGAGGTGGTGGCTTGCCCTCTTTTTTAGCGGCAACTTGCGCTGTAAAAGTGACACATAGAACAGTGAGTAATGCGATTGCACTTAACGATTTCATAATTCAACCTCTTGCATAGTAGGGTCAGTGAGTCTCTTTATAAGAACTCAAGTTAACGACATACAAGCGTATTATTAAAAAACGCAAACAATGTGCAACAAATAAGGAAGTTAGGGTTTTACAAAACGATAACCCACGCCGTAAACAGATTGAATAACACTATCATGCTTGCATACTTCATCGAGTTTTTTTCGTAACTTTTTAATATGGCTGTCAATGGTACGAAAACTCACAATACGCTGATCGGCATACATATTATTCATTAAACTTTCACGATTAAAAATACGGTTAGGTTTATCAAATAACGGTTTAAATAACTGAAACTCAACACTGGTCAGCGTTACTGTTCGCCCTTTGTATTGCACACTAAAAGTGTTTTCATCTAAAAGCATGTCGGTGATTTGCTGTGGCTTTACAAGCTCACTGCGCCTCAATAACGCTTTAACCCGCGCAACGACTTCCGCATAACTAAAGGGTTTGCATACATAATCATCCGCTCCCAGCTCTAAACCCAATAGACGGTCTATTTCTTCCACTTTGGCTGACACCATCATTATGGGCACTGACGAGCACTGTCTAATTGCTTTACATAATTCAATACCACTGATGCCTGGTAGCATCACATCAAGCAAAATAACACTGGGGTGGTTGTCTTTAAGCCAAGGAAGAACATCATTACCATGATGAATTTGATGAGTCTCAAAATGTTGACTAAGTAAAAAATCACTCATTAAATTAGCGAGCTTCACTTCGTCTTCTACAATTAATATTTGGGGGGGCATTGGGACGGTCACTAATTTATGTCTCCACGGGTAAGCTAATAATAATACCTAAACCGCCTAACGGCGAATTGATAGCTGTGATCTCACCTTGATGAGACTGCACAATGTGCTGACATAGCGATAAACCTAAACCAGAACCTCCTTGTTGACGGTTGCGAGCATCATCTACGCGGTATAAGTATTCAAATAAATGGCTAAGATGCTGATCGTCAACACCAACCCCATTGTCTGTTATTTTTATCTCAACGTAATCTTGATTTAAGCGCTGCGTCATTTGCACTGTTAGCTGAATAGCTGAGCACTGTGCGTAGTGTACTGCATTCATTAAAATATTATCAAAAAGCTGCATTAAGCGTGTTTTGTCTGCCAATAATGTTATTTTATGGCTATGAATTTTTATTACAAATTCGATATTATGTTGATTAAAAATAACAACGTACTTTTGCTCAACTGAACGAAATAGTTCATCCATTAATAATGGCTGCATATTAAAATGCATACCACCGAGCTCTGCACTATTGAGCATATGCAAATCATCTATTAATCTTTTTAGGTGCAATGCTTCATCGTTGGCTGAACTAATATTCTTTACGGTTAGCGGCCTCACTCCTAATAGCATTGCTTCAAGTTCACCCATTAAAATGGTGATTGGCGTACGTAATTCATGTGAAGTGTTTGCCAGCCAACGTTTACGGGCTTCTTCGTTGCGTGCCAAAGTAAGTGCTAACGTATTGTAATCTTCACTTAACTGGCCTAATTCATCATGGCGATCCAGCTCTAATTTATACTGATAGTCCCCCTGACTAAGGTGATGCATTCCTTGTGCAATTTGCTTTACTGGGCCTACTAAATGACGTGCTAATAAAAAGGTAATTAATAGCGTAAATAATAGTGCTGCCAATGCGATTAGCCATAGGTAAGTAGTTTGCTGCTCTAAAAAGTCGAGTTCGTAGCCATCTATCAGTCCTTTTCGCTTAGAAACAGCAATGAAACCAACCACTGTATCAGCGTCGTAGATTGAAATATTTCGATACGTTAAATCTGCTTTATATAACCCTGCAATGACCTGTTTATTATTATCCAGTAACGCATAGTGCGCTTCATGACCGGGTGGTAATCGTAGTTCACCGGCAAAAGAAGGATCCATAGGTGGGCGATGCTCCCCACGAGGTTTTGGCATAAACCCAGGCCGCTGAGAGGCTTTATTGATCTGATCTGGTGTTCTTGAAGGCAAAAACTGACTTTCTTTTAATTGCTTTCTGATCAAGTGAAAAAAGCGGTGATTTTCCCCTTCAAAGTTTTTCCATGATGATGTTTTTTGGTATTCACGCGCTAGTTGACTAGCCAATGGCTGCAATGCTTTAACTTCTTTAGCGTTGACATAATCAACCATGCCTTGGCCAATACTCCACTGCATAACTAAAACTAATCCGGTAATTAAAATAAAGCTAAAACTAAATAAAATTAAAAATAACTTATTATGTATTTTCATCAATATCGCTTATTAAAAAGGAAGGTGTCCGTACCTTTTAGGAAATAAAATGCTTACTGACTTGGCGTTAATACGCTATGAATAGGAAAAATTTCAAATTTGTAAGTCACTAACTCTTTAGTTTGGTCATTAATATACAAGGTGGCCAGAATTTTTTTATCTTGCACAGCCCAATATACCCATGATTATTTAGTGTCACTGAAATAGCATTGACCCCTGCATACACCACGTAACTGGGCACTTTGAATGTACTGAGCCATCATGATTTAACATATCGGCTAAACAACTGGTATAAAAGTGATGATGGTATTCGCCATTTGCTGCACGCCCGCCACATATATCAACATCGTATTGCTCTGCGATAGGTGTAGCGTATATCATACATTTTGGCCATAACTCATGCATCGCCACAGTTAAAAATACTGGTGCCATTGACCATTAAACCAACTGCGCCTAAACCTGTTTCACACACGCTTTCATTTCTACATCTGTAACTTGAGGTCATTGTTTTTCAGCTTCAAACTTTTTTTAAATTCAATACTTACGAATTCACGAAGCACCCTTTCATCAGCGTCCTCTTCAAATAAATCAGAAATAATCCCTTGAATTTCATCTGGCGTATCAAAACCGCCCCAAACATGAGTCTTAATAGTATCTAATATATATTGATTCACTTCATTCATGTTATTTCCCTTTAACAAAATAAATACAGGCGTAGTTATTGATAATTTGTTAGAACGCTAATCTTTATACTTGAATTCAAGAACTAATAACGTCTTCTCAAAGCTCACTTTCAACTTTTTAAGATGATAGATTACACTTTATATACTCGGCCGATTTAATTCAAATATACTCTGCGTTGTGGCAAAATAATCTCCGCCTAATTTACCAACGGCATTCAAAGCTATAGGGTTGATATAACCGTCAGTTAATACACGCTCATCAATGTAAATTCCCACAATGTCTAATAGCATCATTTGTCCGCCGCTGGGCTCTTTTGAAATAGAGATTACTTCACGTAGCGTACACTCATAACGTACTTTGGCAGCTTTTACACTTAATGGCTGCACATATTTACTAGTCTCTGAGGTAATACCAGCCGCTTCAAATTCACTCACATTTGTTGGGTAATTTGCGCAACTTTGATTCATTTTTTCAACAAGTTTATGGCTAACAATATTCACCACACATTGCTTAGTGGCTAATAGATTACTTAGGGTGTCTTTATTACTTTTATCACTGGGGTTTACTTGTGTCACACTTAACACTGGCGGGTTAACACTGGCGACGGTAAAAAATGAATATGGTGCAATATTGTCAACTCCAGTTTCACTTACCGTACTTATCCACGCAATCGGCCGTGGCGTGATCCCGCCAACCAGCTTACTGTAAACACTTTTTTGCTCTAATGGATCAGTTAAATCAAAATACACCATCACCTCTTTAAAAATTAAATTTAACGTACTAATAAACGTGTTTTTACTTTGTTACGTATTGAACTCAAAGTAAATAAAAATGACTGTATTGGCACATTATTTTATGACACATTCTTTATATTGGTTTACCCATGATTTGCGGCTCAACGACAATCAGCTATTAAAATTAGCCTGCGAGCAAAAGACACCATTGAGTTTTGTGTACTGCGTTGACCCTAAATGGTTCAAAACCACCCGCTTTTCCAGCCAAACTATGGGCAAATACAGGTGGCAATTTTTAGTGAGCGCTTTGCGTGATTTAGACGCCCAACTTAAAAGCTATGGGCAGCATTTAGTGGTTTATCATCAACCGGCTTATGAGGTTATTAGTCATTACTACCATCATCACAATGTGCGAACGCTTTATTGTAGTGAGCAAATTGGTTTTAATGAACGACAGTCACTATCTGCTATTGGTAACACATTTGATGACCTAAAAATAAACCAAGCAAATACTTTTACTTTATATGATGAACATCAACTGCCATTTTCAGGTAATGACCTCCCCGCAACATTTAGCAAATTTCGTAAAATAATAGAACATCACGAACCACAAATTCTTGCGCCAATTAATACCCCAACGTATTTGCCGCCGCCACTCATTGCCCCAATGCCATGGCCTAAGACATTACCAGAGATAAAAAAGTGGGCTGTATCTTCACAATTTATTGGCGGTGAGCAAGCTGCTATGGAGCACTTAAACCACTATTTTACTGGGGATGCTGCATCGAATTACAAGCAAACCCGTAATGCACTTGATGGGGTAGAAAATTCGACTAAATTTTCGCTATGGTTAGCTAATGGCAATCTATCTGTACGCCAAATTATTGCTGCGTTACACGATTACGAACAAAAACATGGCGCCAACGACTCCACCTATTGGATTTTCTTTGAGCTACTTTGGCGTGAATATTTTCAGCTTTACAGCGTGTGCTACGGTAAAAAACTATTTTCATTTAAAGGCATTGGCAGCAAAAAACCGTTAACTAGCTTTTATTCACAACGGTTTAAACAATGGTGTCTAGGCACCACGCCCTACCCTATTGTCAATGCGTGCATGAAACAGCTTAACCAAACGGGTTATATGTCTAACCGAGGTCGCCAGTTGGTAGCAAGTTGCCTTGTGCATGAGCTTAATCTAGATTGGCGTTTTGGGGCCGCTTACTTTGAACAGCAACTAATTGATTATGATGTAGCGGCAAATTGGGGCAACTGGCAGTACTTAGCTGGGGTTGGCGCAGACCCACGTGCTGGGCGTCATTTTAATTTAGCTAAACAAACGCAAATGTACGACCCTCACAATACCTTTATTAATCATTGGCGAGGAAATAATGTACAAAGCTTAGATTCTTCAGATGCCGCCGACTGGCCACTAAGTAGTTAACAGTGCAAAATAAAATTAATATTGTGTGGTTTAAGCGTGACTTGCGTTTATCTGATCATCAGCCATTAAAAAGTGCCTTTGAAAGCTCGCTGCCTACATTATTGATCTATAACTTTGAACCATTATTACTTAATGACAGTCATTATAACGAGCGTCATTGGCGGTTTGTATATCAGTCAATTGCTGATATGAACCAGCAGCTAAAACGCTTCAATACCACTATTTACACCTTTAGCTGCGCAATGGAAAACTTACTTAACTCTTTAAATCAAGAGTTTGAAATTGTTAACCTATTTAGTCATCAAGAGATTGGCTTAAATAATACTTTTGAGCGCGATAAAGCAATAAAAGCATGGTGCAAGGATCACACTGTTCAATGGCTTGAAACCCCAACAGGCGCAGTAATTAGAGGGGCAACAAACCGCAACCAATGGAACGAGCAATGGCAGCAAACAATGCAAAGCACTATTGCAATCCCAAATTGGAAACGCGTTAACAGTGTAACCTTAAGTGGTTATGCCCCACCTTGTTTACCTAAAAACTACACTCACTCTGATGATAACTTTCAACTTGGCGGGCCAATGCAAGCACGCCAGGTTATGCAGAGCTTTTTTGAAGTCCGTGGTAAAGGCTATCAAAAAGGCATTTCAAGCCCGAGTTTAAGCCAAACTCATTGCTCGCGGCTCTCTCCTTACTTGGCATGGGGCAATATAAGCCTTAGGCAAGTATATCAAACGGCAATCGACACTTATCATTCTAAGCACCCAGACAAAAAAGGCTGGAAGCGTCCATTAGCTGCGTTTGTTTCGCGCTTACATTGGCACTGCCATTTCATGCAAAAGTTTGAAAGTGAATGCAGTATGGAGTTTGTAGCCCTTAACCCCGGTTATCATGTATTCCCTTATCGCGATGACAAACACGTAACAACCGACTTAGCGCGCTGGGCACAAGGGCAAACAGGTATTCCCATTATTGATGCTTGCATGCGCTGTTTAAAACACACAGGCTATATTAACTTTAGAATGCGAGCGATGCTGGTCAGTTTTGTTACACACCACTTAAACATTAGCTGGCAACAGGCAAGCTTGCCTTTAGCGAATTACTTTTTAGACTTTGAGCCCGGTATTCACTACCCGCAAATTCAAATGCAAGCCTCTGTGACAGGTATAAATACCATTCGCCATTACAATCCAATCAAGCAATCTGAAGATCAAGATCCAACCGGTGCGTTTATTAAAAAGTGGTGTCCAGAGCTTGAAAAACTCCCCATTGAGTACTTGCATGAACCTTGGATGCAAACGCCTATGGAAGCCTTATTTAACGATTTTAAAGTAGGTAAAGATTACCCAGAGCCCATGATAGATTTAACTAAGGCGTCTAAAGAAGCCCGTCTAAGGCTCTGGCAATACCGCGAACGAATTGACGTAAAACGCGCCATTCCCGGTATTTTAAAAAAGCACGTTAGTATCGCCCCAAAGATAAAAAACACAACCAAAAACAAAGATAAAAAAAATAGCAATGGCGCATAAAAAACTACATTTACCACAAAAAACTTGCCCTATTTGCAAACGTGATTTTACTTGGCGTAAAAAATGGCTGCGCGATTGGGATAACGTAACTTACTGCTCACAGCGATGTAAGCGCCATTTAGCTAAGTCTTAAATCTAAGCAATTAGCTACTTGCCCCTACTCCATTTAAGAACGTAGCATAAGCTAGGTTTGAAGCCGATTCAGGGCTGTGCTCACCGCTATGTATTGCTTGATAACCCACCCAAAGTAAGCCTTCAAATAAATGAAAAACCCATGACACTGAAAAATTATCACTAATTTTTTTGTGTTTAATCACTAAACTAATTAATTCACGCATTTCATCATTTTGCTGCTTAGAGCGGGCTTGAAAATCAGCATCATCTATCAACACTTGTTCCATTTTTGAAAGAAACGAAAACTCAGCAAATAAAGGCATTGTATTTTTTAGTATTAACCTAAGCGCATCAAGATGATCTTTCGCTTGGCGGTCAACATCTTTATTAACACTATCGAATCGCTCTAAACAATAAAATGCGATTGCCTTTTGGAGTATTTCTTTACTCTCAAAATGACGGTATACAGTTGCTCTACCAACGTTAGCGTGTTTAGCGATATCAACCAATGTGGCGTCAGCGTTTTGTAAAAACAACTTAAGCCCAGCTTGAATAATGAGCTGCTTTGAACGAGAAATACGCACATCCATTTTTGAGACACCATTGTATCATATATATTGTTACTGCTATGATACACAAGTGTATTAAAACTTAGCCTCAACTTCAATCAGGAGAACACTATTGAACCGCATGATCGCTATCGATATTGCTCGCGCACTTGCTATATTTGGCATGGTTATTGTGAATTTTAAAATTGCTATGAATGTACAGCCAGGCAATTCTCCCTTGTACCTTTTTTCTAGTTTATTTGAAGGTCGAGCATCTGCATTGTTTGTTATTTTAGCAGGCATAGGCATCACCTTTATGACACTCAAGGCGCGTCAATCTGGTTTATCTTCAGAAGTAACCAAATCAAAGTGGTCACTGATCAAGCGTGCTGTGTTACTCATGTTGATTGGCTTAGCCTATGTGCCCATTTGGGAAGCCGATATTCTCCATTTTTACGGTGTCTATTTTATTATTGCTGCCTGTATATTCACTCTAAGTAATAGAGTGCTATTATTGATAAGTGGCTTTTTTGTGTTAGCCTTTCCGCTGTTATTAATATGTTTTGATTACAGTTATGGCTGGGATTGGAATACGTTAACCTATCATGGTTTTTGGACTGTAGATGGTATGTTAAGGCATGTATTTTTTAATGGCTTTCATCCTGTTTTTCCATGGTGCGGTTTTTTGGTTTTTGGCATGTGGTTAGGTAGACAAGATTTACTTGATTCTCAATTTAGAAAGCAATTATTAATAGGCTCAATCGCTGTACTACTTATCACTGAGTTGCTTTTTTACGGCCTAAGGTTATTAACTAAAACACACGCTGAATTAGGAATAGATTTAGAACTGAGCAGCTTTTTATTAAGTACGTCTATCATACCGCCTTTACCTCAATATATGCTCAGCGCGACAAGCTCATCGGTTATCGTGTTAGTAGGTTGTTTTTATTTTACTGATACATTTCAAACAAACAAATTAAGCCATTGGTTAAAACAAACCGGGCAAATATCGTTAACACTCTATGTGGCGCACGTACTTGTTGGCATGGGGGTTTTAGAATCATTGGGACTATTAAATAATCAAACAATTGGTATGGCGTTATTCTCAGCCCTATTGTTTTGCCTGTTTAGCATCATTTTTAGTGTTTGCTGGTTAAATAAATTTAAAGCCGGACCGCTTGAGTGGGTATTTAAAAAACTCATCAGGTAAGCGTAATTCTCAACTATAAAAAAACTAATTAATTTACACACTCTTTGCACATTCTCTTTATATGCTAATTTAAACCCTTAGCTTAGAGATACTACAATGAGTAAAAAATTATTTAAAACAAAGTCTGCAATTACAATACTTTTAACTTTACTCGTCACTGGTTGCGGTAGTTCAGAAGATAGTACAACCGCAACGACAGACTCCGGCTCAGACACAACAACGAATACTAATTCAGACATTGTTGTAGAAGTTAATCCACTAAACTTTACAAGCGGGGCACTAGATTCAGAAGTAGCAACCCAAACATGTACCCTGACCAATAACGAAGAAGCACAGTGCTATGAAATTCAAATAGCTGGCGCGCCTGCTAGCCATGAAATTGGTATTTTTTGCCCTAGATATACGACTTCAAATGCAGATGAAGCTGGTATTTGGTTTGACGGCGATGGGCAAGTTTATGATTTAACTGGTGAGTTTATTACCAATCTAGATACTCATTACAACGACAGTAACTGGAAGTTGTATAACGAAAGCACCGGTAAAGTTAACGTCACCACGACAGAAGCCTCGTGCGCAGGAGCCGCAAGGCCTGATGTTGAAGAGCAATATCAAAATCACTGTGTGGAGTGTGCTATTGACTATGTTGATGGTGGAATTAGTCAAACCGTACTCATCCCGATTACACCTGTAAAGGCAAGTAGTCCTATTTCAATTGGCCGTGATAATATAGGTATTTCATTAAATGGAGTTGCACTTGCACCACCTGCACCTGTAGATGCCATTTTAGGCGCTTACACAATCGCTGCGTTTGATGACTGTGCAGGCCATATCAACTTAGTCGAAGGCTATCATTATCATGGTGCTGCTGGTTGCAGTGAAACACTAGAACAATCAAACGGTCATGCTGGCATGTTAGGTTATGCGTTAGACGGATATGGTATTTTTGGTATGGTTGATAGCCAAGGAAATGAAGACAATGACCTTGATTCATGTCGTGGCCACTACGATGAAACTAGGGGCTATCATTATCATTCAGCAAGCATTGCTGAAAACATGTTTATTGGTTGTTACAGCGGCGAAATAGCAAGGTAATAGGAGTTTATGATGAAAACACATTTAAAATTAGTCACGGTATTATTTTCCTCAACCATTGCTCTTTTTTATACTGCAAGCAGCCTTGCTCATGCTGCTCACGGAACGAATCAACCATGGCATGCCTGTGAGGAAAAAAAACTTAATCAAAGTTGCCAATATGAGTTAGTAAATAAACTCTATATTGGCAGCTGCCAAGCAGCAAATAAAGTATTAATGTGTGTGCGAAACCAACCCATTATTGATATAAAAAACCAGCACAAAACTCAACAAAGCGCAGGCACTAATGAGCATGCTAAAAAGAAAGAGTAAAAGTAAAACTGAGTTAGACTCTATTTACGCCATAGATTTTTAGACCTGTAGGCTGTAGGCGTTACGCTCATGTGCGCCTTAAACACTTTATTAAAATAACAAGCACTTTTAAAGCCTGATAAACTAGATACACAATCAATACTTAATCGTGTAGTCGCTAATAAGTGCCGTGACTTCTCTAACCTTAGTAAATTAACCTGAGCACTAAAACTGCTACCCAAATATGTTTTAAATAAGCGCTTTAAAGTTGCATTACTGACGTTTGCCTGTTTTGCTGTTTTTGTTAAGTTCGGTACGTTTTTAATATTTTCAGATATATACCCAAGCCACCTCAAGATGCAGGATTCAGCGTTTCACAGGGGCTTAATATCAAGGCGTTACTTTGCAAGAATGGCCATCCCTTTTAAGAAGTAACAACGATGAGAGTAAGTGCCTGTGAAACGCCCAAGGGGTTGGTTTAAAAGCGATTTATACTGCGTTATTGATTTTAACAATAGAACCACTATTACTTGCAATCAATGCCTTGCCTAAATCGCTTTTAATTCCAACTGAAACTCGCATCTTGAGGTGGTTTGGGTATATAACTCAGCGCATGTGTCAGCCTAGGATCTAACTGATGTCCATTTTTGTAACCACTTTCTGTACTAGGTAAGTTTTGCAAACCTTTCAGTAGGGTTATTAATTTTGCTAACTTATCGAGTGGATGTTTCGCAGCTGCTAGCAAAAACAAAGCGTTGATCATTGGATGGTTTTTTTCAACAAAAAATGTATGGCTTTCATTGATAATAAAGAGAGTATATTCAGTTAGAATAACATACCCTGTTAGCGAGTTTGAAAAATCTCGCACTTAGCTTAAGTAGCAAGTAACTCTTATATTGAGCCTCGTCACAGGGGCTTTATAGTAAACTTTGCAAGTCAAATCAATACCCACATTTTACATCTGTTATTTTACTAATGTAATTGATTCACTCAGCACTCTTTATTTTAGTGATAACAAATAAGGTTAATAACATGCTCGCTGTGAAAATCAGCCCTTAAAATCAGTAAATCTTTGTTATCAATTCTAAAAATACGTTAATATTAGAAAAACTCACTCTGGCTGTTGCCAAAATTAAACCTGTTGTTTACTCATTAATGAGATCAAAACAAAACTAACTCTAAATAATCAGGTTGCAAATTTTTAAGGGATACTATGAATTGTACTAGTAGGTATACCCAAGCCACCTAAAAATCCAGATCCAGTTGGAATTATACGCAACTTAGGCAAGGCATTGATTGCAGATAATAGTGGTTCTATTGTTAAAATCAATAACGATGTATAAGTTGCGTATAAACCAATCCTTTGGACGTTCCTCAGGAACTTACTCTCTACGTTGCTCCTTTTTAAAAGGGAATGCCATTACTGCAAAGGCACGCCTTGACATTAAGCCCCTGAGAAACGCTGGACCCTGTATTTTTAGGTGGCTTGGGTATAAGGGCTTACTAAAGCCAAGTTTTATTGAAGGTCAGTTTCGCTCGCACACATGCACGCATTGTAATGGCCACTGGATCTTAATCGAAGATTTTGCGGCTTGGAAAGAGCGTAACCCAACCTTTGAATTTGCTGATAACATCTCATTTGAAGCAGAAACATCAGACACAAAAAAAGCCCTAATTTGCCCTGTGTCGGGTGTGATCATGCGTAAATTTCGTATTTCATCATCAAGCGACCACCGGATAGATTACAGCGCACCTGTTGGCGGTATCTGGTTAGATGCCGGTGAGTGGGAGTTACTAAAAGAAGAAGGCCTAGCCGGCACATTAAATGCCGTAGTCACGCAGCAATGGCAAAACCAAATTCGCGAGCAAAGTACCAAGCAAAATTTTAGTGATATATACGCTGATAAATTTGGCACTGACACTTACGCAAAAGTAAAAGACCTAAGAGAGTGGCTTAATGCACAACCACAAAAAGCAGATTTAAGAGCCTACCTAATGGCCGAAGATCCATATTCTGCTGAAAAATAACCTCCTACATTAAAAAATTTTCTACGGCTAAATTTGATTTATTAGAAAAACTAAATTTAGCCGTTAGTATCAATATCATTTGTGATCAACTATTACGACTAGGAAAAAGTACAACCTCGCTATTGCCCCACATCTGCAGATTTAGTAAACCTCAATTGGGTACTTGAAAAACCCCACAACTTTAGTGATAATGATTTTCATTAACAACAATCACAATTAAGGACGAATTGTGCACGCTCATAAAACATACCATTTAACTCGTAAATTTAAACTTTCTACTTGTGCGCTAATGATTTGCGCATCATTCCATTCGATTTCAAAACAAAATACTGATACTAATCAATACATTAATGACTACGCTGAAGCCACAGACACTAAACGTGTTCAAGAACTTGAACATATATATGTTACTGGCACTAGTATTAACGATTACTCAGAATCAGCTAATAAAGCCGCCTTAAAAATGATTCTTTCACAGCGAGAAACGCCACAAGCCGTTACAGTTATCACTAATCAGATGATGCAAGATTGGCAAACCATCAATATAGACGAAATTTTAGAGCATGCGACGGGGTTTTATGCGCGACGCTCATCTAGTTTAGATAGACCTCGCTTTTCTGTGCGTGGTGGTAACGTTAACTTGATCCAAGTTGACGGTGTTCAGCAGTTCCCTGGTGGCCGCAGACCCAACGTAAATGGCGATTCTGCTGCATATGAACGCGTTGAAATTGTACGTGGTGCAAATGGCTTGTTAACCGGAGCGGGTGATCCTACTGCGACTGTTAACCTTGTTCGTAAGCGAGCCACTAATACAGACTTTCAAGCAAGTGTTGGTCTTTCAGCTGGCAGCTGGGATAATTACCGTGGTGAGATTGATATTTCAGGTTCATTAGTCGAGGACGGTACTATTCGTGCTCGGTTTGTGGCTGCACATTATGATAAAAACTCTTACATTGAACGCTATGGGCAACAAAAAACCTCAATTTACACTACTTTAGAAGCCGATCTAACAGATTACACCCTACTTCGCTTAGGCGTAGAATATACTGATACCGCATCAAAAGGAGCTATAAACTCACACTCCCAACCCTACCTTTTCGCTGATGGCAGCCGCTATAATGGTAAACGTTCAGATACAGGCATGACCGCAAAATGGAGTGGCTGGCCGCTTGAAGAGCACACCTATTTTATTGGCCTTGATCACGCTTTTGAGAATGATTGGCAATTAAATGCTATTGCGACTTACAACACCATAGAGATGCAAGGCGGCAAACTATTTTTCGTTTACCCTGAAGGTTATATAAATCCAGATGGTAGTAGTGACTTAGGCTTTGGTTACAGCGCAGTGATAAGTAGCTCTGAAGATAAACAAACAACATTTGATGTTTCATTACAAGGCCCCGTAGAGTTATTTAATCGCACACACGAAATGATTTTTAGCTATAACCAATTTAGCCGCGACCGGACCTCTTTTGGCAAGCAGGCTGATCAAACCTCAATTTCCCTTGAAGGGCTCAATTTTCATGATTGGACTGGCGATGTACCGCATTACCCTTTTAAAGATTTAGCCAAACAAAGTGTTAATATCACCAAATCCAACGGTGGTTTTGCTGCCATACGTATAAATCCTCATGACCGTGTGAAAGTGATTTTGGGTGCGCGAATAAGTAACTGGGATTATCGCAATGATCGTTTTAACCCCTCAACTGGGGAGTTCCAAGGTATACGCTATCAAGAGAATGTAACGGATGAACTAACGCCCTATGCAGGGTTAATTATTGATATAAGCCAGCAGTACAGCATATACACTAGTTACACCGAAGCGTTTAGACCACAGGCCTACTTTGACGCTAATGACAAAATGCTTGACCCTAGCACTGGAGAAAGTTATGAAATTGGTATTAAAGGAGAGTTACTCAAAGATACCCTTAACGTTAGCGCAGCCATTTATGAAAATATCGAGAATGGTCTGGCAGAGCTTGATCCTAATTATTCCGAGAAATATCTTACTCCAAATGGAAATCGCCCTTATATACAAAGGGGAGAAGGTGATACGACCAAAGGGTTTGAAGTAGAATTTAGCGGCTCACTAAGCCAAGATTGGAATTTAAGTGCAGGTTACTCCCAACATAAAACTAAATCCAAAGAAGGTAAACAGCTTAAAACAGATGAGCCAAATAAATTACTAAATATTTATACCACATATGACTTTGATCGTTACCTAACTGGATTTACTGCTGGTTTTGGGGTTAATTGGCAAAATAGTTTTTATGCCACGCCACAAAGGCCATTAGCTAATGGCCAAAGTGAAGCATATAAAATTGAACAATCACCAGTGACACTTCTCAACTTTATGGCACGTTATGAGATTAATGATAAAACCAGTGTTTCCCTAAATATTAATAATTTATTAGACGAACACTATTTTAATAGTATTTCATCTTGGGATGGTTATGTTTTACACGGTGAGCCCGTGAGTTGGCAACTGAGCTTACGTCACGCTTGGTAACATAATTCTAAAACGCCAATGCCCTATTCAATATAACTTGATGCGCCTAAAGGAGGCGCATTTAGCTGTATATTTATCATCACCAATAAAACACAAAACACCAAAATTACATAGCCTGAAAAAGCCAAGGTCACAAAAGGAGTACTCTCTTAGTTTTTTAATGCCTATTCAATGCGTTTGAATGTTGAACGCAAGTAACCGTCCTGATCCCCCAAACCGAGTTCAATTAATGGATAAAGTCCTTCTTGGATCATAGTATTATCAATAATAGTGATCTTGAAAGGAATAGATACTCCCTCATAGTTTGGAAAGCTAGAATATTCAATATGCTCAATTAATGTATCATTTTCGTAGGTATAGCGGCCCAACGAACCACCATAATTGTCAAATGCTACAACTTTTTGATCTGCCGTTAGTTGATATGAATTAAACCTTGGTCGATTTGTGCCAATACTTGAAAACGCAAAATGACTGTCTGTAAATATTTTAATCATTTTACGGTTTTTACCATCAAAGGTAGTGTATTCCTGTTCTCCAATAGCCAATGTTTCTAATTCTAATTGCCACTCACCTTCTAGCGCATTTGGTTGAGGGTTATCGCCTAATGTTTTACAGCCAGTTAAAAGCGCTACCACTAAGGTAAAAATAAATAAGATTCGCATAATCTTACATCCTTATAATTAATTAAGATAAAACCCATCTTAGTTACTTTTCGGGGACAAAACAACAAATGCAAAAAAGACAAGTGGGCCTGTGACTACTCAGCAGGCTCACATAGGATGAGTGTCTTCTTAGTGTTTATTTTACTCTAGGTAATCAGTGTTTAGCTTCACAAGATTTAGTGCCATTGAAAGTGTTTGGGTAGATATTTATCACGGGAGATGAACCGTCCATAGCACTTCCTGTTAATAAAAAGCGCATGATGGGTAATGTGGGGGCCGGCGGTTAGAGACCTCCGGTTACCCGATTACGTGATGTCACTAAGCTCAAAGCAAATTTCCAGTTCACCTTGTGTATTCGGAAACCAAACCTCACCTCTTTCTGAGCTAGCGTTTAAAAAACCCAAAGAATACTTTTTTGCGAGACTAAACATTTTTTCGAAAGCAGGTTCACTTTGCGACCAAGCAAAGCCAACGTATACAACTACCTTCCCAACACAAATATCAGCTAAGGTATCATCTTCGAGCTCTTTTGCGAAAGGGCCGTTCATTGGGGGAAAATCATTTATGAGCTCCATAAAAAAAAGCCGGAGTTTATCAGTCGTTACTGAAGGGTCGTCATAGTCATGCTCTTCTGCCCATTCAGACTGGTCATCATACCAATCTGAGAAGATTTCTAATTCTCTAGGTGCTTGTTCTGCATCAAATACCATTAAATCATAACTCATGGGGCTATCCTTGAAATCACCTAACGAGCCTGTAGAATAACTCGTTTTTAATTTATTTTTATTGATGGTTCAACCATAGCTGAGATCCTATTTGGGTTCAATCGGTTACTTCGATTTTACGTAAAATATAAAAAGAGGGCTTGGTGTTGTTTTAATGGGCTTTTTTAAGGTATTGCAGATGTTTGAGTGGCTTTTTGAGGTGATAAGGGCTTAGCCCTATTAATGCATCGTGTTTCTCAGCTTTTCTAGGTTATGAACAAGCCAATACAACTGCCGCACAATGAAGTGAAGGCAGGCTCGATACAGGCAAGTCGTTTACCATTGTTTTAAAAACGTGTTGCCCTGTTTTTATTGGCGCTTTTCTAAGTAATAGGATAGGTGTAGCCTTTGTTTTCTTTTATTAACCTCAGGGCGTGTTGTTAGGCGTATTTAGCTCTGTAGAAGAAATCTACGAAGATCTCGCTCTTGACGCATGACATGTAAAATATAAACTTTGTCGCTATCCACTTTATAGAAAATACGGCAAGGATTAACATGAACTTCACGGTAATTTAAGTTGCTTAATTCAAGTGGCCTTTTACCTGATTCAGGCTGTTCTTCTAGCCTAGATATTTTATCAAATACTTTTTGAGTCAATTTCTTAGCCGCATCAATATTACTTAAAGAAATATACTCAGCAATATCGTTTAAATCATTAAGAGCTGGAGAGGTCCAAATTATTTCAGCCATTTGCTCATTTTTTCTTTTGCTTCTTGATTCGAGAATGTATTACCGTTTTTGATTGCTTGCTCACCACGTGCAACCCCCTCAAGAATTGCCATTCGTTGTTGCATAAATTCATAATCTTCAACATCAACTAAATAAGCGGATGGTTGACCATGCTCAGTAATTAAGACTGGTTCTTTAGATATATGAAGATCAGCTAAAATTTTGGTAGCTTGGCGCTTAAGTGTCGTAACAAGTTCAACTTTCATAATAAATTCTATTTAGAACTCAAATAATGTATCACTATAGTATCACAAGGGTTCGGATTTACAATTATACGGCTAACATTTTAGTATTTAGCGACAGGCGGTTTGTGTTGTATAATTGCTTGCTGAACGAAGCCGCTGCGCGGCAGAATTAATACGCACCTTTCGTGATAATATTAAATACTTGCTAGATGCCATCTATTTTGGCGGTCTATCTAGGAGCTTAAAAAAGGACAGCGTAAAAAAGGACAGGCATATATTTTGCCGGATAATAATGTGCTACTGGCGGCAGTGGCGCTCTTTATCAGGTATAGCACGCACAAAAGTACGCAGTTTAATGAAATTAGGGGTTAGCGAACGACTCACCATAGCCTGTGGTATCACCAGTACCAAAAGTAGGCGCTTGGAAGCGAAGGCCCTTGTAGAAGCTCAAAAACAAAAGGAATTAACATTGCATTAGGCAATGATTACTTCGCGTCACAAGGTTTAGTGTCATTGAGAGATATTTGGATCAATATCCATTACGGGAGATGAACCGCCCATTGCACTTCCTGCTAATAAAAAGCGCATGATGGGTGGTGTGGGGGCTGGAGGTTAGAGACCTCCGGCTACCCGATTATACATACATTACACCACACTAATTATCAAAATCTCTAGGTTTTGGTGGCGGAGGTATGACCTTGGGAGGACTTTTAACTCCTAACAACTCACTTATATTAAGCTTAATGCTATTACCACCGCACATGACAAGCCCGCCAGTTTCAGTGGTGGAATAATTTAAGTAAATATCATAAGTATTTACCAAATCAGGGTGCACAACTATACCTGCCTCTTTATAACCAGGGTAGAAAAATGCATTGGTAAATTCTACGCTGATATGTTGTTCATTCTTTTTGTACATATAAACAGACGTTAAGTAAGAGTCACCATGTTTTTCAGGTGCAAGAATTTTATAGAGCCTAAGATTCTCTAATTGATATTTCTCATCAAATTGAGCAAAAGGTACATCTTCGCTCTGCTTTTCATCACCACATGCGATAGACGGTAAAGAAAATATTAAAAATAAAAATGCGGCTAATGATTTTTGCACGGACTTCCCTGTATATATAACGAGCCTGTAGAATAACTCGTTTTTAATTTATTTTTATTGATGTATTAACCATAGCCGAGTTCCTATTTTGATTCAATCGACAACTGACTTTCACGTAAATATAAAAAGAGGATTTGGTGTTGTTTTAATGGGCGTTTTGAAAGGTATGACAGGTGTTTAAGTGGCTTATTTAAGGTGATAAGGGGTTACCCTTATTAATGTATCGTGTTTCTCAGCTTTTCTAGATTATGAACAAGGCAATACAGAGTTGTCGCACAATGAAGTGAGGCATTCACTTCATTGTGCCCGCAAGGTTAATTTGTTTATTCCTTTATTGACTGTACCTTTATTGACTGTAACATTGCGACTTTTCAGATCTATGTCTTCTTAATAATATTTCCAACTACCCGCTTATATTTGAAATACTCTACTTTCCAAAGACTGGTGGACTTAGATTCAGCTGTAACTTTATTTTTTCTCTAAATTCAATTGGAAAATCAATTGTAATATCATGCGATGTAGCCTTCCCCGAAGAAAAGTGTCGCTTTGATGAATATAGAGCTTCTTCAATTGGCTGTAAAGGTAGGGAAGAAGGCGTCAAATCCAAATTTTCAATTTTAACAACTTTCCCCTTTTTGTTAAAAAATATCTTAGCAGTTACCTTTCCAGTCTTCGCGTTAATGATCATTCCTTCTTCAAAAACTGGATTAGATACTTCCACAACTACTTCTGCTATATCGATATTCACCGAAGGCATGCAAGCATGGCTTGAGAAGCTAAAAGCTAATAACGCAATAGAGAGATACTTCATAATTACCTTTCAAATATAGCAATTTAATTAAAGAGTACTTTCCCTATTTTTTGACTTGGGAGGAAAACACAAGAAACTATAAATACACACAGCTCTAATTATACCTGTGGATCAAATTTTGGCTTGATAAATCATACTAATATACACTCTGCTTATGGTTGTCTAGCAGGTGACGATTAAACATTATCGCCAATACGTTGAACGGGCATGCATAGTACTTGCCCAAGAGCCACTAACCCGCAGCTGTTAATTGTTGCTCTTTTAGCTGTTGTTTAAGTCGTGCGTTTTCAGCTTTTAAAAAAGCGACCTCTTCTTCAAGGGGTAATTTTTTATCCGCTGTTTGCTCACCGGGTAATTTTTCTCGCAAAAGCATAATTAACTGCTCAGAGTGAATAACATCGCCAACTTTGGCTTTAAAGTCATACACAATCCCTGCACTGGGTGCGATAACTTCAAGTACCGCTTTTTCAAGTTCAACGTCAAATAATGCTTGGTTAGCTGTAACAGCCTGTCCATCGTTGACATAAACTGCGGCAATTTTTGCCTCGCCCATTGAATCAAATAACTCTGGTGCTTGAATATCCATATTTATCATTTCCTTATAGTTAATATACGCACTCTCACTATTGAAGGTGCGTTTAATTAGATTGTCACCTGTTACAAAAGAGTTTGCCTAGGCATTGCGTCATCTTTTGTGTCAGTTTCAACGACTTTAGTTATTACCTGTGCAGGCTGATTTTTCATTGCTGTTAACAGCGCATCTAACGCCTGTTTGTGTTCATCGCTTTGTATGACTTGTTGCTCAGCATTTTTAACATTTTGTTGGGCCATTAACTCCAATATATCACGATTATTGTTGTGTTCTAGTTCATCTAATAGCTGATTAACTAAATCTGGCGCTAACTGCGCTATATTATTATCTGCCAACGCAGTGAGTATTTGAGCCAGTTGCTCACTGTGATCAAGCGATTTAAGCGCCACTAATAATTGCTCGCTCAACAACTGCATTTGCGCTTGGCTACCCGCTAATAATGCGTGTTTTAAATCATTAAGCGCAGCATCTGGCGTACTATTGGCAATTGCACTTGCTAGCGTGTTTAACTCAGTTTTAGTATTTAATTGCTCAGTTTGCATATTAAGTGCTGTTATTAATTGCTCAAAGCTTTGTTGGTTATTATTGTCACTTGTAACCTGCTTAAGCTGATCTAATGTTTCACCAAGTTGCGTTAGCTGCTGATGATTGTTATTGCTATTAATTGCTTGCGTTAACTTTTCGCCTAGGTTGTCAATTTGAGCATGGCTACTGTTGCTAGCAACCGCTTTTATCAGCTCATTTAACTGGGCTTTATTATCAAGTGGCGCTATATATTCACTTAATTGTTGACCCAGCATGCTCAAGGTTTGGTTACTATTATTGGCCGCAACCACTTTAGCTAACTCGCTCAATTGTGCGTGATTGTTATTACTTGCAACGGCATTACTCATCTGCTCTAGTTGCTGGCTAAGCATGTTCAATGTTTGATTATTATTATTCGCTGCAACGAGTGTAGCTAATTCATTCAATTGCGCATGATTATTATTACCTGCTACCGCATTGGTCAGCTCACTGAGAGCGTCTTGATTGCGAAGTTGCGCTAAATGTTCACCTAGTTGTTGCCCCAATACATTAATGGATTGATTGCTATTGTTTGCAGTGAGCACTTTGCTCAATTCATTGAGCTGTGAATGATTGTTGTTATTTGATACCGCAGCAACCAGCTCAGTAATAGCCGCTTTATTATCAAGTGGTGCTAAATGCTTGCCTAAAGCTTGTTCTAAGTTATTAAACGCTTGGTTGGTATTGTTTTCACTGGTCGCTTTGGTGAGGGCGTTAAGTTGGCTGTGGTTGTTATTACTTGCAATTGCAGCACTTAATTGCTCAAGTCCACTCTCATAAGGCGTTTGCTTAAAGCCGTTATCAAGCGATTGCGCAAGTGCGGCCAATGCGTGCTTATTATCTAGCCCTTGAATATTAACGCCTACACTTTGCAGTAAATCACTGTAATCGTGGCTTAGGTTATTTTTACTGAGCTTACTGGCAATGCCCTCAAGTGATTCATGTAAATACCCCATTTGCTCAACAGCCATCATGACTGGGCTGCCTGCTCCATCGAGTTTATTTAAGCGCACAAAGTCTTCTTTAATTTGGCTGTAACGAGCGTGATCTTCTTGCGTTAATGTACCACGCAGTTCACCCAGTTTGAGTAAGTTCTCTTCAGAGCCTTTACTGAGTGTTTGCGCTTCGCCGCGATAATGATCGCGTATAAGGTTTTCAAGCTCTTCGTCATTCATGGCAGCTACGACCTTCTCCGCCATTTTGTTCATGTTACGGTAACTACCTTGGAGCTTAAATGGGGGCTCGGTACGGTAATTATTATCTTGTGCGGCGGAGGCTATATACTGGGCGTTAACTTTAAGCACGGTATTACGAATGGTCATTAGTCGCGTGAGTACGGCTTTAATTTCGTTAGCTTCGGCCTGTGAGTACCCATGTTCCATTTCATTTAATGAAATGTCTTCGCCTTGGCAAATACGCACTAATTTATATAAATCGTCCATATTGCGATTAGCCAGTGGCGCTAATACTGAATTGGAGGTCAGTGCATTTTCAATAAAGCTCATGGCAAATTCTTGCTCACAGCCTGCCAAAGTATCACCTAAGTTATAAATATCGGCGCGGTTAGCTAGCATGTCAGGAATTTTAAAGCTCTCGCCAGATTCCGTATAGGGGTTACCGGCCATCACTACAGCAAACTTTTTACCGCGTAAATCATAGGTTTTACTTTTGCCATTCCACACGCCATCAATTCGGCGTGAGCCATCACACAATGAAATAAATTTTTGTAAAAACTCTGGGTTGGTATGCTGAATATCATCCAAGTAGAGCATTACGTTATTGCCCATTTCAAAGCTTTGGTTAATTTTTGCAATTTCTTTTTCAGCGGTGGCATTAATTGCCTGTGCTGGGTCTAAAGAAACCTGATCATGCCCTATCGATGGGCAATTTACTTTAACAAAGGTTAGCCCTAAACGGTTTGCAACGTATTCAACCAAGGTTGTTTTACCGTAACCTGGCGGCGAAATAAGTAATAACATGCCCATTAAATCGGTGCGTTTATTTTTACCCGCGGAGCCAATTTGTTTTGCTAAGTTATCGCCAATAATTGGAAAGTACACTTTGTTGATCAGCTGATTACGTACAAACGAGCTAAGCGGGCGTGCTTTAAATTCGTCAAGCTGCAGACGCTCTTTTTGCTCAGCCAAAATATCGCTGCGTAATGTGTGATATTGCTCAAATGCAGGTACTTGCTCGGTGATGTATTTACGCGTGCGAGCATAAAACTCAGCGTAATCTACATTCAGTATTTGCTCTTGCACTCGCTTATGTTGGCCCATAAGGCGTTCAACCTGCGTTATAGGGGTAACATCGAGTACATGATAATGCAGTTTTGTTGTTGCACTTAAATGCGCATAGTTTGCAGCTTCAGCCTGCACGACGGCATTTACTTTATCACTTTGCATGCAATAGGCGTTTACCCAACTTAAAAATAATAATGCACGTTCATCAGTTTGCGTTACATTTTCGCATGCATGATTAAGCTCGTTAATATAGCCTTTTGCTTTGGCGTCACTACTAAACTGCTCAGCTAAGTTTTTGGCCTGCTGAGAAATAATAAACTGTTGTTGTTCTGCTGTTTTTTGTTGCGCTAACTGCTGCACTAAGTAAGCGGCGGCTAAGTCACTTGATAAATCAGTAAAGCGCGCGCGCAGTTTACTTATTTGCGGTAAATACTCTGCAATTTGCTGACTTAATTGCTCATTCAAGGAGCTGATAAAACTGGTTGCACCAAAATGTTTATCCATCAAAATGGCATTGATCGCTTGATGGTAAAATGTATTCAGTTGTGCGGTTGATAATTGTGCGCTAAATAACTGCGCCACAATCCGACAACTTGCAGGGTAAATAAGCAAATCTAAGCTATTTTTTTGAGTCAATAAGGTGTCAATAATTGCGCATGCATCGTGATCGTGAATACCTTTTTCGTAACCCTCTTGGTAGCGCGGCTCAGCAAACTTTTGCACTAACGAAAGTAAGGTATCTTCTTTTTGTGCCTGTTGTAACTGTACAAAAGTAAGCGAGTGCTCACTGTTTTCACACGCAAGCAATATTTGCGCAGCTAAATACTCACCACGATAAACCTCGTCATTCTCAGAGACCAAGGTTTGTTGCCACAAATGGCGACTTTGCTGTAGCGTATTAAGACTTTGCTCATCTGTTATTGGTTCAAAATAATCAGTTCCCGTTAAGTGCAGCATTAGCTGCTCATCGCGCGGCAATAACGTTAAATCAAGCAGCTGCTTATTTACGCTAAATGCGTGTTTACCAATACTGACTGAATTACCGCCATCAGTAAAAATGTCTTGTTTGTCACGCAGTGAGCGAATGCCCTGATCTTTACTCGCTTTGAGTTTTGATTGAATATCATCGGCACGTATTTCATCGCCTAACTCTTTGAGCTCAGTAGTCAATGCGCGTAATTTGCTGATCATAGGATCGGCAGCAAAATAGGTATTGAGCGCATCAAGCTCAGTAAAGCTTTGCGCGCGGCGGTTTACGCCCTGTAAAATACGCTCTGCAGCGTTAGCTAAGTTAAGTGCACGGCGCTGGCGAGTATCAATTAAGCTTTGTTTGTGCGCTTCAAAGCTTTCGTATACGTCATCGCGCTTTGCAATAATCTCACTGAGGTATTCGTCAAAGTCACTAAATTGCGATTCAAGCTCTTCGAGCTGAATCAGTAATCGAGATAATTGATCGTCACACGCTTCTGGTGTTTTGGCGTTATTTAGCGCGTTAGTAATACTTTGCGAAAACAGCTTAAAGCGTGCGGCAAATTCGGCTTTTGCTTCAACACTACCCAGACTTTTTTGACGAATTTCAATACTGGCTTTAGCGCGATTAACCAGCGCATAAACAGCACTGATGTCTTCTAATATTTGCGTGCGTACGCGGCTGTCATCAATGTCTAAATCAAGCATGGTGTGGTTGAGTAAATCAAGCTCCACGCTTTGCGTATCAAGTTGCGCTATATACGTTTTTAGCTCGCTGACACTTTCGCTTTTACTGCTGAGTTCTTCCAGCTCTTTTAGTTTTTCGTGGTACGGTGCTAATGCGCTATCTTGTTGTAAAAATGAAGCTGTTGCTTGGCTTACTTCGCCAAGCCTTTCATCAATTTGGTTTTGTAGTGCGTTAAGTGCATCTGTATCTATATACTTAATGTCTTCAAGGCTGATCACTTGCCCTTTTAAGATTTTTAACGCATCAATACCCTGCACAAACTGTGGCGCAGCTTTAAAGCTATCTGGGCGTATGTCACGAGTTACATCAGTATATTGTTTATTAATATCCACCAAGGCTTGCTTGGCTTTGTTTTGAATTTCAGTAACTTTTTCAAATTCATCCAGCACTTGCTCAGCAGTTTCATTAATGCTGTGCAGGTTTTGAGCAATTTCAGTAAACTCACCTTCATTAAGCCAATGATAACGGTCGAAAATATTACGACTTAACGCAATCATGTCTTCGTAATGAAATAGACTCGGGCTTTGTTCATTTATTGCTTTACAAACACTGTACAAGTCAGAAATACCGCGTACTAAATCAGGGTTACCTATTTTGCCAAAAAAGCTGGTCAGCGGCGGCGCATTCGCAGCAAATTCAGCTGATACAAATGGGCTTTGCCAAATTTGAATCGGGTGTACGCGTTCAGGTTCGTCTTTATCAGCTTTAAAGGTAAGCGTTAAACCATCGTTGTATATGCCGTAGCCGTGACAATAGATAGGGTTTTGCAGGTTTTTATCAATAATATTGTATGCAAACAGTGCATAACGACCTTCGCTTGGCTCATAAAATACGTATAAAACATCTTCGCCGTTAGGTGACTTTATCTGCCTGTGGAATTCAAGATCTTCTATTTGCTCTTCAAACGATCGCGCTTGCCCTGATTGTAAATAATAACCACCGGGAAAAATAACACCGTGATCTTCAGGTAAAGTAACGCAGGCACTGCCAATGGCATCTTGGCGAGCAACCTGCTGAGTACGCGTATTAAAAATAAAGTAACGCCATGTTTTTTCGCGATACGGGAGTATTTTTATTAGTACTAAATCGCCCACCAGCGCGTATTCCACATCACTATCAGCAAGAGATTGGTTTTTATCATCAACCGGCTCTTGGTAAATACCTTCACCGGTATCTGTGCTGTTTTCAATTTTAATCGTGAGTGAACCACCTATGGTCTCCACAAAAACTTGGTCAGCAATATTAATATGGGCATGGCGCCCTTCTACGTGATCACTGCGGTCAGTTTTGAGCCATTCAAAATCGTAGTCATGGGCGTGTTGAATATCACGTTCGCCGCGGTTATCTATATAATTGATGGTATTGTCTGGGTGAATTTCCCAGCGAAAAACCCGCACATCCGATAACTTGTCGCCAATTTGGAATAACGCAAACAGCTTGCCATTTTGTTGGTATAAGTGCTGTAAACTGGTTTGTTTGTAGTAAGTATAAAGCTCTTCAAAATCTCGAATAAAGCGCGTATCAGTTAAAAAACGGGTTTGCTCTGGGTAAGCTTCCACTTCAAAGTGATCGTCTTGCTCTACTAATTTTTGTACGCTAAACACGTCGTTAATTGAGGTTTCTTTTTTTAACCCAAGTAATACGTTATAAGCAAAAATAACTTTATCGCCTACAATTACAATGTCACGCGGTGTACAATTTTGCTCCGTACGAACTCGCACTCGCCCTTTAACTTGTAATTCTGTACTGCCAAACTCCGTTATACGCTGCTGATTAACTTCATCAATTTGCGTTTTTAAAGTCCCGCCAAAATTACTTAAGCGGCGTTTAATTAAGTCGTATGAGCCTTGCTCTAGCGCTTGTTGTGTTGCGTCCGTCATGAAAAACTATCCTGAAATTTAATTAAAGTTAGCCGTAATAAGTAATCTATTACGGCTAAAGGGATGAAACTTAGAAACCAGACTAGTCTTTTGTATCTAGCTTAATTTTATCCTCTAAACCACCACCTAAATTGCCACCTAACATACTCAACAATTGGCTTTTTTCAGCCGCTGTTGTATTACTTAACTGCTTAAGTAACTTGCTCATATTAAAGTTTTTAAGTGTTTCAGCTGAGCCATTGGCCCCTGCTAGCACACCTTTTAGGTCTTCAATTAAATTACGATCACCGTTTAAGTGATCTTTAAACACTGTTTGCACAGTTTTACTTTCATCAACTAGGCCATCAATTGATTTACCTAAACTGATTGCACTCATAAATTGATTAAAGAACTGGCCATCACCACCCATAATATTGATATCGGCATCACCCAATGCTTTAGCCATTATGTGAGCTTGATGCTCTGCAATGTCTTTGCTTGCTGAAATTTTTGCCAGTACCAACTCTTTTTGTTGATTAAGCTGTAGCGTGAAACTCTCATAATCGCGGGCATCTTGATCCATAGAGTTAAGGGCTTGTAGTTTCTCTTCAAGGCCTTTTGCTTCTGCACGCATTTTACGTTCAAGGTTAATCGCTTCAACTTCACCTTGTTTCTCGTTTGCATCGGCCATCGCGGTTTGAACTTGCGCTTGAGATAAACCAATTTCACGATTACCTTGTGCTTCAGCCTCAAGTTTTTGACGCATTATTTTCGCATCTGTCTCGCCTTGAATTGCATTTGCTTCTGCCTTAGCTTTAATAACATCAGCTTCAGCAAGACCTTGTGCCGCGGTTTCAACTTGATGTGCCTGAGCAAGGATCTTTTTAGATTCAGCTTGCTGATTAGCAATTCTCAGCTCTGCATTGGCCATTGTTTCAAGTTCACGGGCTTTGTATTCTGCCGCTTGCTCTTGCGCTTTTGCCGCCTCAATGTCTTTAACTAATAACTCTTCTGCTTGTGCTTTAGCACGGATGATCATTGCGTCTTTTTCACGTTCAGCACCAGCGAGTACTTTCACGTCTTTAATACGCTCTTCTTCTTCAGCTACTGATTTTTCAACAATAACGCGATCACGTACTACGTCAGCGATTTCTTTACGCTCAACTTCCAGCGCTTTTTCTTTGTTGATACGTAGAATTTCAGTTTCTCTTTCGCGTTCTATTACTTCAATTTCACGCGAGCGCGCTACTTTCTCTTCCTCAATACCTAAAACGCGTAGTCTATTTTGTTCAGCAATATCCAGCTCACGCTGTTTATTTTGCTCGCTGATACCAATAGCTTCTTCAGACTGAATACGTGCTTGTTCTGATTTAAGGCGCTCTTCTTGACGTACTTTTTCAGCTTCGGCAAATTCGCGCGCTTTAACGGTTTCTATTTCTCGTACTTGGCGCGACATGGCATCTTGCTTTTGACGCTCAATTTCGAGTGATTTTTCGGTGGCTTCTTGATTTTGGATCTCAATTTTAGCGCGTTCGTCACACTTTAATTGGTTGGTCGATACGTTTTGTACAGCGGTCATTTCGGTGATGCGGCGAATACCTTCAGCATCAAGAATGTTTTGCGGATCAAGTTTATCAATCGACGTTTGTTCAAGGTAATCGATTGCTACATCTTCAAGCGTATAGCCTGATAAGTCTTGGCCAATCACTTCTTTTATATTGTCGCGAAATTCATTTCGATGAGTAAATAACTCAACAAAATCCATGCGCTTACCCACTGTTTTAAGCGCTTCTGAAAATTTGGCTTCAAACAGTTCTTGCAAAGTGTCGTGCTCAGAGGCGCGAGCACACCCTACATGCTTAGCAACACGTAAAATATCTTCTTTATTTTCGTTTACACGAATATAAAATGTAATAGCAATGTCGGCACGAATATTGTCCTTACAGATCAAACCACCTTTATCTTTACGCTCAAGTACCATACGTTTAGTGGAAATATCCATTACTTCCATTTTATGGATTACAGGATAAACAATACCGCCTGTAGTGGTGACATCGGGCTCATTTTTCATTTTATTAATGATCAGCGCTTGGCCTTGCTCTACTTTACGATAAAACTTGCCAATAATAAGCAAAATAGCAAAAATGACCGCTATTGCTATACCTACAAAGGTTAATATAGGTATGAGGTTATCTAAAAATTCCATGTTATGTCCTAACGTGATTATTGATTTGTTATATGTTACTTATTCCTAAAACGCAGGAAATTACCAAGGCTTTGCGGCAATAATGTAACAATGTTGCTCTTTGAGGTGATCAAGCAACACAGCAGTGTCGCCTGAAGTAAAGGGTTCGTTATTTTCTGCTCTGACTTCGATTAATTGCTCAGTACCTTGAAATTGAACGCGTGCTTGACCAAATGTATTGGTTACTTTACCTGTAACAACAATACACTCTAAACCAAGTAAATCAGAACTTTGGGAGGTTTCTGCGCTAGTAAAAAAGCGCTGAAGTGGGCGTGAAATAATAGCCGCAACGGGAATGGCAACCACCAAACAGGTTACTAGCATCACCACACCTAAAATATAAAATAAAGTGCCATCACCAAGTAAATAAGCAAAAAACTTATGTGCGTAAATACTGATTAACCAACTAATCATCACAACAAGACTAACTGACACCGTGATAGGTATGCCACCAAAGCCCATATTCAGCCATGAACTGATGCCTGAGCTTTGCGATGCATCAGCGTCAATATCAGATTCAAACATATCAATATCAGCAAAGCCGATTAAAGTTATTGCCCAAAACAACACGACAACCAATAACAGCGCTGAAAAAATAACAGTGGGAAAGGTAAGAGCTAAGTTTAAAAATTCCATATAACTGCAGTCCATTTTTTAATTACAATACTTGCATATAACTTTTTATCATCTAGCGATGTATTTGTTAAGTTATTTATACCTATTATGGGTTTGAAATATAAACAATGTAAATAACTTTTGGCTACGAATACGCTAAATTAACTAACGCTGCCTAGGGCGTGTTGACCTTTCGTGATTGATTTTGCAGCAGTATGTTTGGTATTTAGGCAAGGCAGAGCCTATGTGGTGTGGTTGCTCCCCATAAATAGGCGATAACGCAGTATAAATGCCAAACATGCGCTGCCCAAAGGGTTCTTCCTAGAGGCGATTAACTCTTTGTTGCTCGATTTTTACTTAGCCCACTAGGTTACAAATCTCGCGCCGCGATTAAATCGCCCCTAGATTGAACAAATTTCAATCCACAAAGGTCAACACGCCCTAGTATTTCACTTCTATAATTAGCGATAAATGCATTACTTAACTTAGAATGCTGAAATACAAACTTCGCTATTCTAAAAGGATATTTATGCGCTACTTAATCCCACTGTCACTTTTTGCTTTATCATGCTCCCTGCCTGTTATTGCATCGGAGCCTAAAACCCATCAATGGTTTAATACCGCAACATATAACACCTTAAAAAATATAACTAACGATAATGACTCTGTCGCGCTTTCTAGCCATTACTATTTTGCACCGCAACAACATTCTGGCGTATGGGATGATTTTGGTTACTTAGACACTGATACCAATATTAAGCTTGATTACCTTAATGCTGATGACGCAGACAACTTTGGGCTGTTTGCTGAGGGCTTTTATAATAATTGGTTTGCAAGTGTTGAGCTTGCAGACTTAGGTGAAACCGACGACTATTCATTAGGCTTAGGATATGTATTTGCACAGTCGCTCAAAGTGTCAGTTCGTTTAGCTGAGTTTAAAGCCGCCGATACGATTTATTGGTTTAAAGCTCAATACAATCATCAACTAAATGACACAGATTACCTTGGTTTTACGATTGAAACTGACGATGATATTGATACTTGGAATGCCTCTACGCGTTATTTTCACCACCTTAGTCATGAGCGCTATTTAAGTGTTGATTTAGCTTATGAAGACAATGGTGTTGATTCAGTATTCTCTGGTATGGCTAATTATTATTTTAATCGCAATGTGGCTATTGGCGCGGGTGTTGCTGATTCACATCTGCAACTTGAAGCTAAATATTTTATAAATAGCCAATATTATTTTGCGGCTCACTTTAGCGATGTTGAGGAAGGTGAACAATACGCAGCTAAATTTGTCGCACAGTTTTAATTAACGAACCTGAACGTGGTTAATTGCCGCTAATCAGCGGCAATTTATGGTATTTAAAGTATTACATATTTCCCAGTTCAATCATCATCGCGGTGTACATTTTTAAGTTTAACTTAAGCTGCTCTACAGTAATAAACTCATGCTCTGAATGGCCTGTGTAACGCTTTCCTGGCATTGATGGACCGAACGATACGGCATTATCAAATAGTTTTGCGTTTGTGCCACCACCAATCGATACAAAGCCCGCGTCTTTATCGCCAGTAAAGTGTTTAAATATATCAAGTAAAGCCTGAGCGTGTGGTGCGCTGTCGAGCAGCATTGGTTTACCAATCACGATATCAATATTACTCAACTTGGCTTTATTTACAGATTGCCAATTTGCCAAAGCGCTGTTTATTTGTGCGCGTAATACAGCTTCATCTTTACCAACTGGGCGACGCAAGTTCACTGCAAGTGTGAGTGCATTACCATCACGCTCAATCAGTGTTGGTGCCACCGTCATTGGTCCCATAAAGTTATGCTCATATGCTATATCACCAAAATCTTTACCGTGTATATCAAGGCCTATCAGCTGGTTAATAAAATGAATTGTTTGTGCATCGCTATTACTTTCAAGCTTAATGCCTTTAAAAAGTTCAGCTAAGTAGGCAATGGCATTCACACCCGACTCCGGCTCTGAAGAATGAGCTGACATACCTTTAACGCTAATTAATATTCCACTTTCTTGTTCGCTAAAGTTAAACTCTACAGCGTTTAGTGCACTCGCTGCATGTTTAAGCTTGCTAACTAATACTGTATCGGCATTATGTAATATAACACTGGCATCTTCCGGAATTTGGCTTTTAAATGCGCCACCTTTAAGTTCGCTTACATACGCGCTAGTTTGTGCCGATGTTGCATTAAAAGTAGGCTCAACCAAACTCCAGCCCTTTTCTGCCACAACTACAGGGTATGAGGCATCAATCGTCACCGCATACTTTGGTTGTGGGTAGGTCCTCATAAACTCTTCAAGGGGCCCCCAATCTGACTCTTCAGCTAAATAAATCATTAGCTCAATGCGATTATTAAGATCAATGCCCTGATCTTTTATTGCTTTCATTGCATAAAGCGCTGTGGCAATAGCGCCTTTGTCATCTTCTGTACCGCGAGCAATCAATTTGCCTGGCTCTGAAGTACTGTCGATTTCAAACGGGCTTTTTTTCCATTTGCTGGCGTTAGCGGGTTGCACATCACCATGGGTGACTATCGTTACTTTTTCTGTTTGCTTGCCCATGCCAATTAAAACGGTGTAACCCAAATCTTGATAATCAAATCCCAGCGCTGCTGCTTTCATTTTTAATAGCGCTTTAAAACCAATAAAGTCTGGGTTGTCTGGTGTATTAATTCCGTTTTTATTGACTGTTGGAAAAGAAACCATATTTGCTAAAGTGTGAATTTGTGCATCTTGGTATGTGTTAACTGCGTACTGCGCAACCGCATCACTACGACTATCTATATTGGCGTGAGCAGTTGCAGCTAATAACGCCAAGCTTGCTAAAAAAAATTGTTTCAAAGCGAGATCCTATTAAATTGATAGACCAAATTAGGTGACATCCAAGCCCAAGTGCAACTTTGAACTCTGCATCTTGAGGTGGTTTGGGTGATAAGTGTAACGCCGTTGATGATTTCGATGCTAGCTTTGTACCTATCGCAACAGATATTTTCTAATCGCATAATAATTCGATAGCTAATAGCGTTCATTGCGCTGTATAATATGCCACCATTTTTAAGGCGTGAGTGAGTTATGAATCGCAGAAAGAAGATAGTTACTAAATTTAATAGCAGGGACAAGCGCGCCAATGCAAAATTACATAAAAGTAATAAGCCCGCTTATGTCTCTAAAGCAGAACGTGAAAGATTAGCTTTACTTGCTGAAGAACAAGCAGACACTGTAGTAAGTGATGAAGCATAAAAATAAACACGCTTCATTCGTAAGTCTATAAAGGTCAATTCTCTGCCAGTTATCGTCTTTGAGTATAGAGATGTAGGGGCGATATTACATAAACAAGCGCAGGGAATTGACTGTTAGCAATTCCTGCACAATCATTACCGCCTCATTATCTTGTTTACTCGTGATTATTTAAATACGTCTCGTACACCAATAACAACCTCAGCGCATTAATCACTTTTTTTCTAACCATTTGTTCATTGCCTTATCGTAGGCGTCGGTTATTTTTGTTGTTGCGCAAGTGATACTCATAAAGTAACTATCTGGTAGATCATTTTTTGGCATTACACCGGCTCCAATCGATACTTTTTTAAAGCACTTATCACCAAAGCGATAGGTGGTGAATTGCATGCTTTGCTTCTCAATTTTTAATGGGTCTATGTTGGCTATTTGATGCTCTTTTGGGACTGTGAGACGCTGTGGTTGTGCTGAGTTTTGTGACTGTTGAAATGTTGATGGAAACGTATTTTGCTGTTTTTTTAGAATACTTTTCAAACCTAGTTTGAGGTCTATTTTTTTGTAGCTATTAGTGTCCTCTAGTGCCTTTGGCGCTGCAGGTTTTAATGGCTTTACTTGTTTTTTAATTTTTATAATCGTGTTTTCAGCAGGAATAATAGGGTTTTCAATCTTTTTCGGTAGTGTGGCTTCTTCTCGCTGAATGCTGGGCGTTTCTATTACAGGCAATGGATTAGGTGGCGGCATACTAACTATGTATGCTTTGATGGGTGGCGTTTCTACAGCAACTAGCACTGGTGTTTTTACGGTCATTATAATTGAAAAAACAATGCCGTGGAGCAGTAATGAAATAATAAGAGGCCGGTGCCACGTTGTCACAATGTTTATTCCCTAAACGATAATGCAATCTGACCATACAAGCTCTACAAAGTTCCTAATCATTTACACCTTGTTGTTATTTCCTAGATTCAATATTACGCTGATATTTTTGATTCAACTCAAGTTGCAAGACTTAAAGCCAAAATTGCTGTTAAGGTTACAATTATAAAACGAGAATCGTACTTTTAGCTGTATCAAGTTTAGTGATGAGCTGATGTAAAAAGGCCAAATAGTTTGGCCTTTAAAGCTTAGTTACCTTTTTTTTTATTAAAACGCATAACTCATCCCTAAATTAACTGAGCGCCCTTGCCCTGCTAGTTGATTAAAGCCCACGGTCATGTCTTTTTTGTATTGAGCAATACTCACCCCACCCAGTGGCAGCTGATAGTATTCATCAAGTAAATTAGTGACTGCCAACTTAACCGTCAGCTTGTCCCATGTTGCTTTGGTTTCTATGTTAAGTAAGCTATAGCTATCGGTTTTATTTTCAAAGCGGCGCGCGTCAACCCGCGTTTTACTATCAACCCATTCCCAACTTAAAGCACTTTGCCATTTACCTACTTGTTGCTCAATAGCTATTTTGCTATGCAATGGCATTATTTGATATAACGACTCATCGCTGTCATCACGTTCACCATGTGTTGCTGTAACTCCTGCTTTTAACAACCATAACCCTGCGTGTTTACTTTCAAAAATACGCAGCGCCGCATCAACCTTTACGCCGTACAATGTCGCGTCAATGTTTGAAAACTTTAAAATATTACGCTTAGTTGAGGCCATATCTGTACGGTTAAAGCTATCAACCACTGTGCCGTCAATATAATCATCTACTTTGCTGCGCCAAGCATTCGTTGTTATTTGCCATGATTCATCGGCTGCTGATTTAGTATAACTTGCACTTAATGTGTAGGCAGTTTCGGCTTCTAAGTCAGGGTTGCCTATATAGCCATTGCCGTCACCAAACCAGCCGATCATACTGGTTGACATTGTACTAACCCCCCAACTGTAACGCTCATATAAATTAGGCGCACGGTTTTTACGTGCTAGGCCAAGTTGTAATTCATCGTTTGCACCAACTTGGTAACGCAGCAATAAGCTGGCATCAACTAATGTATCAGTACGTTTGCGATCAAGGGCATTAAATTCTGCCGCGGCTGTCTCATTACTTTTTCCCATTGCATGCATCCCCTCCATGGATGGCATATTCTCCATATTTTCATGCATACCACCGCCCATCTTTGTCTCAGTGTAACCTTGTACTTCTCCTGCGTTTGTTGTTACATGCTCAATACGCGCACCAGCTGATACCCACCACTTTTTATTTAGCTGTTTTTGTAACTCAGCAAAGCCAGTAATACGATCGCGCTTACCGTCGTTTATATTCACATAGTCATTTGGTCCCATCATCATTGAGCCTTGTACTGCTGGCCACCAATCATCAATGCGATACCCATAGTATTCTTGACCTAGCAACAACTGAGTATCTGCATCAAAGTCCAAACGCCAGTTAAGTTGATAGCTAATATCTTGCGCGTCCGTATTCATTGGCATCATGCCGGTTTTTTCTGGGGTAAAAAATCCCATTTTATGTTTCACATCATTAAAATTAACCTGAGCCTGAAACTCACCACGGTCAATTATGCGACTATATTGCGAGATAAAACCGTAACTGGTGTTATCGGTCATATCCATATATTGATTTGCAAAGCCCTGAAACGGTATTTTTTGATGCGTTAGTTTAATTACAAACTGCTGTTTTTCATCACGAATCGCGCCTGTTAATGCATGATTTTGAACGCGATATAGCGTATCAAGTACTAAGTCGCCACGACCATCGTCATAACTATCAGCATCCTCAAATGCGCCTTGATAACTTAATGTAAAGCTATCGCTGGCCAAGCGTGCGCCTACACCCACGGCTTTTGCATGATTAATACTACGATACTGGGCTGATACATACCCTGAGTGCCAATCAAGCTCTGCTACTTCGCTGTACTGTGGTGCAATTGAATTCACTTTAATCACACCCGCTATATTATCGCCACCAGCACTTACCGGTGAGATCCCTGCAATAACACTATACGACGATACTTGATTCGCTGATATGTAAGACAAAGGCGGATTCATTTGATTGCCGCAAGCTGCTGTAATATCAGCGCCATCTACAATGACTTTTACGCGGTCACCCATCATGCCATTTAAAATTGGTAGGCTAGATACGCCTCCAGCCGCAGAAAAATTAACACCGAGTTCACTTAACAACTGCTCAGCTGAACCTAGCATTTCGTGCTTATTGGGGTTTTGCCCGTGCACTTCAATAACTTCGATTGATTCATCGGCGATGGCAAAAGGCGAAAGTAACATTACGATGCTCAATGCAACAGGTGAAAGTACACATTGCGAGTTAGAAAGTGAAAAGTGACTGCTCATTTTATTCTTTAATTACAACAGGTTTAAGATGCCTAAAGTATATACTCTGGTGAATACACTGAACACGCGACAAATTGTCGCACCTCTATACCCAAACCACCTCAAGATGTGAGTTTCAGTTGGAATTAAAAGCGATTTAGGCAATCAATTCCTTATAAAAGTAACGCAGTATAAATCGCTTTTAAACCAACCCTTTGGGCGTTTCACAGGCACTTACTCTCATCGTTGTTACTTCTTAAAAGGGATGGCCATTGTTGCAAAGTAACGCCTTGATATTAAGCCCCTGTGAAACGCTGAATTCTGCATTTTGAGATGACTTGGGTATATTAACATTCGATATCTAACGTGAGTATTTTTCATCGTCCTGCAAGGTGATTTTTTTTACATTTGAGGTACAGTTAATACACTAAAAAATAATAATAGGTTTCACATGGATCGTCGTCAGTTTATGGGGTTTTCAGCCGCCTCTTTTTTCTTAACCGCCTGTGGTGGTTCGTCAAACTCAAAGCAAGCACCTGTTATTGGTATTCAACCCGTTACGCCTCCTGTTGAGAGCGTACTGACAAAAAGCCAATGGGAGGAGTTAAAAAGCAGCCTTGATGGACAGTTAATTTTGCCCACAGATAACAGCACATACCCAACCGCACGATTGGTGTTTAATACTCGCTACGATCATATTTACCCACAAGCTATTGCCCACTGTGCTAATGAACAGGATGTGATCACCGCTTTGTCATTTACCGAGCAACACTCTATGCATGTTACCTCTCGCTGCGGGAGCCATAGCTACATAGGTAACTCAACAACCCAAGGGTTAGTGATTGATGTAACCCCTATGGACTCCATTTCTATAACTGCAAACACTGCAACAATTGGTGCTGGCGCTCGACTTGCAGATGTTTACGATAAACTCACCGAGAATAATGTTGCCGTTGCACTTGGCAGCTGTTTAAGTGTAGGTATCGCAGGCCTTACGCTCGGCGGTGGATTTGGCGTTGTTGGTCGTGCTTATGGGTTAACATGCGATAGTTTAGTTGCCGTTGATATTATTAGTGCGCAAGGTGAAAAGTTAACCTGTGATAAAAACCAGCATAGCGATTTATTTTGGGCACTGCGCGGAGGTGGCGGCGGGAATTTTGGTGTCGTGACTTCATTTACGTTTAAAACCCACGCAACCAGTGACATTACCGTTTTTGAAGCAAACTTTTCATTCGCTGATTTTGAGAAAGTGATGGCAAGTTGGCAGGCATTACCTGATCTTTGGCCTGATGAAATGTGGGGGCAATTTTTACCTGATTGGAGTAATGGCACCTCCAGAGTCAATGTTCGTGCATTTTGCGTAAATTCTGCCACAGACGCAACACCATATTGGCAAGACTTTATGCACAGCATTGATGCAACGCCAAGCTCTAACACTGTAACCACCGCCCCCTATCGAGACGTCATGTTAGGTACTTGTAGCGCGTCAGCGACCGCTTGCCACTTAGCGACACAGTTTGAGGGCGGTAGAATGTCACGCAGTGCTTTTGCAGCCAGTTCTGATTTTTTTGATAAAGAAATACCACCCGCAGGCATTAATACGCTTAAAGAATATATTGAGAAAAGCATCGTTGAAGGTAACCGAGGGATGATTATTTTTAACCTTATGGGAGGTAAAATAAGCCAGTTTGAGCCAAATGAAACCGCATTTTTCCATCGTAATGCCCGCGTAAGTGCTGAGTATTATACCGCTCTGCCACTTTCAGCGTCAGACAATACAATTGATGTAGCCCAAAAATGGGAGAATAGTTTTCGCCAAATTATGTCGCCGTGGAGCTCTGGCGGCGCATACGTTAATTACTTAGACCCTCTCATAAATGATCCGCAGTCAGCCTATTTTGGTGAGAACTTACTTAAATTAAAGCAAGTAAAGCTGCAATATGATCCAAATTGGTTATTTAAATCATCGCAAGGCATAGCACCAGCTTAAGTAACCTAAACTCTGGTTAGGATGTGTTGACCTTTCGTGATTCATTTTGCAGCAGTCTATTTGGTATTTAGGCAAGGCAGCGCCTATGGTCTGTGGTTGATCCCCATAAATAGGCGATAACGCAGTATAAATTACAAACATGCGCTGCCCGAAGGGTTTTTCCTTGGGGTGATTAACTCTTTGTTACCTACACGGATCTAAATAAAGGGCATGAGCAGGACGCGGAAGTTTTGCTCAATTTTTATTGAATCACAACATACAAACCTCGCGCCACGATTAAATCGCCCCTAGATTGAACAAATTTCAATCCACAAAGGTCAACACGCCCTAATTAACAAAGCCCCTTTAGGGGCATTGTTAAATTCTAAAAGCGATTAAATAGCGCTTAAACTTTGATTAATTTGCTTTATAAAATCGTTTATTCGTTGCGCATTTTTACCTAAATCACTTTTACCTACTCGTGATTTACTACGAATATCAACAAGTGTTACTGTTTCTAATGACTTAATTCGAATAACCACATCATCTTTAAAACCAAACCAAGCAGTAGTGTCAGTCGCTTCAATAATACCTTGCGACGCATCCGCATTAACTAGCTCCCAACCTAACTGATTAACCACTTCTTTTGCGGCAATGAAAACATCATTTTTACTATTAGCGTACTTAAGCGTTACTAATTCAGGGTATGCTTTTAACTGTGCGGCGGCTGTTTCTGCCCCGCTGTATTCTATCGGATTTGGTGCATCAGCACGTAACTCAGCAATTTTAACAAATGGAGGCGGGGCTACTACATCTGTTGAAATGTCATGAATGGGTGGCACACTTTTCGCTTTGTTCATCAAGCTTAAAGGCAGCGCTATAGCTATCACAGCAAAAATAGCGCTAATACCAGCCATTGGCCAATGTGTATTTTTACGCATAAAAATGAGTTGAACAATCAATAAAATTAAGGCTGCAGCTCCTGCATATACCCCAAAGCGGATGCCTGTAAATGCAGTGCCAAGCTCAACAATCCCCCATTTATATAATGGCCCCGGTAAAACCACTAATAAAATGGCTAACAGGGATACTATTCCCACTAACTTTTTCATCTATTCAACTCCGTCTTATTGTTTTTGATAATGGTCTTTATACCATTATTCGATATTTTTGCACAAAGAGCACAATACCCTCTTTTGCACATAAAAGATCACTTTAACAAGACTCAAATTACCAAGGCATTTCGCCCATATGTACTTTCGCACCTAACTCTAAACTTGAAGTATCTTTAAAGTGTGGATAAAGCGCCGCCATTTTTGCGATCAACTCACTGCTATTTGTACTTTGTGTTTTGGCTTTGATGAACGCTTTAATGTAATCAATTGTAAAATCAATTGCACTGTCATCTAATGCTGTGCCGGCTTCCATATGACCAGGTATAACCATTAGTGGTTGCAGTGCCTTCATTTGATTAAGTTGCTCTAGCCATGCATTTACACTACCTGGTGTTTGCGTGTCTGCCATCCAAACATGGTGTCCCGCAGAAATCGCGACATTACCTAAAATTGTTTTAGTTTCGGGGATCCAAAGGTAAGGCCGATGGGCAAGTACCCCATCGTGTATTTTTATTTCAATGATATGCTGATCCACACTAATTTTAGTGCCTTTAAATGTCGCTGGTATAATTGGTTTTACTGGCGCATTCAAGCCCATTTTGGGCCCCCAAAACGCAACTTTTTTATCTCGTTTCTCCGCGATTACCTCTCCAACTGCCGGTGTTGTAATAATTTGCGCATTTGGGAATAACTCATGCAATACTTCCGCCCCAAAATAATAATCTGGATCAGCTTGGCTTATAAAAATGGTCGTTAATTGCTTACCTGAATCATATACTTTTGCAGCAATTCTTAGTGCATCTGCTTTTGTAAACCCCGTATCTACAACAACCGCTTCTGTGTCTGAATAAAGCACAGTTGCGTTTACAGTAAAGCTATTACTATCAGCGTTATAAACATCCAGTTTTAATGACGATTCCTGTGCCGCATTCGTGTGGTAACTTGTAAATAACAACGATGCGATTAAAAGTATTTTTTTCATTTCAATTCCAATAATTATTTCGATGTGAGAATAATAAAGGATTGATTAACTCAGATATACGCACAATACTAAGCATCATTATTTCAAAAATAGAGCTAATTGATGGATAGGTTAATCGCTGCAAAAGTATTTATAGATGTTGCCCATTCAGGTAGTTTTTCAGCTACAGCTGATCGCTTGAATATGTCGCGCGCGATGGTAAGCCGTTATATAGAAACGATGGAAAATTGGCTCAAAACACGCTTATTACACCGTACAACTCGCAAGGTTTCATTAACTACTGCGGGAGAAGCCTATTTAATAAACATCCAACAGTGGCTTGAACAAGGTGAGCATCTTAGTACAATCGCACTGCCTAAAGCTGCATTGTCAGGCACTATTCGCGTTGCAACCAGTGTATCTTTTAGCCAATCACAGCTTATACCTGCAATAAAACCTTTTATACAACAAAACCCACTGGTAAATATTGAACTTGACTTGAGTGACGTCGCTGCGAACCTCACTGAAAAACAAATTGATTTAGCAATTAGAATTGCCGCAAACCCCGATCCATCATTAATAGGTAAGCCCATTGGCGTTTGCAAGTCAGCGATTGTCGCCTCAGTTGATTACATTCATAATAACGCTAATATCAATCAACCTAACGACTTAGTCAATCATGATTATTTAGCGCACAAACACTTTGCAAACCATATCTTACATTTACGTAAAAAAGAAATGTTTGAGTCAATTAGTTTAAACAGTCGTCTTTGTGCTAATGAAGCAACCTCATTACTAAGTGCGGTATTAAGTGGATTTGGAGTAACGGTTTTACCAACCTATTTAGTAAATAGTTATATTGCGCGTGGCGAATTAATACATATACTGCCAGATTGGCAACCTGATGAACTAAATATTTATGCCCTGTATAGCTCTCGAAAGCATTTATCACCGGCTATCAGGGCACTTATTGATCACTTAGATAATTACTTTAAAACAACTCCTTGGTGATCGTTTTTAGTATTCCTCATCTTCAAAAATATCCTCAATTTTTAAATTGAATAATCGAGCAGCCTTAAATGCTAAAGGTAAGCTAGGATCAAATTTGCCTTTTTCAATTGCATTAATAGTTTGCCTTGAAACATCGAGTAATTCAGCTAATTTGGCTTGTGTGTAGTTACGCTCGGCCCGCAGTACTTTCAGACGATTTTTCATTCACCTTCCTCGCCACAGCCTAACTGTTTATGCATAAAAAGTGTTGTGAAAAAATACGTAAGGCCCATAAAAATCACTAAATGAGATATATCAGCTGTGAAAGGAATTAAAGCGCTATTATCAAGTGATGAATACGCTAAGCCAACGATTAAAGTAGCGCCGAGTGTAATTGCCATCGCATTGAGTTGCAGTCGTTGCTGCATTTCATCTAACCCTTGTAAATGACGCTTATTAGCTAAAATCATCATCAAACCAACGGCTAAATTAATAACCACAGCAATAACACTTAAAATTATATTTCCTTCCCAGAGTAAGTTTGGCCCAAATGATACAAATGCTAATGAAAGCATCCAAAATAATGTCCATTTAGCTAAAGATGCCGTGTTCATTTTATTACGCTGGTTGAGCGTAAGGTGTGTTTGTTTAGACATATGAACCTCTATCAAGTTAAAGTAAAGTTTACTTGACTACATTTGTGTAAAAACAGCACAAAGTCAAGCTTACTTTACAAAAAGATTGGTTTTGATGACTTTAAAATTTTAATTTAGACACGACTTTGCTCTATACCATATTGGTAAATTCAAACGGAGGAAAATGGTATTTGAGAGGTAAGTATTTACTGCTATTTAATTTTAACGTTTGATAATGCGCTATCTAACTTAGTGTAAAGTGCCAAATGGCCTGCTTTTAGACCTTGTTTGTTTACTTGTTTTAAATTCTTAGCGGCTAGAGCTAAACTGCCCATTTGCATATGAGTCTCGGCTAACCGTAATAAATATATTGGATAATGAACATTACTTTCTTTACCGTCCATATAAGATAATGACGCGAGGTAATAATTTATTGCAAGTTCATATTTACCTGCAAGCTGATAAGTCCGCGCGAGGTTTCCTTGCGCAATAATTATTTTAGTTTGATGGTCGCTATTACTTATCCAATCTAACGCTAGCTTTCTAAATTTGGCTGCTTTGTTAAAATCTCCCCATGCATGTAAAACATTTGCCTTATTTGAATTTAGCTCAAAATTAAAAATAGCATCACGACTTTTGCTGTATCGATTACCCACACTAAGTAATATTTGATAAGCGAGCTCTTTATTACCAAATACATAGTGCAAATTTGCCAGCTCAACTAACCGTAAGGGATTTTCGAATGCTTGATACATGTCTTCTAGTTTAGCTATCGCTTTATCTGCATAAACTTGCGCTAATTCATTATTATCAGAGCCATTGAGCGCTTTTGCATAGTAAAAGTAGAGTTGTGATTTAAATACCGATGGTAAGCTTTCGTCATCAATAAGCGGCTCGATTTGCTTAATTATTTGATTGTAATTTAACGTATCGTAGAAATAATCTAACTGATAAGATTTTAATTTATACCAATTTGTAGACTTTGGTTGTGCTTGTAATAAGTTGTTTGATATTAACTCTAAACAATTTTCAGCTGCTTGGTTTAGGCAGTATTGCTCGTGATCGCTAAAGTGCTCAGATGAATAGGCTGGCTTGGGCATAATACACATAAAAAAAGCAACAGTAATGCAAGTCTTTATCATTGGTTCTAAAAAAGTACTTAATACAGAAAAAGTGATACATCAATTAAAGCATATTTGCATAAAATTATTAACAAATATTACTGAATAATTAATCTACTAAAACTAATTATCCGCGGTAAAATTTTAACTTACACTGTTGTGGTGAGTTTTATATTGGAAGGTGACAAACGTAAAAGGCTGGCAATTACGGCGATTAAACCGCAACTGCCCAAGCATCTAAAGTATATTGATTTATATACCCTCACTAATGCTAGGTTAGCATCAGTATTGCTTGCATGGTAATTAAGCTACTTTTTTAAGTGCTTTTTTTAGCTTACCAATTTTAGATTTTTGCTTTGCTACTTTTTCTTTACGCGCATTGATTTCTTTTTTAATTGATTTAACTTCTTTATTTACTGCTTTAGCTTCTTTCTTAGACATGAATGTCTCCTTTTTAATTATATAACTCGTCATTGCGAGAGAGGCACTTTATGATAAAAAAGAACTAGATGATACACGCCAACCAGTTCTTCACGAAAGATTCACACAACAGAAATAAAAATGAAATCAATTAGCTGCAAGTAAATAACTAAAACATTTCGCATTCAAAAGTACTAAAGTAACAATAAACTACCTAAGCCTAAGAAAGTCACAAAACCGACAATATCAGTCACTGTTGTTAAAATAACCGAACCAGATAAAGCGGGATCGATTTTCATCTTATCCAGAATCGACGGGATCACAACGCCAGACACAGAAGCTGCTATTAAGTTAAGCAAAATAGCCACGGTAATGGTAATGCTAAGCATCACGTCTGCAAACCATAAATAAGTAAGCAAGCCAATAACCACAGCCCAAACACAACCATTTACAGCACCAACTCTAAGCTCTTTTTTAAGCAGTGCTTTTCGGTTTGAATCTGTCACCTGCCCCAGCGCTAGGCCCCGCACGATTACGGTTAAAGTTTGGCTACCGGCAATTCCGCCCATGGAGGCGACAACTGGCATCAATACAGCTAACGCTACAACTTGCTCTATTGTCGCGCCAAATAAACCAATAAACCATGATGCTAAAAATGCAGTAGCTAAATTTATACCTAACCAAATGCCACGGTTTTTAGCACTTTTACGAACACTGGCAAACAGGTCTTCGTCTTCGCGTAAACCACCAGCTTTTGCAGCGGCTTCATCGGTTACTTCTTGGCGTAATCCATACGCTGAGGTAACTTTTAATCGCCCCAACAATTTATTATCGACATTTACAACCGGCATTGCCATTTTTTCGCTGTGGATCACCACTTCTGCCGCTTCATATAAGTCATCGTCTGCATGCAGCGAAGTGACATCATGATTGGCAAAGCTCAATAACGAATCGGAATCTTGTGCTTTGAGTAGCGCATTTACTGACACCTCGCCAATCAATGTACCTTTACGACTTACTAAATAAATAACCTCTGTATATTGAGGCAGGCCTTTTTGCAGAATTTTTTTCGCCCCGCCTACGGTTAATTTTTCCGATACTTTTAAGGAATCAAAATCAAGCCAATGGCCCAATTGTTCTGGTGAATATTGTTGCGCTAATTCATACTGTCTTGTTTGTACTTCATCTAATTGGCGACGTGCATATTCAACAAAACGCTCAGGGATCACTTCCTCAAGCTCAAGCAGCTCTTCAACACTTACTTCATCAAGTAACTTAAAACCGTCTGCTTCATCAAGGCTCTGTAACAACCAACGACAACTATCTGCACCTAAGTTTATAAATATTTCGTGCTGAGTGTCTTCATCAAGTAATTGCCAAATATCAAGACGCTGCTCTTTTGGTAACGCCTCAAATAATAATGATAAATGTTCGGTTGAGAGAATTTCTTTAGCATCAGCTAAGAGCTTGTTTTTACGCTCTGTGGTATCACACTGTAAAAGCTCATCAATAAGCTGGGGAAGTTGATCTACTGGATACTCAATCATTATGAGACCTTGAAATTAAATGCTTTGTATCCAGTTTACCTTAGCTGAAAAAAATAGTTGAAAAAAATGCCTGCAGATCTTAAAAATCTGCAAGCATTTAAAGTTATCAACTTAACAACTACTTAAACCAGCCTTGCACTCGTTCCATCAATAGGTAATTAACAGGCACTAATAACAAAGTGATAAAGGTTGCAAAAATTATCCCAAAGCCAAGGCTGACTGCCATTGGGATTAAAAACTGCGCTTGGGTGGCTTTTTCAAACAATAGCGGCATTAAACCGATAAAGGTCGTTAAACTCGTTAACATAACAGGACGAAAACGCGATGCACCCGCCATTTTTACAGCTTCCAGTAATTCGCCGCCTTCACTGCGCTTTTTATTAATAAAATCAACTAATACCAGCGAATCATTGACCACAACTCCGATCAAAGCCAGCATCCCTAGCAAACTCATAATAGTTAGATCCATGCCCATGATCCAATGCCCTACAACAGCACCTATCATGCCAAATGGGATCACACTCATTACTATAAGAGGCTGTAAGTAAGATTTGAATGGAATCGCTAATAATCCATAAATAATAAAGAATACAAAAACCAGCGCCCATGCAAGCGAGCCAAAGGATTCTCGCTGCTCTTTTGCTTCTCCTTCGAGAGAGTGACTAACACCTGGGTATTGTTGTACTAATTCATCCAGAAACACTTTTAAGTCAGCTTGAAGCACCGTCATATTAGTGTTGTTTTTTTCGATATCAGCAGTCACGTTCAATGTACGGTAACGGTCGATACGGTTAATCGTCGATGGACTTTGCCCCGGAACTAACGTTGCCACATGTGATAACGGTACTGTGCCACCGGTTGGCGTATTAATAAGAATATCTTTTAAATCAGCCACTGAGCGACGCTCATCAATGGGTAAGCGCACCATAACTCGTACATCATCACGACCACGCTGAATACGCTGTGCCTGCGCACCAAAAAATGAATTACGCACTTGCTGTGATACATCAACACGATTTAAACCCAGCGCTAAGCCCTGCTCTGTTAGCTCAATTTGTAGCTCTTCTTTACCATCGGACATGCTATCAGCAATATCAAACACCGTTGGGTAAGTCGCTAAACGCGTTTTAACATGCTCGGCCACTTCTTGTAGCGTTGATAGTGAAGTTGCTGTGAGCTGAACATCAATTGGATCAGAACTACGGCCGATTTCAGCCCTAAAGGTTAAGCTCTCAGCACCTGGGATCACACCAATTAGTTCACGCCATTCGCTGGCAAGCTCTCGCGAGCCAATATCTGAATCGCGCTTTTCAGCAGGGGTTATTTCAAAACGTACACTGCCTGAGTTAGAAGCTCCGCCACGTCCACCAGTCGTTGCTAAAATATTTAAAATAACGCTTTCGCCACTATCTTTATCACGATACTTGTCTTGTAATTGACGAGCCTTATCAGACATATCAATCACGTACTTATTAGTTACTTCAAATGGAGTGCCTGTAGGCAATGTTAAATTAACGCGTACCGTTTCACTTGGTATGCGTGGGAAAAAGATAAACTTAGTCCAACCACTGGTGATCATGGTTAAAATAATCAAAAAAATCCCAACAAATAAACTTACCGTGGCAAGTTTATGGCGTAGAGCCAGATTTAATAACGGTTGATAATACTTTAAAATTGCAAGCTCAAACCCGTCAGCAAAACGCTGTTGGAATTTATCAAATTTAGAGGGCTCGCCTTTTTCATGGCGCAGTTTTATATATTTTAAATGGGCGGGTAGTACAAATTTAGACTCAATCAGTGAGAATAATAATACCGGGATCACCACCACAGGAATTTGAGCAAACAGTGCGCCTCGGCCACCTTCAATAAACGCCAGCGGTAAAAATGCAGCAACGGTGGTTAATACACCGAACGTGACTGGGGTTGCTACTTCTTGAGTACCAAGAATAGCGGCCTGCTCTCCTGATTCTGCGGTTTTCAGGTGAGTATAGACATTCTCACCGGTAACAATGGCATCATCAACAACGATCCCTAACACCAAGATAAAGCCAAATAAGCTCATAATATTGAGCGTTACACCAAATAATGGCATGGCTAAAAATGCGCCCATAAATGACACGGGTATGCCAATGAATACCCAAAAAGCGATAGCAGGTCGTAAAAATAGCGTCAATAATGCCAGTACCAAAATACCGCCTTGCAACGCATTGGTGGTTAGTGTGGCAATACGGCTTTTAACCAGCTCGGAGTCATCATCCCAGTAACTTAAATCAAACCCTTGTGGTAATTTATTTTGCTGACCTTCGATGTATTCTTTTACTTCATCGGCAACCGTAATAGCGCTTTGTGGGCCAATGCGATAGACATCGATAAAAGCCGCTTGCTTACCGTTAAAACGTGTACGTACAGGAGTTTCTTCAAAATCATCGCTGATAGTTGCAATGTCACCTAAGCGAATAATTGTGCCATCCTTTTGATTTTTAACAGCAATACGAGCAAACTCATCTTTACGATATGCCTGCCCTTTAGAGCGAATAAGCACATCGCCCCCTTCTGTTTTTAAATTTCCTGCAGAGATGTCAGTACTTGAATTTGATATCGCCCGTGAAATATCACTGAGACTCAAACTATACTGGCGCAGTGTATCTTGGCTTACTTCAATGGCCAGCTCATAATCGCGTACGCCACTGAGTTCAACTTGAGTCACACTGGGTAGACGCAGTAATTGATCGCGAACCTGCTCAGCGTATTCTCGCGTTTCTTTTTCACCGTAATCACTGGAAACAGTAACGGCAATAACTTCTCGCTTACGCTGAGCTAAAGCGACGACTGGTTTTTCAGCGTCAGCAGGAAAGGTATTAATTGCATCAACTCGGCTTTTTATATCAGCCAATAGCTCTCGAGGATCGTAGCCACTATCAACTTCAATGCTCACTGAAGCTGAACCTTCAGACGAACGACTTGAGATTTGTTTAATGCCCTCTAAGTCTTGTACTGATTCCTCAATACGGATTGTTACCCCTTGTTCAACGTCTTCTGGGGTTGAGCCTCGTAAAGAGACACTAACGCTAATACGGTCCGTTTCAAATGATGGAAAAACCTCTAATGGTATTTGTGTGGTAAGGCTAAATAAACCTGCAAAAACAATGCTAATGAGCAATAAGTTTGCTGCAACATGGTTTTTAGTAAACCAAGCTATCATGCCTTATCTCCTTGCAGACGTGCTGCTTTGCGCTTTTGTATAAGTTCTTCTACGGTGATCCCTTGTTTTTTGGCCATCGCTTCTAGCTGCTCACGCGAGGGTCTTTTACGGGCAGGTTTCTCGCTTTCTTTTTCATCTTCACCAATGACTTTAACGCCAGTGCCTGAGCTAACTTGCCCAAGCGGTGTAAGCACCAACTTATCACCACTTTTTAAACCCTCGGCAATAATTGCTTGCGTAGCATTTTGCCACGCTAAACGAATATTTTTACGCTGTAGTACACCTTGCTCAACAATATAAACATACGTGCCTTGATAAATGGCACTGTTTGGAATAACTAATACATCAGCAACTAATTTGCCGCTGATTTGCGCTTTAATATATTGACCAATTTTAATAGGGTATTGATTTTGAGTCGTTGCTTTATAAGGATCGTTAATTTGCGCAACAACATAAAGTTGCTGTGCATTTTCGTCAATTGCGCCCTCAGTCCTGGCAACTTGTCCTTGCCATTTTTGTACGCCAACTAAGTTAGAGCTAAATTCAACGACTGAGCCACTAGCGCTGTTCATGCCATCTCTAAATTGCTCTGGTAAATCAATAAAAGGTAAGTCTTTATTTTTAATTGGTAGACGTATCTCAACACTGTCGATGGCATAGATAGTCGCTAATTGTGTGTTGTTACTCACGACCTGACCAAGATCCACATTGCGGCTTAACACACGCCCTGCATAAGGGGCTGTTATTTTAGTGCGCTCTAAATTTAAGTTCGCTTTTTCAAGTTGTGCTTGCGCTGAAAGCACTTGTGCTTTAGCTGCTGCTAGTTGTGGTTCGCGTAGCACTAAATTACTTGCTTGTTCGCCATTACCTAAACGCTGCCAGTCAACGATAGCTTGACGACTGCGTGCTTGCTCTTCTTGAAAGCCTTGCTGTGCTGTTAGCAAGTTGGCTTGGGCTGATTTTACTTCTGCTCGGTGATCTCTATCATCAAGTTGTAAAAGTACATCGTCTTTTTCAAAAAAACCACCTTCCCTAAATTGTTCGCTACTATCGATGATTTGCCCTGATGCTTGCGCCACTAAAATACTTTGTGTACGCGGTTTTACAGTCCCAAAGCTATCGATCATCACTTGATACTGCTGAGGCTGTAACGCTTGCACTGTAACGCTAATTTTAGCTTTAGGTGGTGAACCAAAGCGCTTTGCCTCTGGTGGATTTGAGCCAATAAACATCACTAACAAGGCCGTAGCTGCGATTATGGCCGCAGGGATAATAATTTTGGTTTTTTTGATATTCATAATTATTGCTCAGTTGATTCGTTGGTTGGCTGTGAAAAATCGCCACCAAGGGCAATATGGAGATTAATTCGGTTTATGATTAGTTGATTCTTAATTTCAATCACGGAGCTTTGCGCATCAAAAGAACGGTCTTGCGCATCAAGCACTGTGGTATAAGTTACTAAACCATTTTGATATTGTTCAAAAGAAAGTTGCTCAGCTGCAATCGCATTTTCTTGCGCTTTAAGCGTAGCTAAGTAACGTATTTGCAAAGATTGCTCTTGCGAAATAGCCGTTTCAACCTCGTTAAATGCATCATATAAGCTCGCTAGGTATACTTGCTCTTGGCGTAACATAGATAAACGCGCCGCTTCTTCATTAGCACTGAGCCTACCTGCATCAAAAAGCGGCATAGAAATACTGCCTACTAATGACCATGCTAAACTTGATGGCGAAAACAAATCACTCACCCGCGCAGTGCTATCCCCTAAAGTAGCGCTAAGGTCTAAACTTGGAAAACGCTGTTTATGGGCATAGGCTAAACTGGCGTCTGTACTTAATAACTGATACCAGCTAGCCATCAAGCTCGGCTTACGCGTTATCAGCTCTGAAGGTAAACCTAAAGGGATAGATTTATTTAATAAAGGTAAATCAGCCTCAACACTTAATGCACCGCTTGGGTAATTCCCTGTTAGGCGCTCTAAGGTGCGAATTGCTTGACTGAGTGTTGCTTGTTGACCGGCAATACGAGAACGTTCCGTATTGAGTTCGTTACGCGTTAAATAAACATCAAGTGCATCATTTAAACCTTGACGATAACCCGACTCAATAATCGCTAGATTTTGCTCAGCGTTTTTTTCTCGTTGTTGATACAACGCCAATAATTTTTGTGCCGCTATAACATTAAACCAACTACTTACAACATCGCCGACTAAACGCTGCTTAGTTTGTTCAAAACTTGCTTGCTGCGCTAAAAAGTCCAGATTTGCCTGACGCTGTGCATCTGAAAGTTTGCCCCATAAATCAACTTCATAACTAAGCGTTAAGTTTGCCGAACTCGCATTGTTATAGCTAACAGGGCGATTATCTTTACTTCGACTGGTACGCATAGATAAATCTAAGCTCGGCCACAAAGCCGCGCCCGATGCAATTAATTGCTGTTGTTTAATTGCAACGTCATACCCTGATTGCAAAATTTGCTGGTTATTTACAAGCGCTTGCTCAACTAATGCAAATACGTGCGGGTGTTCTAGTTGCTGAAGCCAATTATCTTCAACCTTTAATGCTGAAGCCTTGGCTTGTTGCCATTGCTCAGGGGTATTTGCTATATCCTGCTCTCGCTCAGTAGGGTTAAACTGATTGCTGCATGCACTGAGTAGCAAAACACTAACCGCCACTAAACTCGGCTTAAATTGCCAAATCATATAAAAACCTGAATTACTTCTATTTATGAGTGTAATTCAAGCACTGCCAGTGAGATAGCTCAACTGACTTTACATAACATTACACAAATAAAACAAAGGTCACGATAAATCGCAGGTTTTGGGGGTTGAACTGGGGGTAAAAGAAATAGAGTTTATCTAAGGCCCATAAAAAGCCTTTGTTGCTTGTAGTAATACCAATCAGCGTAGATATGGGGTCTATTTAATGACAAGAAGATTGCGCTATAACTAGGCAAAAATTTTTAACGACATTATACCGTGATTTAATTCGTTAGATTGTTCAAATATTTATGCAGATTGGTATAAGCACGGACTTATGAGGAACTTTCAGAGGTTAAAAATTCACACCGCTGAGACGTTAAAATTGATGGTATTTCCTTGCCAACCACTTGTTTAGCATATTCCAAAAAAAAAGCCCCGCAAATGCAGGGCTTTAATATAAATGGTGCCTCGACGCGGCAAAAAATTGTCTGGAACAATTTTTAACATCCGAAGGATGGCCCGTAGGGCAAAATACAAGGATGTATTTTGTAATCGAACGTAGTTCGAGGCCGCCACCGAGATTACATAAATTTTAGATACAAAAAAGCCCCGCAAATGCAGGGCTTTAATATAAATGGTGCCTCGACGCGGAATCGAACCACGGACACGAGGATTTTCAATCCTCTGCTCTACCGACTGAGCTATCGAGGCACATTAACTGTGCAAGTTAATTGTAAAAAATCTACATTTAACCTTTTATAAATGGTGCCGACTAACCGAGTCGAACGGTTGACCTACTGATTACAAGTCAGTTGCTCTACCAGCTGAGCTAAGTCGGCACACAAAACTGTGTGCTAAGGCACTTTATCAATTTTAAAGATTGATAACTTTTAATAAATGGTGCCTCGACGCGGAATCGAACCACGGACACGAGGATTTTCAATCCTCTGCTCTACCGACTGAGCTATCGAGGCACATTAACTGTGCAAGTTAATTGTAAAAAATCTACATTTAACCTTTTATAAATGGTGCCGACTAACCGAGTCGAACGGTTGACCTACTGATTACAAGTCAGTTGCTCTACCAGCTGAGCTAAGTCGGCACACAAAACTGTGTGCTAAGGCACGCATAATAATGTTTAATCAATTGATTTAAACACTATTACTAAATAATGGTGCCCAGACGCGGAATCGAACCACGGACACGAGGATTTTCAATCCTCTGCTCTACCGACTGAGCTATCTGGGCAATTTCAGTTTTAATAGAAAACCATAAAGGATTTTCAATACATTCCCACTTAACTCTACTGACTGAGCTATCTGGGCGTGCGGCGTATTAAACTGGTTTTGCCCTTTTAAGTCAACTTTTTTTTTATTCTTTATAGTTGCTTGCACGGTTTTTCAACAAACTGTTTAATAAATGCAATAAACGCTGCTTTTTAAGACAACCAATTTAGCATTTCACTCAAGCTCTATAGTAATTTAATCTCTTTATGTATAACAAGACTAAAAACGTAGTGAATTATTCCGAGTAAATGATAGGATTGATTTAAGTACACAAGCAGCTGTTTAGATTGCGGTTGATAATAGACAAGTTGGATAATAAATGCAGAGTAAATTTTCTTCTCCTGTGAAAGGCTTATTGCCTCTTTTTTTAATAATAAACCTAGCGGTAACAGCACTCGCGGTTGTTGCTTATTCATTTTACCCAAGCCAGCAATTCGATATTAAAGCAACTAAAGATACGCCAAGCTTAATTGTATTGGCCGAGCAATTGAATGCACCTTTAGTTGATGCCCTGACCAGACCCGGGCAAGATAATGTAAAGCAGTTACTTGATTTAAGCTCTATCCTTAATAACGAGTTTGATTATTACCTCTATCGATATTCACCAACTCAACCACTGCAGCTAGTCTTTGCTAGTAATAAGGACAAGATTGAACCAATCAAGCTTCAACAGCATAAAGTTCAACAAGGGGTCCTTCATCACCTGCTAAGCTTAAATGATCAGCCTGTTGGAGAATTAATTATAAGACAAAAAATCAGCTCGCCCTCTCTTTTACCACAACACTCAATTGAGTTGGCTATAGCTTTAGCCATAGCTGCTTTTATTTGTCTATTTTTGTTAGCTTTATTTTTCAATGTGTATATCAATACACGGATCCGTAAAAGCAGTGATTTACTTGCTAATGAGTTAGAGGGCATTACCAAATCAGGTAATTATAAAAGTAGTGTAAATGAGCAGCTTGATCTAGGCCTTAATATTGTGGCTAAAAATATCAACCACCTACTTGAGCAAGTACAAAACGCAATAAATAATAATGACGTCGCACAGCAAGATTTACATAAGCTACAAAGTAGCCTAGAAACTGAGGTTCATAACCGTACTTTAGCCCTTGAAAAAGCGAGTCAAAGAGCTGAACAAGCCAGTGAAGCAAAAACCACGTTTTTAGCGACTATGAGCCACGAAATACGCACACCAATGAATGGTGTTATTGGTACAATTGATTTACTACGCCAAACAGAGCTCGATGGCGCACAACATCGTCTAAGTACAATAATACGTGAATCTGCATTTTCTTTATTAGGTATTCTTGATGACATCCTCGACTTCTCAAAAATTGAAGCCGGAAAATTAAATATCGACCCAATCCCATTTTCAGTATCCGATACTATTGAAGAAGTGGCTCGTGTTTTATCATCAATTGCCAAAAAACGTCAATTAGAGCTAGAGCTCGCTATTGCCCCTGATATTCCAATTAACCTAATTGGTGACACAGTGCGTGTTCGCCAAGTACTTTATAATTTATGTAGTAATGCAATTAAGTTTACCAGTACCGATGATAAACGCTTAGGACATGTGCGTATTGCCGTAGAGGTAGCACAAAATACAGCCGACCACTTTACTCTACGCTTTAGTGTTAGCGACAATGGTAAAGGCATGAATCAAGCGCAACTGCGTGAAATATTTAATCCCTTCATTCAAGCTGAGGGGTCTATTACTCGCGAATATGGCGGCACGGGTTTAGGCTTATCTATCTGTAAAAGTTTAACTGAATTAATGTTGGGATCTATTGAGGTTACCAGTGATATAGGTATCGGTAGTGATTTTGTTGTTGAGCTACCATTTAGCACTGAGAACACCATAAAGTATGCCCACAAAAACACACTAAAAGACCACCGCGTAGTACTTGTTACTGACCACCCGACTCGACAGCAAACACTTAATCGTTACCTATCCTTTATGGGCGCTAAAACAATCGTCACACAAAGTCCACAACAGATAGAGGAACATCAAGATAGTCACGGGGTGATTTGGGTACTTGATAGTATAGACTCAATGGACGATATAAATTACCTGTTACGCCGATTACTTTATACGCTAGAGGATAATAACCAACAAGTGGTTGTGCTAAGCAAGTTAGACGAAGCTGCAATAAACCATAAAAACATTTTTTACCTAAATGCTGCGCCTTTATGTAAATCAAACTTTATGATGTCTCTGCTAGTTGCTGCTGGTTTACACACGCCTAGACAAGTAAAGCCAGTTAAAACACTAAATAATTACTTGAATGTTGAACAAGCCAGAGAAGAAAATAAACTCGTATTGCTTGTTGAAGACAATATTTTAAATCAACAGGTATTAACCGATCAGTTGCATTTACTTGGTTATGGGGTTGAAGTCGCTGATAATGGTGAGCAAGGTTTAAAAATGTGGCAAACAGGTCGTTACCCACTTATTTTAACTGATTTGCATATGCCAAAAATGTCTGGTTACGACATGGTAGAAAAAATACGTGATGAAGCCGCTCTTTTAGAAGATATAAACGCTCAGCCTTATGTTATTGCGGTAACTGCAAATGCATTAAAAGGCGAGAAAGAGCGCTGTTTAAATGCCGGTATTAATGATTTTATAACAAAACCCATTGAGCTCAATACCCTTGAAGCAACACTTGAGCAATGGAGTGTAAAAAGCAAACAAGGGCCATTGCCAGACGCTATAAGCAAACCTGTTACACCGATTAATATGGATGTACTTGCTAAATATATTAATAACGATGAGGCAAAACAAATTCGTTTTTTCAAAATGTATTTAGAGCAAAGCCATATATTAACAAAAGATATCAATACGGCCATTATGACAAATGACTTTGAAAGCATTGTTGAGACATGCCATCAGCTAAAGTCTATATCTAAAACTATTGGCGCTGAAAAAATTGCAGAGTTAGCTGAAGAGTTTGAAAGCCATGCTAAAGAACAAGATTTAACTAGTGATCAACTAATTGAGCAACGCGATAACCTAGAAATTGAATACTCGAAAGTGGCAATGTTTCTAAAAGAACAAGTGCGAAATGCCGAAAAACAAGATGAACTCAACGAATGAGTTAATTGAGTTAAATAAAAAGGGCTAAATTAGCCCTTTTTATTTGCTTTGAAAACTATTTTTCTGGTGGACGGTAACCTTCAATTTCCACATCTTTATCTTCAAATAAAAAACCAACCATTTGCTCTTCTAAAAAAGTACGATGCTCAGGATCCATCATATTTAAATGTTTTTCGTTAATCAGCATTGTTTGCTTATGTTGCCATTGTGCAAATGCTTCTTTTGAAATGTTATTAAAAATCTTTTCACCAAGCTCACCTGGGTAAAGCTGAAAACCAAGCCCTTCGGCTTCTTTTTGTAATTTTTGACAAAATACAGTGCGTGCCATGATTGCTCTCTTGTGCTCTGTTAAGACGATATTAGCTAGTGTAAACCATTGCGCTGATTTGTTTAACTAGCTTTTTAGTTGGAGCCGCTAAACCGACCTCGATTGACTCATCAAGTGGGTACCATACTAATTGCCGTTCATTTACCACATCGGGTACTTTATGCAAAATAAGTACATGCGGGTTAATAGTTAATTCAAAGTGCGAAAATACATGAGTAAACGGCTCAACGGCCTCGGTTACCACATCAAGCCCTTGCTGCGCTAAAAAAGTATCTAACTGAGATTTTTGCTCGAATTCAAAAAAACTAAATAAACCGCCCCAAATTCCGGAGCTAGGTCTTTTTTCCATTAAGACTTTATCATCACATTGAATAATTAATTGATGACATGCTTTCTTAGGCACTGCCTTTTTTGGTTTAGAATGCGGAAATTGTTTCACCTGCTCCGTTTTATATGCTCCACAACGCGATCGCAACGGGCAAGGCTCGCAATCAAACTTACTACGAGAGCAAAGGCTAGCGCCTAAGTCCATCATTGCTTGGTTGAACTGCGTTACTTGCTTTTCCGGGGTTAACTGCTCTGATAGTTGCCAGAGTTGATTTTCAACTTTCTTTACCCCGTACCAACCTTCAATCATAAAAAACCGAGCAAGCACACGCTTAACATTACCATCTAAAATTGGGTGATGCTGACCAAGTGACAGCGATAAAACCGCCCCAGCGGTCGAGCGCCCTATTCCGGGCAAGGCAACAACTTCATCTAACGTTGTTGGGAACTCACCATTGTATTGATCTCGTACTATTTTTGCCGTTTTATGCAAGTTACGCGCTCGGGCGTAATAGCCCAATCCCGTCCAGTGATGCAGTACTTGGTCTTCATCTGCATTTGCTAAAGCAATAATATCAGGAAAACTTTGCATAAACTTTTCAAAATAAGGAATAACAGTAACGACTTGGGTTTGTTGTAGCATCACCTCAGACACCCAGACTTTATAAGGTGTTTTATTTAATTGCCAAGGCAAGGTTTTACGCCCATAAAGATGATACCAATCGACTACTTGCTGTGAAAACCAGCTTGTTTCACTGTTGTTTAACTTCAAAATAACTACTTTTTTAAACCCGCCCCTTAATGGCGCTCAGTCTATTGCAGTGAGTTAAAATATCAAGTTATAAACATGCGCAAAAGATAAGGCCTTGTGATCAACGCCGTGGTCAGGGATAATATGCCACCATTTTAAGACATGTTGTTTTCATCAGGCCAAAATATATGAGTGATTCAAGTAACGATAACCTTGAGCAAGCGAAGCAAGAAGGTAGATATATTCGTACAATTCGCAGCTTTGTTAAACGCGAAGGTCGTTTGACTAAAGGACAAGCTGCGGCAATTGAAAAATGCTGGCCAACTATGGGGCTTGAGCATCAACAGGGTATGCTTGATTTAGCCCAAGTATTTGGTAATGACAACGATGTTGTTTTAGAAATCGGTTTTGGTATGGGTAAGTCATTGGTCGAAATGGCCAAAAGCGCACCGCACCTTAATTTTATCGGTATTGAAGTACACCGCCCAGGTGTTGGTGCATGTTTGATGGATGCTGATGAAGCAGGCATCACTAATTTACGTATTTTTGAACATGACGCTGTTGAAGTATTTGCTGATTGTATTGCACAAGGCAGCATTACCACAGTGCAATTATTCTTTCCGGATCCATGGCATAAAAAACGCCATCACAAACGCCGTATCGTACAACCAGCATTTGTTGAAAGCCTGCGCAGTAAATTAAAAATTGGCGGTGTTTTTCACATGGCAACTGACTGGGAAAACTACGCTGAGCACATGCTCGAAGTAATGCAAACTGCTGAACACTTTAAAAACCAGTCAGAAACTAACGATTACGTACCACGACCTGATTTACGTCCTTTGACGAAATTTGAGCAACGCGGTCATCGTTTAGGTCATGGCGTTTGGGATTTAATGTTCGAACGCATTAGTTAAATCAATTAATTTTAAGGCAAAGCCATTTATGAGCGCATTAACCAACCCAAGTTCACTTTTACTACGCAATAGCGCAAACCTAACGGCGGACTCTATTTTAGTGGTTAATTTTGTACAAGATGGCTTTTTGTCACAGCTACAGCAGTTAAATCCAAACAGCAAGATTACAGCCTTTAGCTACAATCATGCTAATGGTGAGTTTGCTAAAAACATCAATGATATTGATGTGTGTGTTAGCCATGAAATAGCAAGTAAACATTTTGACTTAGTTATCTATTACTACCCAAAAGCAAAACCAGAAGCCTTGATGACACTTGATAATATACGCGCTGTTATTAACCCTGATGCCGAATTATTGGTTGTTGGCGAGAATAAAAGCGGCGTAAAATCGATTGAAAAGCAATTTAGTTGCCACTGCGAGTATAGTAATAAAATTGATAGCGCTCGTCATTGTGCCTTGTATTTATTTTCAGACATAAAAACGTTAGCTGAATTTGCAATAACTCGTTATCACAAACAGTTTAGTGTTGATGTTGCGGGGATTAGTTTCAATGCAATCAGTATTCCAGGCGTATTTAATCATGGTGAGCTTGATGGTGGTACAAAAATACTGTTAGAGAATGCACCGACTATTAAATCTGGTAATGTACTCGACTTTGGTTGTGGTGCAGGCCTTATTGCTACCTTTTTAGGTCTAAAAAACCCAGCATTGAATTTTACCTGTACAGATGTAAGCGCCCTTGCCGCTTATGCAACTACGCAAACGTTGGCATTAAATGCGGTAAACGGCAAAGCTTTACTTAGTGATGGTTTAGCTAATGTGACTGGGAAGTTTGAGCTTATTATTTCAAACCCACCATTTCATACCGGTATCGCGACTGACTATACTGTAGCCGAACAATTTTTAAGTGGGGCTAAGCAACACTTAACTAAACAAGGTAAACTAACGATTGTTGCTAACTGCTTTTTGAAATACCCGCCTATTCTAGAAACTCAATTCGGCACTTATCAAACCGTGCATAAAACGAATAAATTTTCAGTTTATAGCAGTTAATTACCAGGCTTTCCCACATTCAGGTCAGGCTTCAATGAAGCTGCTAAATAATAAAAAATGGCAGCTTTTTAACAATTTTTTTATATTTTTAGTCTCTTTGCTAGGTTTTTGCTAAACTTACGGCTACTTAAACAAAAAAACAATATTCAGGCTTCATTCCGACAATGCCTAAACCGATACCACAAACAAGTATACGTAAAGCTCTGATCAGCGCAGTAATGTTTGTTACAGCTTTGTGCTTATCCCTATCGATTTCAATTTCGACTTACCTTGATGTCAAAGAGCAAAAGCTATTAATTATCAATAAACTGAATATTCTTGCTGAAATCACAGCATTTAACGCTCAAGTAACGGTATTATTTGAAGATAGGAAAACCGAAGAACAACGACTTAAGTCATTTGAAAGCATTCCATTAGTTAAAAACATCCACATTTATGCTATTGATGAGATATCTAATAAAGCCGTTTTTTTCACCAGTTTCAATGCTAAAAAAACCCCTCCAGTACCAATACGCGTTGATAACATTGAAGAGTTAAAAGAACCAAAAATAACTGAAAACTATATAGAATTAATAAAACCAATCATGTACGAAAATGAAGTTAAAGGATACGTTTATATACGTGGTGGTTTAGAGCGTCTTAATGCCTACATAAATAAAAAGATCATTGTTGATCTCATTCTGACCTTATTCGTTTTAGTGCTGGTTTACTTTGTCGCCAAGCGGATACAAAAACGAATTGTTGATCCAATCGATCAAGTAACCCTTTTACTACAAGATGTGTCAAAAAATCATAACTATAGTGCTCGTGCACCAAAGACTAACATTACCGAGATAAATATTTTATCGAGTAGTTTGAATATTATGTTGACCCGTACACAAAACCAAATTGAACGGCACAAGAACGATAAACAAGAAATAAAGCAACTAAACCAAAGCTTAGAAGAAAAAGTTAATCAACGTACCATTGCACTGCGTGAAGCAAATCAAGAGCTATTAGATACCCTTGAGAGAATGCATCAATATCAAAATCAAATTGTCGAAAGCGAGAAAATGGCGTCTCTTGGTCAAATGGTTGCAGGGGTTGCCCACGAAGTAAATACACCAATTGGTTTAGGGATCACGGGTTCAACTTTGTTACGCGATAAATTAGCTGAGATCAGTGCCGGATTTGATCAGAAAAAACTTACGTCAAATCAACTCAAGCGCTTTATTGACGATGGTTTAGAAAACCTAGATTTAATTTATAGAAACCTCAATAGAGCTGCGGAGCTTATTTCAAGCTTTAAAAAAGTTGCCGTTAGTCAAGATGGGGAATTAAATGCTTTAGTTAATATCAGTGAGTTAATTTCTGATGTATTACTCTCTATGCGTACTGACTTAAAGTCAAAAGACCCTAAAATAACAACTCATTGCCCATCCACCTTAGTAATGGAAACTAAAGCTGGACCATTGCAGCAAGTGATACAGCAGCTATTGAGTAATTCATTAATTCATGGCTTTAAAGATAGCATCGATAATGAAATTGAGCTCACTGTCGAGCGCAACGAAAGTAGTTTAATCATTCATTATACCGATAATGGTATTGGCGTAGATAAATCAATTAAGAAACGTATTTTTGACCCATTTGTAACCACTAAACGCGGAGAAGGTGGCAGCGGTCTAGGTATGCATTTAGTTTACAACTTAGTAACGCAAGCCTTAGGTGGGAGTGTTTATTTTGATGAACAAAACCAAGATGGCACCCGTTTCATCATCACCTTGCCATTAAAAGAGGCAACTAAAAGATGATTGCTCGGGTTGTTTTGTTAACTATTTTGGCGTTTACTCCCTTTTTATTGCAAGCAAAATCACCAGAGCAAGTAAAGTCTGCTTTCCTATATCAGCTAACAAAGTTTATAGAATTCCCTCGAAACGATGAAAATAGACAAATAACTTTTTGTTTTTATGATATTGAGCAAGGCATAGGCGCGATATTAAAGGGTAATTCGACACTGAAAATAAAAGATGTCCCCATTGCCGTCGTCTTAATTAATAAAAACCAACATATTTCTGAACTTTCTCGCTTTTGCGATATCACATACATTGATGAAACATTAGAAGATGATATAATCCCTCTTTGGATCGATGCTACTTCCTTAGACACCTTAACAGTTGGTGAAAGCATCAATTTTTTAGATAAAGGTGGTGTTGCCTCCTTGGTCCAAGAAGGGAATAAAATCCGACTGTATATCAATAAGCAACAGCTATTGCGTAGTAATTTTAAAGTGCAATCTCGAATATTAGCTGTTTCTAAATTTCATCCAAATTGATTTTACTTGTTAACAAATGGATATACTCCTATAATCTCTGTATTCGGTTTTATAATACAATACCGAATTAATTGTAAATAAAATATTCCGAAAAAGGTTAATTAATAATGCAAACGCCAGTCATTCTGATTGTAGAGGATGAAGACGTAACTCGACTAAACCTCGTTAGTTTATTTGAAGCTGAAGGTTACAAAGTTATTGAAGCCATTGATGGCGATGACATGCATGACAAGCTTACAAATAATGATGATGTTAATCTTGTAGTTATGGACATCAACCTGCCAGGCAAAAACGGGCTGATTTTAGCACGTGAATTACGTCAAAAGCGTAACGTAGGTCTTATTTTCCTAACCGGTCGTGATAATGATGTTGACCGTATTTTAGGCCTTGAAATTGGTGCAGACGACTATATAACTAAGCCGTTTAATCCTCGTGAGTTAACTATTCGTGCTCGTAATTTGATTTCTCGTACTGCACTTGGTGGTGAAGAATCAAACCTTGAAACAAATGGTGTAATCACGTTCAATGGTTGGGAACTTGATGAGAACAGCCGTTGTTTAACATCCCCTGACGGTGATGCTAAACGTTTACCTAAAGGTGAATACAGAGCACTACGCTTAATGCTAGATTCTCCAGGTCGTATATTTAGCCGTGAACAGCTAATAAAACATATGACTGGTCGTGAATTACGTGCAAATGACCGTACTGTTGATGTGACAATTCGTCGCATTAGAAAACACTTTGAAAGCGACAACAGCACATCTGAACTAATCAGCACCATTCATGGTGAAGGTTATCGCTTCATTGGTAAGATTGATAGTTAATATCAATCTTACCAAAACCCACAGCATTAACGTTCCAATTGCTGTAAGAATGAATGAAGGGCAATTTGTCCTTCATTTATTTTATCTGCTAAAACAGTTAGCCAGATATGTAAAACGTCTTCATCTTCCTCTATAGCGCCATGTTCCATTACTTTCGCATGTAACTGTACGTCATTTAAACCAACTGAGCCTGCGGCCCCTTTAAGCTTATGCGCAACAGACTTATACTCTTCACGATCACCATTAGCTAAAGAGGTCGCAAGTTCTTGTTGATATTGCGGGTTAAGCTTTTCAAATAAACTGCTACTACGCTTAAAAACTACTATGCCCATAGAGTTAACAAAGTCTTCTATTGTTTCAACATCGAGTAAATCAGTATTGATATGTGCTCCTGCCTCTTTACTTACTGTTAAGCGGGTTTCGTCGCACTGCTGAATTTGCTTTATATCAAACAATTCAGCCAACATTTTATCAAGCTTGGTGGTATTAATCGGCTTAGCTAAAGCACCTTGAATTGATATACCTTCAAGTTCTTCTTCAGCACTACGTACATTGGCCGTAAGAACAACAATCGGTAACTTATCAAAATAGTCATCTTCACGGATCTGTCTTGCAACCTCATCACCGTTAATGTCTGGTAGTTGCATATCAAGCAGTACTAAATCTAAATCATCTTCTGTCGCTACAAATGATAAAGCATCTTCCCCAGTTTCAGCCCAAATAACCTCATGACCACGTTGTTCAAGCAAATTGGTCGCAATTTCGGCATTCAATGGGACATCTTCAACGAGTAAGATATTCAAACTGCGACCCGCATAACTTTGTTCTGTGGGCGCGATGCACAATGACAGCGGTATCTCAACTACAAAGCAACTTCCCTCATCTTCAGTACTGCTAACATGGATCTCGCCTTGCATTGCACTGACTAAAGCTTTTGTTACCGCTAAGCCAATGCCTGAACCAATAGCATTAGTCCCTTTTAAATCCGGTGCTTTATAGTACATATCAAAAATTCGATGCAACTGCTCTTGTGGTATTCCCTGCCCTGTATCTGTAATACTCATAACCAACCATGGGCCGCATGCTCTATTTTCTCTACGACATTCAAGCTGTACTTGACCTTGTTTAGTAAACTTAACGGCGTTATTTATAAGGTTCCATACCACTTGACGTAAACGTGTGGGGTCAAGCTTTGCATATACATCCAACATACCTTTTCGTTGAATTTCAAACTCCAAACCTTTTTGTTCAGCTATTAATCCTGCAAAATTAACCACATCATTAATAAAGTCAGATACATTAATTGAGTCGGTAACAATATCAAGTTGTTCACGGTCAATTTTATCTAGATCAATAATGTCATTAAAAATATTGCCGAGTGTTTCTGCACTAGAAAATACCGTGTTACACCAGCTGCGCTGCTGTTTATCAAGCTCAGTATCAAGCAGCATTCGTGTTAAACCAACAATACCATTGAGTGGGGTTCGCAATTCATGGCTCAAAGTGGCAATAAATTTCCCTTTGTCTTTATAGGCAGTTTCAAGTGCTTGCGCTGCCTCTTTACGGCTAGTGATATCACGTCCAAATGCCAATAGCCCAATATATTCACCATCATCATTGATAAACGGTAATTTACGCATTTCAAACCAACGCTTTTCACTCCCTACCGGATATTCCACATCAAGCGTTAAGGCGGTATGAGTTTCTTCGACTTTATTATCGGTGATTAATACTTCAGGTAAAAAATGGGTTGGGTAAATTTCTTCTGCGGTTTTACCAATTAGTTCAAGACTTGATTTACCCATTACTTGTTCAAACATTTTATTACACCCAGCAAAAACGCCATTATTATCTCGGTAATAAAACAAATCAGGAGAGGAGTCGACAATAGATCGTAATAACATACCTTGTTGCGCGAGCTCTTGTTGTGTCTTTTTACGCTCTGCAATTTCGTGTCTGAGCTCTTCGATTGCACGATGCTTGGCATGAAAAGCCATTTTCCGCTCATCTATCTCAATATTCAAGCGACTAATATTGTCTTTTAGTGTTTGATTTAAAAGCTTTTCTTGTTTAGTTGCCGTGTCTAAATAAGCATAGGATGCATCTAGCTGACGTATGGAGTTAATCAGCACGCTTATAATAATAGGAGAAACCACCGCAGTAAAAAAAACCACGGCAAATATATCAACTAACATTACCTCGCCAACAGCGACATAATAAAACATGCAAGATAAAATCAACGACACCACTATTAATAACGCATAGCAAATTGCTGCGGTTTTAAGCTCACCGAATCGGGTAATGGAACTGGAAAGTATTCGAGCCCAGGGACTCAAAGAAGAATCGATCATATATAAATCTGTCTCTTGGCTATGCGTTTAAACTTGGCAAACTTCGTAGCTATCAAAAATAACTAACATCTACGCATATTTTAGCATTTTTACATTAGCAATTTTCATGTTCCGCGACGAAAACAGAAAATTTTCATCTACCACGTATTTTTAAATTATTTCGTGTAAAATACTGCGCTTTACAATTGCCAACAACGAGACTTGCAATGCAAACCAACATGCCCGATATAGCAGATACGGCTCCCGCCTTACAAACTGGTAAATTAGACTGGGTTGGTATGGCTGATATTGAACTGCCGTTTATTTTTGAATCTCGGGGTCTTGCGCCTGTAAACGTTAATGCAAAAGCTCGCGCCTTTGTTAATCTTCACAAAGAAGATGCAAAAGGCATTCATATGTCGCGATTGTTTTTAGCATTAGATACCTTATCTACCGAACAACATGTTAACCCTAGTACCCTATCACAAGCTTTGGATACTTTTATTTCAAGCCATGAAGGGCTGAGTGATCAAGCAAAAATTGAATTTAAATTTGAGCTTCCACTGCGCAGAAAGTCACTTTTAAGCGGTAAAGCTGGCTGGAAAAGCTACCCTATCACTCTAGAGGCAAAAATTGACCGCGGGCAACTAAGCTTTGAACTAAGCCTTGATGTAACTTATTCGTCAACATGCCCATGCTCAGCGGCACTAGCGCGCCAACTTATTCAAAATGCCTTTGTGGAAAAATTTAACCAACAACCACTTAATCACGAAGAAGTAATTAATTGGCTTGGTAGTACAGATGGCATAATCGCAACGCCGCACTCACAACGCTCTATTGCTAACGTCAAAATTAAGTTAGATCGTAATATTACTGAATTTGATATTTTAAGCCTGGTAGATACACTCGAAAATGAGCTTAAAACCCCTGTTCAGGCTGCGGTTAAACGTGAAGATGAGCAAGAGTTTGCTCGCTTAAACGGTCAAAACCTGATGTTTTGCGAAGATGCGGCACGGAAAATAAAAGCCGTACTAGAAAGTGAACAATACGCTGATTACTGGTTACAAATAAATCATTACGAGTCACTGCATGCCCATGATGCTGTTGCAATTGCAGTTAAAGGCGTTGCCAATGGTTATCAACCTTAATATAAACCATACCCGTTTAATATAAATACGTAACACCACAACACTTAGGCACACAAATTGCTTTGTAATTTACAGTGTCAATTTGTTGTTGTGGAGTTACCGTATGGAATTCGCTTTATTATCAATTTTAGTTTTAGTCGTAGGGGCATCTGTTGTTGCGTCAAAGTTTACCGATGATGGCGGAAACCCTTACCCTTTCACCCGTAAAGAGAGTGTATTTACGCAAGTTGAAAGTGCCTTTTTAAATCTTTTAGAACGTGCTGTTGGCGATCAATACAAGATTGTTAGCCGCGTTAAATTAATTGATATCATTGATTGCAAACATGGCTTATCGCCTAAAGCAAAACGTGCAGCTATTGCTAAAGCAAAGAACAAACAACTGGATTACGTATTAATCGATAAAGAAAAAATGACTATCGTTGCCGCTGTTGATTTAGTTAACAATGCAAATAAAGATGGCCACAAAGCGCAGCGCGATTGGTTTGTAAATGGTGCATTAGAGGCCGCTGGTATCCCGCATATTCGTATGAAAGTAAAATCGGGTTATCGCCCAAGCGAAGTACGAGACGCCATTATGTTTAAATTAGGCAAACCTGCTGCACCGAGTATTCGCCCAAGCCGAAATAGAGTGACCAAACCAGCAGTGTTATCTCCTTCGCAAGCAAAAGCCCATTCGACTGCACTAGCTGAAATATAGCAGCATCTGTAAAAACAAAATGCGAGTTTAGGCTCGCATTTTTTGTTTGTTTTACCCTACTCCCATTTTTGCAGTATAATCTAGCCATCTAATTCGAGGAATTTTAAATTATGAATGTTGGTATTATTGGCGCAATGGAGCCAGAAGTTAAAATTTTGCGTGAAGCGATGCAAAATCCACAAACTCTAACTAAAGCAGGTTTTACTTTTTATACTGGTGAGCTAGCAGGTAACACTGTTACTCTAGTCCAATCAGGTATTGGTAAAGTAGCGTCAAGTATTGCAACAACACTGTTAATTGATAACTTTAAACCTGATTGCGTGATCAATACGGGTTCTGCCGGTGGTTTTGATCCGTCATTAAGCGTGGGTGATGTTGTTATTTCTTCTGAAGTTCGTCATCACGATGTTGATGTAACCGCATTTGGTTACGAAATTGGCCAAGTGCCACAAATGCCAGCGGGTTTTGCCGCGCATCCTAAGCTAATTGACGCTGCGCAACAAAGTATTGAAAGCATTAGTGACGTTAAAACGTTGATTGGCTTAATTTGCACAGGCGATTCATTTATGTGTGACCCTGTACGTATTGATAAAGCCCGCGCTGACTTTCCTACAATGCTTGCCGTAGAAATGGAAGGCGCAGCTATTGCACAGGCCTGCTTTACACTTGAAACACCATTTGTTGTGATCCGCTCAATGTCTGACATTGCAGGCAAAGAGTCACCACAATCATTTGAAGAATATCTAGAAACCGCTTCAATTAACTCATCAAAAATGGTGCTCGCGTTACTAGAGAAGTTAACTGCGGTAACTCTATAACGTGTTACCCAATTTAGTTCAGCAACATTTGGACTTTATTGTATTTATATTAGCGCTCCTGAGTGAGCGCTTTTTACCTCTGGTCAGTTGGTATCACCCCAATACATTTTTAACGGCCGTTTTTACTGCGCTTGGTAAACGTGTTTATCGTGAACGTGAACCAAAAAGCTACCTATATTTATCATCTTCCCTGTGTTTTATATTAACGCTTTTAGTGATCATGACATTGGTCGTTCTACTCATTGAATTTGCTTATTATCCTGAACTACTAGCCGGTTTAATACTTTACTTAAGTTTAGAATGGCGAAGTATAGAAACTAAAGCATTGCGTATCGCACGTTTAGTTAAGCAAAACCAAAAAGCAACTGCCCGAGAGTTATTAAAACCACTACTTGCCCGTCAAGTAAATGCGTTATCAAGCACTGGTATTTGTAAAGCTGCCATGGAGATGTTGATATTAAGAGTCGCGCGTCATTATTTTAGCGTTATCTTTATTTACCTGCTATTTGGACCAATGGCTGCATTGTCTTATCGTTTACTCACTTTGATGCACCAAGCTTGGCGTAAAAACACTTTGCCAAACAGCCCTTTTTTAAAGCCACTCGCTTGGCTTTTGTATATTATTGAGTGGCTGCCCACCCGATTATTGGCTTTGACAATTGCAGCCAGTAAAGCCAGCAAGCTGAGCATTCATTATATAAAACATTATGGTAGACACTTCTATCAAACTAATAGTGGTTGGTTATTAAGCTGTTGTTCTGCATCGGTCGGCGTGCAATTAGGCGGGCCTGCGATTTATCAAGGCACTCGTTTTGATAAAATGCGCATAGGCACCGAGCGCTTACCTCAAGCAGCCGATATTCCGATACTTTTGAGCCAGCTCAATCAAGCTCGAGTTTTTTGGTTATTGCTTATTTTTGGCATTGAGATAATTAAAACAATTATATAAAAAAACCAGCCGAAGCTGGTTTTAAAACTGAATTCTCATTCTTTACCTGTTAAGCACAGGTAATATTTGCAAACTTACGTTTACCTACTTGATAAATAGCCGTACTGCCTTTTTTAATTTCAAGCTTAGTATCAGTGACTTTTTCTTCGCCATTGATTTTAACCGCGCCTTGTTTAATCATACGCATCGCTTCAGAAGTACTCGCAACTAGCCCAGCTTCTTTAAGTAAGTTAGTAATAAATACTGTATCTTCGTCAATTGTTACTGTCATATCTGGGATATCGTCTGGTAACGCATTTTTCTGAAAACGTTTAATGAAGTCATCATGAGCGCCTGTAGCCGCTTCATCGCTATGAAAACGCGCAATCATTTCTTTTGCTAAATCAATTTTAATATCGCGCGGGTTAGTACCTTGTGCAACTTTATCTTTAAGGTCAGCAATTTCATCAATTGACAAGCTACTTAGCAAATCATAATAACGCCACATTAATTCATCGCTAATTGACATGATTTTGCCAAACATGTCGTTAGGCGCATCAGTGATACCAATATAATTGCCTAATGACTTAGACATTTTTTGCACACCATCAGTGCCTTCTAACAACGGCATCATCAATACAGTTTGTGGTTTTTGGCCTTCGTCTTTTTGTAATTCACGACCCATTAGCAAGTTAAAACGTTGATCGGTACCGCCAAGCTCAACATCAGCTTCAAGAGCCACAGAATCCCAACCTTGCACCAACGGATACAAAAACTCATGAATCGCTATTGATTGACCGCCAGCATAACGCTTTTTAAAGTCATCACGCTCAAGCATACGAGCAACCGTTTGACGAGCAGCTAATTTTATCATGCCTGCAGCGCCTAAATTTTCCATCCAGCTAGAGTTAAAAGCAACGGTGGTTTTAGTTGGATCAAGAATTTTAAATACTTGCTCTTTATATGTTTCAGCATTTGCTAATACATCTTCACGGGTAAGTGGTTTACGGGTAATATTTTTCCCCGTTGGATCACCAATCATACCGGTAAAGTCACCAATTAAGAAAATCACTTCGTGACCTAAGTCTTGGAATGTTTTCATTTTATTAATTAACACGGTATGACCTAAGTGTAAATCAGGGGCTGTTGGATCAAAACCCGCCTTGATCTTAAGCTTTTTACCCGATTTTAGCTTTTCAACTAATTCGTCTTCAATTAATATTTCTTCTGCACCGCGTTTTATCTCTGCAAGAGCGGTTTGTAAATCCACTGTGTATTACTCCAAAAAATTCAGTCTATGCGTTGATTCTAGCGTAAATCTGCCCCAGTTTAAATCTACAAAACACTGGTATTAACGCTTTATTAAGTATATCCTGCAATATTAGTGATTAATTATCTTGACAGCAGAAAAAGGCACCTTATGGTTCACGTTGTGCACAAAATCCCAAAAAAACACAAGTTGCTTATTTTAGGTTTAGTTTCTGCTATTGCTGCCCTAACACTTATTCCTTCAGAGAAAGCCACTGCTTCTAAAGACAATAACGCAGATGCACTTGAAATCGGAAAGCGTTATGAGTTACAAGTTAAAGTTGATGACATTGAGCAATTAACTGAATTAAATTCGCAAGAAGACGCAGCAAAGCTACCCGAATATGACCTAATCGATTTTAAAGTAAAGAATGGTGACAATTTAGCACTGATTTTTAAACGCGCAGGTTTTAACGCACAAACCGTTCATAAACTTCTGAACACCAATGCTGAAACCCGTAAGCTAACTAAAATTCATCCTGGCGAAATACTCAGTTTCGCCACAGCTGAAGATGGCTCGTTAGCGCAGTTACGTTACGTAATTTCAAAAACAGACACTCTATTCGTTACCTTAAATGACGAGGGTAACTACGATACATCTATTGATAGTAAAGAAATAGAGACTTTAACCGCTTCAACGGGCGGTGAAATCACCAATAGCTTTTGGACTTCAGGTATTGCTGCAGGCTTAAGCGAACGCCAAATTATGAACTTTGCTGATATTTTTGGTTGGGACGTGGATTTTGCCAATGATATCCGTAAAGGCGATCAGTTCGGCTTAATTTACGAATCTCATTATGTTGATGGTGAATTTATTGGTACGGGTAAAATTATTGCCGCTGAGTTTATTAACCAAGGCCAACGTTATGCGGCTATTCGCCACAGCGATGATACTTTTTATACGCCTGAAGGGCGTAGTATGAAAAAAGCCTTTTTGCGTGCACCGGTTAACTTTAAATACATAAGCTCAAGCTTTAACCCACGCCGTTTGCACCCAGTCACTAAAACTGTGAAACCACATAATGGTATTGATTATGCAGCACGTACTGGCACGCCAGTTGTATCATCTGGCAATGGTAAGGTAATTAAGTCAGGTTACAGTAAGTATAATGGTAACTATGTATTTATTAGCCACGGCACACAGTACGTAACTAAGTACTTACACTTAAATAAACGTGCTGTTAAAACTGGTCAAAAAGTTAAACAGGGCCAAAAAATTGGTACTGTAGGCGCAACTGGTCGCGTAACAGGCGCTCACTTACACTATGAGTTTTTAGTTAACGGCGTTCACCGTAACCCTAAAACAGTTAAGCTACCAAAGTCTGAACCACTGCCACGCGCGGAACTTGCTAAGTTCAAGCCAATCGCAGATAACTTTTTAGCGCAGTTAGAGCGCAACAGAGAGCTACAAGTAGCGCTTAAGTAAAAGCTAGCTGTAAGCAATTCTAAAAACCGTTGTTATGTAAGTAGCAACGGTTTTTTTGTTGAACTGTTTGATGTGATGCGATCCCTAATCCCCCTGCACACCTCTCATCATGCGCTTTTTATTAATAGGAAACGCAATTGGCGTTCACCTTCCGTGATGAATATGTATCCAAATTCCCATCAGTGACGTTAAACCTTGTGAGGTTAAATCGTTATTGTCTAAAAAGCTGAAAGCTTGACTTCCCACATAATGGTTCATGAATAGCTCATTATCGCTTTTAGACATCCGATAATGCAGTGCCTTGATGCAGACTGACAGGATATTGTTCGTTGGGTTTCGCGGTGTTCAACCACAATCTATGTAGCCAATTTTAACGCCGAGCAGCTTAAAACTTACAACTTACCGATCCTAGCAGCCCTGTACCTGACGGCTGACGGCTGACGGCTGACGGCTGACGGCTGACGGCTGACGGCTGACGGCTGACGGCTACGCTCTACCTCACCAACATATAAATCAATTGCACTAACAATGAAATCATCACCAGTGGCCAAATATATTTTGCATATTTAGTGGCGCCATCGAGGCCCATTTTCGACTGATACTTTTCAAGTAATGGCACTAGAATCATGAGTGCGACAAACAGTGAAATTAAAATCACGAAGATATTCATAGCATTCCTTATTTATTCAATATCTATCGAGTATACCTAGGGTCTATTTATCTTTCGAGGTTAAATTTGCAGCTGCGCGTTTGGTTTTTAGGCAAGGCAGAGCCTATGTAGTGTGGTTATCCCCCATAAATAGGCGATAACGCGGCATAAATGTCAAACACGCGCTCCCCGAAGGGTTTTGCCTAGGGGCGATTAACTCTTTGTTGCCTACACGGATGTAGGTAAAGGGCGTGAGCAGGACGCGGAAGCTTTGCTCGATTTTTACTTAGCCCACTCGATTCCAAATCTCGCGCCGCGATTAAATCGCCCCTAGTTTGAACAAATTTTAACCCTAAAAGGTCAACAGACCCTAAGGGCAAAAAAAAGCGCAGTCTACACTGCGCCAGTCGGTTGGAAGTAAATCTTATTTAGTTATTGTTAGCCTACCAATGCTAACAAAATACCGGCAGCGACTGCACTGCCCAATACACCCGCTACATTGGGGCCCATAGCATGCATTAACAAGAAGTTATGTGGGTTATTTTCAAGGCCAACCTTATTTACAACCCGCGCAGCCATAGGGACTGCTGATACTCCTGCGGCGCCTATAAGTGGATTAATTGGCGATTTAGAAAACTTGTTCATTCCTTTTGCCATAAATACACCCGATGCAGTACCGATAGAGAATGCTAAGGCACCTAAAACTAAAATACCTATTGTTTCTATGGTTAAAAATTTATCGGCCGCTAACTTAGAGCCAACAGCTAAACCGAGGAAAATCGTTGTAATATTAATAATCTCGTTTTGAGCACTGTTACTTAAACGATCTACCACACCTGATTCACGCATTAAGTTACCTAAGCAGAACATACCAACTAATGGTGTTGCCGCTGGTAAAAATAAGATGGTTAAGCTTAATACCATTAGAGGGAAAATAATTTTTTCCTTTTTCGATACTGTACGAAGCTGTGGCATCTTAATTTGACGCTCTTCTGGTGTTGTTAGTGCGCGCATGATTGGTGGCTGAATAATTGGCACCAACGCCATATATGAATAAGCCGCGACCGCGATTGCACCAAGTAAATCAGGAGCAAGCTTTGAGGCTAAGAAAATTGCCGTAGGGCCATCTGCGCCACCTATAATTGCGATTGCCGATGCATCCTGCAAAGTAAATTCGAATCCTGGTACATAGTTTAATAAGATAGCACCGAATAATGTCGCGAAAATACCAAACTGAGCCGCCGCACCAAGCAATAACATACGTGGGTTAGCAATCAAGGCGCTAAAGTCCGTGAGCGCACCAACGCCCATGAATATTAATAACGGAAATACACCTGTATCAATACCAATGTGATAAACGTAATATAATAATCCGCCGGGGTCTGATAAACCCGCTAAAGGAATATTTGTTAATATTGCGCCAAAGCCAATAGGTAATAATAGTAATGGTTCAAAATTACGTGCAATTGCGAGATACAATAACAAGCACCCCACCGCAATCATAATCAATGCCGGAAATGTAAAGTTCGCAATACCTGTGGCATGCCAGAGATTCAATAATGCTTCCATCCTACTTTACTCCTAGGCTAATGAAATCATGGCATCACCCGTGACAACCGAGTCACCTTCAGAAACTAGGATCTGAGCAATTGTACCTGCATGTGTAGCGCGGATCTCTGTTTCCATTTTCATGGCTTCCATGATCATTACTACATCACCTTCGTTAACCGTTTGCCCTGCTTTAACTTTAATTTTAAAGATATTACCGGCAAGAGGTGCATTCAATGTCTCCCCTGATGCGACTGAGGCAGACTGGGGAATTAACTCACTGTCTTTTAAAGTAACTTCTTTTAGTTCACCGCCTTGAGCAACAACTACATCATAAACTTTACCATCAACTTTTACGCTGTACTGCTCAGCAGTGACTGTTTTATTATTCGTTTTAGTTGGTTTTTCTGATTGAGCCGTTGGGGCCGCAGGTATTGCTTCGAATGCATCAGGGTTGTTACGGTTTTTAATGAATTTCAAACCAATTTGTGGAAATAATGCATACGTTAGCACGTCGTCTATTTGCTCATCAGCAAGTATTAAACCTTGCTCTTGTGCTTCTTTTAATAACTCAGCTTGCAGCGTCTCAAGTTCTGGTTTTAATAAATCAGCAGGACGACAAGTAATAACGTCTGCACCATCAAGCACGCGCTCTTGCAGCTCTTTATTCATTGGTGCTGGTGTTGCTCCGTACTCACCTTTTAATACACCTGCCGTTTCTTTAGTGATTGTTTTATAACGCTCACCTGTCAGTACATTTAAAACAGCTTGTGTGCCTACAATTTGCGAGGTAGGTGTCACTAAAGGCAAGAAACCTAAATCTTCACGAACGCGTGGTATTTCAAGCAACACTTGATCAAGTTTATCTGCTGCGCCTTGTTCTTTAAGTTGATTTTCCATGTTAGTTAACATGCCGCCAGGCACTTGCGCTAATAATATACGACCATCAACACCTTTTAAACTGCCTTCAAATGCAGCATACTTTTTACGTACATCACGGAAGTAAGCGGCAATCTCTTCGAGCTGATTCAAATCAAGTTCAGTATCGCGCTCAGTTCCTTCAACTATAGAAACAATGGTCTCTGTTGCACTGTGTCCATAAGTCATACTCATTGAGGAAATAGCGGTATCAAGCATATCGATGCCAGCATCAATCGCTTTTTGATAGGTTGCTGTACTTAAACCTGTTGTTGCATGACATTGCATTGCAATTGGTATAGAAACCGTTTCTTTTAAACCTTTAATCAACTTTTCAGCATCATATGGTTTAAGTAAACCTGCCATATCTTTGATACAAATTGAATGACAACCAAGATCTTCAAGCTGTTTTGCAAGTGTTAGCCACATCTCCAGTGTATGGACTGGGCTTACTGTGTATGAAATTGTACCTTGTGCATGGGCACCAACTTTGATTGCGGCTTTGATTGCCGTTTCTAAATTACGCACGTCATTCATTGCATCAAAAATACGAAAGACATCTACACCATTTTTATGTGCACGCTCAACAAATTTTTCTACCACATCATCAGCATAATGACGGTAACCTAAAAGATTTTGACCACGTAACAGCATTTGTTGCTTTGTATTCGGCATTGCTTTTTTAAGGGCGCGAATACGCTCCCATGGATCTTCTCCTAAATAGCGAATACACGAATCAAATGTTGCACCGCCCCATGATTCGATCGACCAATAACCTGCATCATCAAGTTTTTCAGCAATAGGTAACATGTCATCTAAACGCATACGCGTTGCTAATAATGATTGATGAGCATCACGAAGTACCAGTTCTGTTAGTTTTAATTTAGCCATAAGTCACCCCTTATAATTTTTGTTTATTTTTGTACTGAGCGATGGCAGCACTAATTGCGGCAATGTGTGCATCTGGCACACCTTGCGCTTTGATTGATGGCGCACGAGCTGGTACATCTATAGGTTGCTCAAAACGACTCGCCACCTTAGACATTAATACAATTGCTGAAATCAACAATGAAAGAAAAACAAAAACGCCCACCATGCCTGTTGCCATCAAATTTGCTGCTGTCGCTAGTAACTCACCTATATTCATACTCTGCCCCTTTATATATTCAATACCTGATAGTTAACAAAGCAACAAAAGCAGGTAAAAAACCACTTTATATAAATAACTATGCAACAATCATATCAAAGTAATTAACCATTTCCAACACTTTGTAAATTGGTAAAACCAATTAATATAAAGCTAACATACCCACATTAAATTTAACACCCGACAAATCGCTATTATTTTTCAAGATATAGATGATAAAAATAGTGAATATAGCCAAAACTTATAAGCTATAGAATGCAAAGCTCCATCCCTATTTATGCAGTCTCTATATTTGATAATATTTCTTTTCTAAAAACCACTTAAATTAATTGGTCTTACCAATAGTGTGGTGATTTTACATTCCTTTTTTTACTTAAGAACAAGTTACACATAAAGCGTGTAAATATTTCTTATGAAACTGATCCCTATAACGAATGAAAAAGTAAGTGGCTGATTTTAAAGGACTTTAATATTGGCATGTAAATGGCATTATCTAATATGTACAAATTAACCAAGGAGAAAACAATGTTACGCTGGACAATTACATTTTTAGTTATTGCACTTATTGCTGCAGTGTTAGGTTTTGGTGGCATCGCAGGTGCCGCAGCAGGAATTGCTAAGATTATATTTTTTATCTTTTTAGTATTGTTAGTTATCTCTCTTGTATCAGGCGCACTACGTGGCAACGTGCCCAAGTAGCTGAGACAAAGTAACGCAACAGTATTACCACTATATTTATTTACAAGGAATTACATTATGAAATCTACAACAGTAAAAACAGCCGTTATCGCCCTTTTCGCTAGTTTTTTTATTATGGGATGTGAAGACAATCACGCAGAAGAAGCAGGTGAGCGCATAGATGAAGCTGTAACCGATGTACAAAACAAAGTCGAAGACGCCTGTGAAAAAGTAAAAGAAGGCGTAAATGCTGAAGAAACAAACTGCTAATAAAGTAAGTTTAAAAAAACGACTCTTTTGAGTCGTTTTTTTTATTAGACTGAATTCAAACTTTAAGCCCGTGCTTCAAGCATTAGTCGCTTCATGTCACGTACTGCTTTATCTAAACCATCAATGGCTGCACGCGCAACAATTGCGTGGCCAATATTTAACTCGTAAATCTCTTCCATCGCGGCAATCGGCTTCACGTTGTGATAATGAAGGCCATGCCCTGCATTGACGATTAGCCCTAAACCTGCCGCATATTTCACACCTTGTCGAATATGTTCAAGCTCTTTGCTCATCTCTGCGTCAGTTTGCGCATCTGCATAAGCGCCAGTATGTATTTCAACGTAAGGAGCATTACATGCTTTAGCGGCATCTAATTGCGCTTTATCTGCGTCAATAAATAATGAAACTTTAATTCCTGCATCACTCAGCTTTGCAGTTGCGGCTTTAATTTTATCTAAGTTACCCACAACATCTAAGCCACCTTCGGTAGTTAACTCTTCCCGTTTTTCTGGTACTAAGCAAACGTAAGCCGGTTTTACATCCAACGCAATATCAATCATTTCATCAGTAACAGCTATTTCAAGGTTCATACGCGTTTGAATTGTTTTAGCCATCACATATACGTCACGATCTTGAATATGACGGCGATCTTCACGCAAATGAATGGTGATCCCATCAGCACCAGCATGCTCCGCAACACTTGCCGCATGAGCTGGATCCGGGTAACTAGTACCGCGGGCTTGGCGTAAAGTAGCAATATGATCAACGTTTATACCCAAAAGAATATCTTTCATTTTTTTACCTGTAAAAATAACGGTTAAAAATACCGTACTAAGATTGCGGTTTAAAAAGCTCTCTACTTTTTAATGGTTTTTTACCCAGTAAGGGTTTCATTAAATGACGACTTAATTGTTTTGCCATATATAACACATCCGGCGCACTAAAGTCATGAGCAGCAATCGCATTTAATTGCGCCCCTAAAAAGCCACTACCATGATTTTCCTGTGCAACAAAGCCATATTCAGCAAAATAACTATACGTTTGTTTTGAGGTGATTGGATCGCCTGCGGCATCAAAACTAAAATCAACGCCATAACCCAAAAGCTCTAGTAACTGAAATTCATAAGAGCGTAATACGGCTTGCAAATTAGGGTGCTTATTTAGCTGCTGTAAGTGAGTTCGATAAAGCTCATAGGCATGATCAATGGGTTCATTGATTGGCACAATCCGATTTGTTAACTCATTTAAGTAGAAGCCGCAGTAAAGCTGATCGCCTACTAAAGGGGATTGCGTACCATGCAATTCGAAACGTTGAATGTATTTAAGATCATTTTTACCCGTATAGTTTACGAGTAATGCTTGGAAAGGTTGCAGCTGCGCTTTATGTTTGGTTGACTGGCGACCACTTATGCGAGCAAGCATTCGTAGTTGTCCAACGCCTTCTACCAGCATATCAAGCATTACTTGCGAGTCACTAAAAGGACGCCGATGTAATAAATATGCTGTGTAGAAGTCGCTATCCATAACGGTAACTTAAGTGATTAATCTTCACCGTAACCTAAGCTGCGAAGTGCACGCTCATCGTCAGCCCAACCTGATTTAACTTTAACCCAAAGCTCTAAAAATACTTTGTTATCGAGCATTTCTTCAAGATCTTTACGTGCTTCACGGCCAATAACTTTCAGCTTTTCGCCTTTGTTACCAATTACCATGCGTTTTTGAGTTTCACGCTCAACCAAGATTAAGCCATTGATATGCCAAATGCCGTTTTCTTGCCATTTAAACTGCTCAATTTCGACAGTTACTGAATAAGGTAATTCCTCACCCATAAAACGCATTAACTTTTCACGGATCACTTCAGCCGCCATAAAGCGCATTGAGCGATCGGTTACATAATCTTCAGGAAAGTAAAACTCACACGGTGGTAAACGTTTTGTTACTTCATCTTTGATTAGGTTAATATTTTTACCCTGCGTCGCAGATACGGGCATAATACCAACAAAATCAAACTTGTCACCTAACCACTTCATATGTGGCAGTACAAGATCACGGTCCTTTACTTGGTCTATTTTATTAATAACCAATAATACTGGTTTACCGCTTTGTGATACTTTATTTAGCACCATGTCATCGTCAGCATTCCAATGAGTGCCTTCAACAACAAATATAATAAGTTCTACATCACCGATTGAGCTAGATGCTGCGCGATTCATTAAACGGTTAATGGCACGCTTTTCTTCAACGTGCAGCCCCGGTGTATCGACGTAAACAGCCTGATGCTTACCTTCGGTATGAATACCCATGATACGGTGGCGCGTTGTTTGCGGTTTGCGTGAGGTTATACTCACTTTTTGTTCAATAATTTCGTTTAGCAACGTAGATTTACCTACGTTTGGTCGACCAACAATGGCGACCATGCCGCAAAACGTATCAACTTCACCTGTATGAGGCTGGATCAGTGTATCAAGGTTCATTTTTAAGTATCTTAAGTGCTTTTTCAGCGGCTTTTTGTTCAGCCTTACGACGTGAACTACCTACTGAGATGATGCTATCCATACCTTCAACTATACATTCTACCGTGAATGTTTGATTGTGCGCCTGACCTTTAGTATCAACTACGGTGTAGCCTGGCAAAGGTAGTTTTCGAGCTTGTAAATACTCTTGTAATAGCGTTTTAGGGTCTTTTTGGTTTAAGCCTGGTGAAATAGCATCAAGGCGAGGTTCGTACCAAGCCAAAATTAAATTACCACAAACATCTATACCTGCATCTAAAAATACAGCACCGATTATGGCTTCAACCGCATCAGCTAAAGTTGACTCACGTCGAAAGCCGCCACTTTTAAGCTCACCTGGACCTAAACGCAGGTAATCACCTAAACCAAACTCCAAGCCAAATTCGGCTAACGTTTGACCACGAACAAGCGTTGAGCGCATACGGCTCAAGTCACCTTCTCGGGCTTTAGGGAATTTGCCATATAATGCATTTGCAATGACAAAACTTAAAATTGAATCACCTAAAAACTCTAGGCGCTCGTTATGTTGTCCTTTATGGCTGCGATGGGTCATCGCCTGCTCAAGCAATGCTTGATCAATAAAGGTATACCCTATTTTGCTATATAGCTCTGTTACATTTTTTTTCATTGTTACTGAATATTACCTAGGCGTTCAAAACGAACACCAGTTGGAACCCAGCCTGGTACAATGTCATCTGGGCCATTATCAAATTCAAAACTCATCCATATAAAGACAGCTTTACCCACCAAGTTTTCTTTTGGCACAAAGCCCCATACGCGACTATCTTGGCTGTTATCGCGGTTGTCACCCATCATAAAATAATGATCAGCCGGTACTACCCATTCATCAGAACGTGTACCCGGCTGTTGATAGTAACGCCCTTTCATTTCCAGCGCTTCTGGGTTTATTAAAATATCATGTTTTAGCGTCGTTAAATTTTCATTTAAACGCACTAAATCCATAGAGCCTTGCTTAAATTCATCACGATTGATGATTTCCATATCAATCTTATTATACTCATTACACAATAAATCGCCCTGCTGAGTTTCACCCTCTGCGCAATTTGGTTGAATATATAAACGCTTGTTACGGTAAACAATTTTATCACCAGGCAAACCAATAGCTCGTTTAATATAATCTATACGTTCATCTAATGGATATTTAAATACCACTATATCACCGCGTTCAGGTTCAGCAACATCGACTAACTGAGTACGCCATACAGGGTCTTTCACCCCATAAGAATACTTTTGCACTAAAATAAAGTCACCCACTAACAAGGTAGGCATCATTGAACCTGACGGAATTTGAAACGGTTCAAATAAAAACGACCTAAAAATAGTAATTGCTGCGATCATCGGGAAAATCGACTTAGCAGTCTCTGTCAATGTCGGCTCAGGCGCAATTAATGCGGCAGTTTCTTCATCTAGCTCGCCGCCAGCAGAACTTTGTGCAAGAGCTAAGCGTTGCTGTCTTTTTGGCGCAAACATTAGATGGTCAATTAACCAAATTAAGCCTGAGCCTAATGTTAATAGCACTAAAAATATTGAAAAATAACCTGCCATACATTAAATCCTTTCTCTTACGAAACTGGGTTACTAAGCCTTACTTACCAACTTTAAGAATTGCTAAAAACGCTTCTTGTGGCACTTCAACATTACCAACTTGCTTCATACGTTTTTTACCATCTTTTTGCTTTTTAAGCAGTTTTTTCTTACGACTTACGTCACCACCGTAACACTTGGCGATTACATTTTTACGTAACTGCTTAACGGTTGTACGTGCAATAACATGCGCGCCAATTGCCGCCTGAATTGCAATATCAAACATTTGACGTGGAATAAGCTCTTTAAGTGCATCAGCTAACTGACGACCACGAGATTGTGCACTGTCTCTGTGTACAATAATCGCAAGTGCATCAACACGCTCAGCATTTATTAAAATATCAACACGTACCATGTCTGACGTTTGAAAACGCTTAAAGTTGTAATCAAGCGATGCAAAACCACGGCTGGTTGACTTTAATTTATCAAAAAAGTCCATTACTACTTCAGCCATTGGTAGCTCATACGTTACGGCTACTTGTTTACCGTGGTAACTCATTTTAGTTTGCATACCTCGTTTCTCTATACATAGGGTAATAACATTACCTAAGTACTCTTGAGGAACAAGGATATTTGCTTCTACAATTGGCTCTCGAATTTCTTGAATATCATTTACTGCCGGAAGGTCAGACGGATTATCAATCTGAAAAGTACCTTCTTTTGTTACTATTTCATAGATTACAGTAGGCGCAGTGGTAATTAGATCAATATCGTATTCACGTTCTAAACGCTCTTGAATAATTTCCATGTGCAGCATGCCTAAAAAGCCACAACGAAAACCAAAACCAAGTGCGGTAGAATTCTCTGGTTCAAAGAATAACGACGCATCGTTAAGACTTAGTTTATTCAGGGCATCACGGAACGATTCATATTCATCTGACGCAATAGGGAACATACCCGCATACACTTGTGGTTTAATTTTTTGAAAACCAGGTAAGCGAGCAGGCGCTGCATTTTTTTGATGGGTAATCGTATCGCCAACTGGCGCGCCATGTATTTCCTTAATACCAGCAATAACAAAGCCTACTTCGCCAGTTCTTAAAATACCGGTGTTTGTTTGCTTTGGTGTAAATACACCAACTTGATCTGCAGTATGAATATGCTCATTCGACATGATTTTAATTTTGTCGCCGATGCGTAGTTCACCGTGTTTAATACGTACAAGTGATACAACACCTTGATACGGGTCAAACCAAGAGTCGATAATTAATGCTTGTAATGGCGCGTCTTTATCACCTTCTGGCGATGGTACATCTCTGACAATCATTTCAAGAACTTCAGCAATACCAACACCTGTTTTAGCGCTACATTGCACAGCATCAAGCGCATCAATACCAATAATATCTTCAATTTCTTCAGCAACGCGAAGTGGATCTGCTTGTGGTAAATCGATTTTATTTAGTACTGGTATAACTTCTAAATTCATTTCTATGGCGGTATAACAATTTGCTAATGTTTGCGCCTCAACACCTTGGCCTGCATCTACTACAAGTAATGCGCCTTCACAGGCAGCCAATGAACGTGATACTTCATAAGTAAAATCAACGTGTCCTGGTGTATCGATAAAGTTTAGCTGGTAAGTTTCACCATCATTTGCTTTATAATTTAAGGTTACACTTTGCGCTTTAATCGTGATGCCACGTTCGCGCTCTATATCCATTGAATCCAATACTTGTTTTTGCATTTCACGGTCAGTTAAACCGCCACAAACTTGGATCAAACGATCAGAAAGGGTCGATTTACCGTGGTCAATATGGGCGATGATCGAAAAATTACGGATATGCTTCATAAACTGGATTCTAAACTTCTATTTTAATTGATTGAGTGTATAAAGCCGCAATTTTACATTTAATTGGCTTCAATCACCATCTATTTGAGTTAAAGGGAGGCTAATTGGATGAATTTTTATTACTTTGATGTCATGTTTGAGACTTTTCACTCGACTTTTAGCTACAGCAAAGCCAGTAAAACCACCACTTATAGCGGCAATTATTTGTAACCATTCTGGCGCAGAAAAAAACTCAGCAGCGATCAGAGAAAACACTAACCCCAAGACTAAAGGCAGCATATATACTGCAAAGGCATGTTTTACCATGTGACTATCGTCTAGCGCAAGTGTCACTTTTTGCCCGACAGCAACAACAGTTTCAAATTGGTAAGGAAAGGTTTTTTTAGCGGTGCCAAATAGTTTGCCAAACACTTGAGAGCCACAGCGACCATTACAGCCTTCGCAAGCTTTTTTTTGTTGAGCTTCTAAATGCGCAGTGGCGCCATCAATTGACACCACTGTAAGGGTTTGTTCTATCATTATCTGCTTTTAATTTACAATGGTCTTGCAACCGACTCAGCAATTGCCTTGGCGGTCATTGCTGGTATATTTCCCACCACCGACACATCAAAGCTTCCAGCATTATGAACATAAACAGTTGTAGCTCCTGATGATAAAGAACCACTCGGTCTGCGCCCTGGTAAAGGTCGTTGAACAAACACCGACACTTCAACAAAACCATCTGAATATAGATAATAATCAGTCAGTTCATTGTTTAAATCTAATTTATGGCGATCTGATTTAAGTAAACTAAACCCATCAGGTAACCAACCGATTTGCCAATTATTACCCGCTGTTTTTGACTCTTTATTAGAAACTTCAACGGCCGGTAATGACGTTGGAAATTGACGATTAAGCATTTCTAATAACAGTGGCGCAGGCTCTTCGGTCACACTAATATGTGTTAATTGAAGCTGCTCTAGCATTTCACCGGCGTGATTAACATACGCAGATTTAAGCAACAAGGATGATTCTGCATCTAGCCAGAGCCAATAATTATACTTATATTCATCTTTTGATTCAATACGAACTAATTGAGCAGCACGTCCAGCAATACGTCCTTTCCCCCCTAAAACAAAATCATAGTGCAAACTTAATCGTTCAATATTTTTGAATAGAACTTCTGGAATCGGACCTGCAATAGAGTCTGTAGCAATTGAATAAGGCGCAGATTGAGGCTCAAAATAAGTTACTTGGTTATTAATTCTAACCATTTCTAGGCCAGCACCATTAAGTAAGCTTAAATGCTCAAGTTCGGTGTCACCTTGTTTTGCATGTAACCAACGATAGGGTTCCATCGCTTTACCTTTGACGACAACAAAAGAGGCATCAAAGTTGCGGTTGTGGACGGCATCAGCCATCTGGAGCAGTAGCTCTTTAGCGGGGTTTTCGTCGTCAGCAAAGGCTGGAGCCATTAATACCAACGACAAAATAAAAGTAATAACTTTCATTAAATTAGTTTTTTTCCTCTTCGGCTTGCGCCTTAGTGTGGGCTTTTTCTAATGAATATGCAACTCGTGCTTGGCGTTGATGCTCAAGAACTAAAGCGCCTATGCGCTGCTGCTGTAACTCACGTAAACCTTGCTCTGCATTTTCAAGCGCTGGTTCTGATGAATAACTCACTGGAGACGCAACACCCGTTAAAGGTGTTGTTTGTAGCATTGGAATTTCATTCGCCGATGAATTTTCACCTTGTGGCAAAGTCTGAACACCAACAATCGCAAACATTGCCACACTGGCTGCAATAGCCAACTGTGAAATTGGTTTACGCCAGTTAAATTCCACTACATTATCGGTGCCGTTTGCCACTAGAGGTGTAGGCTGTGCCTGTTTTTGACTAAAGTCAGCATACACAGGTTCACTTTCTAGTGCTTTTGCAACGCTATCACTGATATCTATAACGAAGGCATTATCTGACTCAGCACGCATAGCATCACCAATCAATGCGTAACGACCAAAAGTAGCAGCATCATCAGATGCTAACACTTGATTCTCTAGTGGTTGTTCGCCGTCAAGTAATGCGGATAGATGTTGATTATCCAACTTGTTAACGTCTGCTTTTGTCATATTAAGACTCGCCTATTAATGGGTTTAATTTGTTATCAATTGCTTCACGGGCACGGAAAATACGCGAACGCACCGTCCCGACTGGGCAATCCATCACCACTGCTATTTCTTCATAGCTCATCCCTTCGATTTCTCGTAGGGTGATTGCGGTTTTAAGATCTTCAGGCAAACTATCAATGGTGCTAAAAATAACTGCGCGAACTTCTTCGCTTAATAACAAGTTTTCAGGGGATGCATTTGAACGCATTGCATCTGCGCCATCGTAAAATTCGGCATCGTCAGCATCTATATCATTTGCTGGCGGTTTGCGACCCTGAGCCACTAAGTAATTTTTAGCACAATTAACGGCGATACGGTATAACCAAGTATAAAAGGCACTGTCCCCTCTAAAGTTAGGAAGAGCACGATACGCTTTAATAAACGCCTCTTGTGCTACATCAGCAATATCACCTTGATTTGATACGTAACGTGAAATCAAACCAGCGATTTTATTCTGATACTTCTTTACTAAAAGATTGAAGGCATTTTTATCGCCTTGCTGGACCCTTTTTACTAGCGCTAAATCCAAATCCTGCTCGCTCATTCGAGCCGGTACTCCTATATCTAATTATTGCTTGTTATTCATATCTTAGCCATTGTTCACAAATACTCTGACTACGCTATGAACAAAAAGTTCTGTTTAATATTATTATTTTATAAAATAGCCGTAAATAAGTTGGCAAAAGCTGAAAATCACTAATAGTGTCGCGCCAAATATGATACATATACGCCTATCATAATAATATTGATTGCTCGTACCAATTGCATAAATTAGTATCTGAGCATTGTAACCGCAAAGACCACGGACATGAACCAAAATAAACACCACATTACGGATGTCGCGATTATAGGCAGTGGCGCAGCTGGCCTCTCATTAGCTCTGTCTTTAGCCAACCACTGTAAAGTCACCGTAATTAGTAAAGGTGAACTAACCGAAGGTTCCACACTCTATGCCCAAGGCGGAATTGCTGCTGTTTTTGATAAAAAAAATGACAGTATAGAATCGCATGTGCAAGACACTTTAGATGCCGGTGGTGGTTTATGCGACAGAGAAGCTGTTCATTACACTGCAAGCAATGCCCCTGATTGCTTACAATGGCTTATTGAGCAAGGCGTCCCCTTTGATATGGAATTTGACAGCAAAGGCAAAGAACGTTTTCACTTAACGCGTGAAGGCGGCCACAGTCACCGGCGTATTCTTCATGCTGCAGACGCAACTGGTCGCGCTGTACAAACGACCCTGATAAGCCAAGTGCAAGCACACCCTAGAATAACATTGCTTGAACAATATAATGCAATTGATTTGATTGGTGATAAAAAACTAGGCCAAACCGGCCAACATATTCACGGCGTGTATATGTGGAACCGCGCGGCAAAAAAAGTCGAAACGATTTCAGCTAAATTCGTGGCTTTAGCTACCGGTGGAGCCAGTAAAGTCTACCTCTATACATCAAACCCTGACGTATCTAGCGGTGACGGTATTGCAATGGCATGGCGTGCGGGGTGTCGCGTTGCCAATATGGAATTTAACCAATTCCACCCAACTAGCCTATATCACCCAGAGTTACAGAATTTTCTTATAACAGAAGCCATGCGTGGTGAAGGCGCTTACTTAAAACGCCCTGATGGCACCCGATTTATGAAAGATTTTGATACTCGTGAAGAATTAGCACCAAGAGATATTGTTGCTCGCGCTATCGATTTCGAAATGAAGCGCTTAGGTGCAAATTGCGTATATTTGGATATCAGCCACAAAGATAAAGACTTTATTATTGAGCACTTTCCTACTATTTACGCAAAGTGCTTGAGTGTGGGTCTTGATATTACTAAAGACCCGATCCCAGTAGTACCGGCAGCTCATTACACTTGTGGTGGCGTAATGACTGATTTTAACGGTAAAACCGATCTAGATAATCTTTACGCAATTGGCGAAGTCGCTTACACAGGCCTACATGGCGCTAACCGTATGGCGAGTAATTCATTGTTAGAATGCATTGTGTTTGCCCATGCCGCAGCAAAAGACATTTTAGCTAAAATACAGCACAGCCCGGCATTAAAAACCTTACCTGTATGGGATGAAAGTCGTGTTACTAATTCAGATGAAGAAGTGGTGATCACGCATAATTGGCATGAGTTACGTCTATTTATGTGGGATTATGTTGGCATAGTACGTTCAACTAAGCGCTTGGAACGCGCTTTACACCGTGTTGAACTACTACAACAAGAAATTCGTGATTATTATGCAAACTTCCGCGTTACTAATAACTTATTAGAGCTACGTAACCTAGTCCAAGTTGCTGAGCTTATTATTCGAAGTGCTATGGAGCGAAAAGAAAGCAGAGGCCTTCATTACACCATTGACTACCCACAGTTAAATGATAACCCAACCCCAACTATTTTAACCCCGCCGACTCAGTTCGAGCAGCCAAAATAGCACGTTTAAGGCGAATGAAGTTTTGCGGCTCAACACTCCTGGCATTAACAATTAACCAGCGAGATTGAGCCAATGATTCTATATGTAACCACACACTCTTTGGATACACTCGGCTTTTACAACTGAGATTACCGTTGATTTTTACTGTTTTACTTTCAAAGCAGATATTTGACGATGATAAAATCACAACCCCCTCATCACTATGCACAGCTTTAAATTGCAGCCAACACCAACGGCCACTAATAAAAGCCATAGCCAAAGTAAGTAGTTGAACTGTAAGGGTGGTTAAAAAAAGACTAAAACAACAGGCGAACAAACCAAATAAGACCACAAAGGGTTTGTGGTCTGCTTTATTTCTTGCAACCGTGAATCTATACACGAACCCGGTCTAAAATAAGTTGTACCATTTGCTTCAGTTCTGGGTCTTTACATTCTTGATGGCCCATAAACCACGCAAATAAATCGGGATCATCAGCTTCTAATAAACGCTGTAGTACAGCTTGCTGCTGCACAGATAATGAATCAAATGCCTCATCGACAAACGGCATAAACAACACATCGAGTTCTAACATGCCGCGGCGACAAGCCCAACGGATACGCGCTTTATTGTGAATTTCAGTCATTTTTTACCTCGTACTTAGTTACCTTGCAGTTTAACAAATTGCACCTGAATAAACAGCAATTTATGCATCTATACCCTCAGCGCTAACTACGGTATTATGAGCCCCTATATTTTTTGTAACGCAGGTTTTTATGTCAACAGTATATGCATGCCCTTTGTCACATCAGCTGATCCGCATTAGTGGTGTTGATAAACTCGCCTACCTTCATGGTCAAATTACTCAAGATATCAACAAGCTAAGCCAAAATAACTATTTATGGACTGGGCATTGTAATGCCAAAGGTAAACTATGGAGCGTCGCGAAATTATTTGCCTACCAAGATAGCTACTATTTAGCGGCCTCTGAAGTTGAAATCACCCAATCACTAGCTGAATTGAAAAAATATGCGGTATTTTCAAACGTTGAGCTCCTAGCAGCAACAGAAAAATTAATCGGTTTAATTGGTGAAGACGTAACCGCAGCCCTAAAAAGCCTCGATATCCATTTTAATGGGCAGGATAACGCGTGTGATTTTAGTTATGGTAAAGCCATAAAACTAGCAGACAACCGTATCTTATTAATGGTTAATGCTGACTTTTCTCTTCCTGATGACGTTATCGCGCTTGAAAACGATGCTTTGTGGCAACAACACGCTATTTTAGCTGGTGAACCTGAACTCAATGAGTTGGCCCTTGGTGAATATGTCCCGCAAATGGTTAACCTACAAGCTATTGGCGGAATTAGCTTTCGTAAAGGGTGTTATACCGGCCAAGAAACTGTAGCGCGAATGAAATACCTTGGTAAGAATAAACGCGCAATGTATATAGTGTCAGGACATAGTGACGGAGAATTGGCAGAGCCGGAACTAGAAACTCAAATGGGTGAAAACTGGCGCCGCGCGGGTAAATTAATAAGCCAAGCTTACAACCCGCAAAGTAAAACCTTATTTGGCCTTGTAGTGTTGCCAAACGACAGTGAACCTAGTCAGTTACTGCGTGCAAAACATGCCCCGGCGGTAGAGCTATCAATTCTTCCTCTACCCTACTCTCTTGACGACGAATAAATAGGAGTAACTATGATCGTTGCAACAAATAAAGTGGTAAAAATGCATTATTCTGTTATGGATAATGACAAAAACTCTATCGATAACTCATTTGATGGTGAGCCACTCATTTTTATCGTTGGTACAGGTTACTTAATTCAAGGCCTAGAAGACGCACTTATAGGTAAAGAAGCTGGTGACACTTTGAGTGTTACTGTTGAACCTGAAAACGGTTACGGTGAACGCCATGATGAACTCATGCAAGCAGTACCTAAATCAATGTTTGAAGATATGGAAATTGAAGTAGGTATGCAATTTCGTGCTTCTACCGATGATGGTGATCAATCAGTCATGATCATTGATATTCAAGAAGACGAAGTTATTGTTGATGGTAACAACCCTCTTGCAGGGATCACATTAAACTTTGATGTAGAAATTCTTGAAGTGCGTGATGCCACGGCCGACGAACTAGCCCATGGTCATGTACATGTTGAAGGTGGTTGTGGTCACGACCATTAATCAATTTCCCCTAATAAATAAAAAGCGCTAATGCGCTTTTTATTTATTAATTTTACGATATTTAGGGCTACTCAGGCTTACTAATTTTATCGGCTAAAGCAGCAAGTAAACCATCTTGATCATTAGTTCCTAACCGATACTGACTACCATCTTTTAAAACTAGCTGTACTGCACTAAACCCTGACACAGTATACACCCAACCATCATGCGTAATACGTAAACCAATACCGTGTCTATATGAGTTTTCTACCGCTTTAGCTTCGACTATATCTGTCAATTGTAACTTATCGCCAAATACACCAGGGCCAAAACCCCAACTGATTTGAGTGTCATCAACTTTAATAGTTAAACCATGAAAGAAAAATGCCACCAGCACTAAAATTGCTGCAAATACCATTAACGGCATATCCGCACCAATTAAATACCACGCTAAACCTACAAAACTGGCAATCCAGCTCAATATAACAAAAATGAACAGTGCAAATTGTTTATGTTGATACATAACACTCTCTAATAAATATTAAAAACTATAAACGAATGTCGCACTTAGCTCCGAATCAAACTTTAGTTTGTCATTTTCCGGTTTGGAGTTATAACGATATAAATAAGCAAACTTTAACGACACCGCCCCCATAACTTGGCTGATCAATGAAGTTTCTGATTTCAATCGCGAATTCAGCCCCGAAAGCGATTGTTCAATACTAACATCTTGATTAAAGCGCGTACGCTTTGAAACAGTACGCTCCCATTGCAGCGCCAAACGCAACAAATAGCCCGTTTTAGTACTATCATCATCCGCTTCACCTACTGCAACAGAGCGATATAAGCCAGGGCCGATATCAAAATCAACTTGATTTTTAACCCCTTCATATAGCCTATTTCCATAACCTGTGGCTAACGTACTTTTAAAGTCCAAGCCACTAAATTTATCTTCTTCGTAATCCCCATATATAAAGAAAGAAGCGTTTTTCACACCAACTTTATAGTTTCCTTGCGCTGATATGAACACTCTGTTGGCCGAGACTTCGTCATCGCCGGTAGCCTCATTTTTATCTCGCTTATATAACGTATCTATTTTAAATTGATTACGCCAACTATCAAAATCTTGATATAAATTGCCCTTGAACTTAAAGCTCGTCGAATTAGTATTGCCCCGACTAACAATAAAGCCAAATTCAATATCACCGTAGAGTAACTCACCTTGATGAATTTTATGGATCTCTTCATCTGAAAGTTGCCCATATTCATGAAAGTCTTCAAATGGGTCAACCGCCCAGATTTTAAAGCTCAATATCAAGCTCAATAGCAGAAATAGCCTAATCACTGACAAATCTTTGTATGATTGCTTAACATAAGTACTTTATAACGGAGATATGGCATCTAAATTATTCGCTTTCTTTCCATAAAATATGGCAAAACGGTGCATCTTTATCGCGACTTATCAAAATTTTAGCAAATAAAATATCTTGATTATCAAACTCAAGACCGACGAGTACTTGAACAAATAACTCTGGTTCAATTTCAAGTGCCACAAAATCATGCCATTGGTCATCTGGCTCACCTTCTTCAATAAAGCCAAGCTCTTCGCGATGTTGATTAAAATCTTCAACATCCTGCTCCGTAAGGTTATCTGGTGCTAATTCTAAAAAGATATCATAAGCTTGGTGCGTTACTTCTTCTTCACTGTATAAACGGGGCCCTGTCATCGCCATAAACCTTTCAAGATGCAATTACCAAGTATAGTATCAAACCTCAGCAAATTTTTGACAAAAAAAAGTCAGGTTTCCCTGACTTTTTTTACACGACCCTTACTTCACTCTTGAGTCGATACAGTACCTTTTATTTTTTCACGCATTGATTGCACCAAACTATAAAATAATGGAACTAGCAAAGTGCCAAAAATAGTTGCGGCTAGCATACCTGCCAATACAGTAACACCCAATGAGACTCGGCTTCCAGCCCCTGCACCTGTTGCAAAGACTAAAGGTAACACGCCTAAGACAAACGAAAGAGCTGTCATTAATACTGCTCGAAAACGCATGCTTGCCGCGCTCAATGCAGCGTCAAATATACTCTTACCAGCAGCACGCTCCTCCATCGCAAATTCAACAATTAAAATTGCGGTTTTGGTCGACATCCCTATTAACAACACTAAACCAACCTGCGCGTAAATGTTATTTTCCATACCTAATACATACAACGCCAACATAGCACCAAACATTGCCAATGGGATCGCTGCAATGACCGAAAATGGAATTGTCCAACTTTCATATTGCGCAACTAAAAATAGGTAAACAAATATAACCGCTAGACCAAATAGGATAGGTGCCATATTACCCGCTTCAATCTCTTGCTTAGACTGCCCCGCCCATTCAAACACATAGCCATTAGGTAACTGCGAAGCCAACTCTTGCATAGCTGCAATTGCATCACCACTTGAAAACCCTGCCGCGGCTTGGCCACTAATATTAGCACTACGGTATAGGTTAAAGTGGTTTAAAGTCGTAGGCCCAAGGATCGGCTCTAATTTAGCGAGTGTAGTCAGTGGAACCATATCCCCTTTATCGTTACGAACAAAGTAATGTTGTAAGTCAGTGGGATTTTTACGGAACTCACTCTCAGCCTGCATAATCACTTTATAAGTACGGCTAAACTGATTAAAGTCATTGATATATAACGAGCCCAGTTGCGCTTGTAGCGTTAAAAATATATCACTCAAAGCAACACCTTGAGCTTTGGCTTTGTTACGATCAACCTCTAAAAAGTACTGCGGAACATTTGCTCTGAAGGTACTGTAAACATTGCTGAGGTTAGGATGCTGATTTGCCTCATACACTAAGCCGTTAAGAACTTGGGCCAGCTGCGTTGGATCACGCCCCTCACTATCTTGTAAGCGAAACTCAAAACCAGAGCTGCTTCCCAAACCGGGAATAGGAGGCGGATTAAAGACCATCACTTGCGCATCTGGCATTGCCCACATTTGCCCCATCAAACGACCTATAACAGACTTTAAGCCTAATTCAGGGCTGGTACGTTCTTCCCAATCTTTTAAAATCACAATACCTAACGCATTATTTGAACCTGCACCACCAATTAATGAAAACCCTGATACGGCTATAAAATCAGTCGCTGCGGGTTCATTTTTAACTATTTCGGCTATTTTATGCATCACTTTTTCTGTGCGTCCACTTGCAGCTGCATCAGGTAATTGCACATCAACAAATACAAAGCCTTGATCTTCTGCTGGAATAAACCCTGTCGGGACACTTTTGGCCAACCATCCAGCGGCCACAAAAATAACCAATGCAAAAATAGCCATTCGTGCCGAACGTTTCAAAATAAAGTGTATGATTTTAGAATAGACGGTAGTAGATTTAGTAATACTTCTATCAACGGGCGCTAACCATTTTATCGGCGTCATTACTTTTTCATTTAGTAATAACGCACATAATGCAGGGCTTAAAGTAAGCGCATTGACAGATGATATAAGCACTGCAAACGAAATAGTAACAGAGAATTGTTTATAAAGTTCCCCAGTAATACCTGGCATAAAACCTACAGGCACAAATACCGCAAGTAACACTAAGGTGGTAGCTATAATCGGCCCTGTCACTTGTTCCATAGCTTTCGTTACGGCTTCTTTAATGGGTAGTTTTTCTTCTTTGAGGATACGCTCAACGTTTTCAATAACAATAATCGCATCATCAACCACAATACCTATCGCAAGCACTAATCCAAACAAGGTAATCAAGTTAATTGAATACCCCATTGCCATCATAAAAGCAAAGGTTCCCACTAAAGAAACAGGGATGGCGATAGTAGGAATAAGTGTAGCTCGCCAATTTTGTAAAAATAAAAACACCACTAACACGACTAAACCAACGGCTTGAAATAATGTAACAACAACTTCATCAATCGATCGGTTAATAAACTCAGTTGTATCATACGGTATAGAATATTCAACACCGTCAGGGAGTTGCTTTGCAAGTTCTGCCATTTTAGCTTTTACATCGCTTGCTACCTGCGTTGCGTTAGCATCTGTTAATTGGTAAATAACAATGAAAGCCGTATCTTGCTGGTTTAACTTAGCTATTACGCTGTAATCAGCAGAGCCCAGTTCAATACGTGCAATATCACTAAGACGGACGAAATTGCCATCTTGGTTTGAGCGAAGAATAGTTTGGCCAAACTCTTCGGGGGTTTTTAAGCGCCCTCGAGCTTGAATCGAATATTCAAATTGCTGGCTTGGTAAGCTTGGCGCTGCGCCTAATTTACCGGCTGCTACAATGGTATTTTGCTCTTGTAAAGCAGCCTGTACCTCAGCGATTGTTAGCCCAAGTGCAGCCATTTTATCTGGGCGCAACCACAAGCGCATCGAATAGGTCCTTTCGCCCATAACTTCTGCTGACGCAACACCAGGTATACGCCCAAGTGATTCGGTTAAATAATTGGTTGCATAGTTACTCAAAAATATATCATCAATATTATCTTTGCTAGAGAAGAGGTTAATCCCCAGTAGCATTGCACTTGATTTTTTCTTAACTGATACCCCCTGACGCTTTACCTCTGCAGGTAAGCCAGGCTCAGCAAGCGCCACCCTATTTTGCACGTTGACCTGTGCAATATCAGTGTCTGTACCAACTTTAAAATATACGGTTATGCTGCCAATGCCATTATTCGTTGAGCTCGATTCAATGTACATCATATCTTCAACACCATTGATTTGTTCTTCAATGGGTCTGATCACAGATTCCTCGACTATCTGTGCACTTGCACCGGGATAGACCGCGGTAATTTGTACTTGCGGCGGGGTTATCTCCGGGTACATATTCACCGGTAGTAATCCCATTGAAATCAAACCTGCAAGGGTGATAACAATCGAAATCACTAAGGCAAATTTAGGCCGCGCGATAAACGTTTTACTGATCATGAACGCTCCTTTTAGCCCGCGGCATTAGTTAAATTAGAAATAGTACCCGTGGTGTGATCAACCTTTTTCTCGACTGGCTTAACTTCCACCCCTTGGCGCACTTTTTGCAAACCTTCGACAATCACTTGCTCGCCTTGCTCAAGGCCAGACTCAACAACCCACATTGCATTAATACGACGACCTAATTGCACAATACGAGTGGCTACTTTTTTATCATCCCCAACGACGAGTACAAATTTGCCTTGTTGGTTTTCTTGAACTGCAGCCTGCGGTATTAGTGCCTGCTTTTGCTTATCTTTACTTTCTAAAATCAAGGTTACAAATAAACCCGGCATAACTATATTATTAGGATTAGCAAACGTTGCTCGTAGTTCTACCGTCCCCGTACTGCGATCAACTTTAGTATCAGCGAAATCAAGTTGCCCTTTTGATGCTAGGTTTGAGTTATTAGGTAAACGCAGAGATAAATCGATTGGTACATTTTGTGGGTTGCCTTCACTACCTTGGTGCTTTTGGCGGTAACTTATATAGTCAGACTCTTCTACCTGAAAATTAACGTAAATAGGGTCAACATCAGTAAGCTGAGCCAACTCGTTTGATGTTGGTCCAACTAAGTTACCTACATCATAGTTTACTTTACCAATACGCCCTGCAAATGGCGCTTTAATTTGTGTGTAACTTAAATTCAATTTAGCTTTTTCAAGATTGGCTTGTGCCGATTTAACCGCTGCAGCTGCTTGATCGTACTTTGTTGTTAACTTATCTAAATCAGATTGCGAAATAAACCCTTGAGAGGCGACTTCTTTGCCTCGAGTTAGGTCTCGCTTTGCACCATCTGCGCCAGCAATTTTGCTTTTTAAATCAGCCTCAATTCCTGCTACTGAAGATTGATACTCACTTGGATCAATCTTCAGTAATAACTGCCCTTTTTCTACATAGGATCCTTCATCAAAGTGGCGTTCAATCAGCTCACCTTCAACCCTCGCACGTATTTTAACTTCCTGATGCGCCTCAGTCCTCGCAACAAACTCTCGATAATTTCCAACATCTTGCGTTATAACCTTAAATACCGAAACGGCCGGAGGCGGAGCAACTTGTTTAGTAGCCGAGTCATCAGAGCAGCCTGCTATTGACGCAAATAATGCACCACCAATCATACATTTAATGGTTAATGACAGGTAAGTACCTAAAATATTAGGCGTAAACCGTTTCAGCATAGCTTTCTCCTTGGCAGGTAATGAAATGCATTACCATTTGGTTATTATCTAATTGTGCAAAACGCAACGTACGTTTAGGGCAAGTATTGACGATAGGTTTTGTGGTAAGTTCAAATAAAATATACACCACTTTGTAATTTTTTGTACATTGGTTTTACATTTGTGTCGCTGCTGTAAATTTTTGTTCAATTAAAGAGTGACGCTTTACATGTAATCGATTAACTCGTAAGCTAAAAACCAACAGGTCAGAGGAGTTGGCATGATTACATTAGAAATAAAAAACACAGTTGCGTACGTCACACTATTTCGAGCAGAGAAACAAAATGCGCTTAATTTCATCATGTTCAAACAACTGGCTAAAGTCATAAAGCAGCTTAAAAAAAACAAGTCGATTCGCGCTGTTATTATTCAAGGCAGTGGTGAACACTTTTGTTCAGGGCTTGATGTAGCAAGTGTAATGAAATCCCCAATAGATATGTTTAAATTGCTCTTTAAATGGCTGCCTGGTAACTGTAACTTAGCTCAACAAGTTGTGCTTGGATGGCAGTCTCTAAGTGTCCCTGTATTTGCAGTTATACAAGGAAACTGCTTTGGAGGGGGATTACAAATAGCGTTAGGCGCTGATTATAGAATTGCTCATCCGGATACACAGTTAGCAATAATGGAAGCACGCTGGGGACTTTGCCCCGATATGGGTGCTAATGTCATTTTACCTAGTTTATTAAAGCGTGATGACGCGCAATGGCTAGCAAGTCATGCCGAACCAATAAGTGCATACAAAGCACACGAGATTGGCTTGGTCACTCTACTCAGTGACAACCCACATGATGCCTGCCAAAGTATGATTACAACTTTACTCGAGCGCTCCCCCGATGCCCTTGCAGCTATAAAGCGAGTCACACAACAAAGTTATCACACGCCAAAACGTCGCATTTTAGCAAAAGAAACCTTTAGCCAAATCAGGTTAATTATCAATCCAAATACCAAAAAAGCGATTGCCAAAGCAAAAGGTAACGACACGATAAAATATCAAAACCCTAAACACTGGTAGTCTATAAGTCGCATAGTTTTTTTAGGCTAAACATGTTCAAGTTTACTCATTAATTAAATAAAATAAGCAATGATGAAAACGACCCAAGTATTATCTTACCCTGTACTACGCTATTTGATTAGTAGCGCATTGATCATTGGTAGTTTAGCTGCGGCAAAAACAATAATGCACTTGATTGGAGGGGGTTTTCCTGCGCCATTACTTGGGATGCTTATATTACTGTCGCTGCTACTATGTGGCTTAGTGAAAGAGCAACAATTACTTCCCTGCGCTTCACCTCTTTTAAATTTTATGCCCCTGTTTTTCATCCCCGCCGGTGTCGGATTTATTGAACACTTAGGCTTAATTAGACAGCATTGGCAGTTTTTAACAGCCACACTGATTTTTGTTCCCCTGAGTAGCTTAATTCTGATCAGTTATGTGATTGCCCTATTCAAAGGACGGGATCATAATGAGTAATATGTGGTGGTTGAGCATTCCAATTATAATTACGCTCTTTATATTACTGAGAAAGTTGAATTCTCGAATTCAATCACCTTTATTAAAGGCAATAAGTAACCCCGTATTTTTAGCCATTACTATTTTCGCGGTTATCCTTGTTGCAGCAGATTTATCTTACACGCGCTTTTATCAGCACAGTCAATTACTCAGCTGGCTATTAGAGCCGGCCATTGTTGCACTAGCACTGCCTCTTTATCAGCAATTTATCCATATCAGAAAAAACGCTTTATTAATTTTACTTAGCTGTACTTTTGGCGTTATTAATGCAACCGTTGTAGCGACATTATTGAGCGCTTTATTTGATGTTCCTGTGCACCTAGCTGCGTCTGTAGCAGCACTGTCTGTAACAACGCCTATTACTTTGCTAATTACCGATTCGCTCGGCGGCATTGCATCCCTAGCCGCAGCGATGGTTATTTTTATTGGCCTGCTGGGAGCGTTATTTGGCTTTATGCTTTTTCGCATTTTGGGGATTTATAACCACCAAGCACAAGGTGTTGCTATAGGCACTGCATGCCATGCTATTGGCACCGCCGCAGCATTAAATGAAAATACGAGCATTGGTGCTTTTGCATCAGTTGCCATGGCATTAAGCGCGCTGGTAACTGCGTTAATCGTTCCTCTACTTTATCCTTTTTTAAGCCAAGCTCTGCTATGATAAGCAACAATAGAGCGTTTAATTTTTAATGAGCACGTAATGATCAGTACAGAAATACAACAAGTCGAAAAATATTACACCATGATCAGCGAGTACCTCGTTAAGTACAGCATGCAGCTAGTCGGCGCAGTATTGATCTTAATTTTTGGTTTATGGGTTGCGCAAAAAATATCTAAAATGGTTGCCGCACTCATGGCGCGCAATAATATGGATATCACGCTTACTAACTTTGTCAGTAATGTCGTAAAAGTACTGCTGGTCATCATGTTTATTATTATCGCATTGGGCAAAATAGGCATAAGCGTTACACCATTTGTAGCTGCTATTGGTGCCGCGTCCCTTGGTGCAGGCTTAGCACTACAAGGGATGTTGTCTAACTATGGCGCAGGTTTGGCGATTATTGCCACTCGTCCGTTTATAGTAGGCGATACCATTGAAGTTAAAAACGTCAGTGGCCAAGTTAAAACGATTGAGCTGGGACATACTGTTCTTATCAACGAAGAGAAAGTCGAAATTACCATTCCAAATAAGCATATCGTCGGTGAAATCCTGCATAACTCGTTTAATTACTCTCTTGTTAAGGGCGAAATAGACATCGCTTATAACGCCAGTGCTGAACAAGCAATTGAACTCATTGAAGGGGTATTAAAAAATCATGAATTAGTTGCTGATGACCCTCATTCACAGGTCGGCATTGAGCGCTTTGCAGACAGCGGCGTTACTATTAGTTATCGCTATTGGGTACCAACAACTAAAATTATTGAAACCAAATTGGCTGTCAATGGAGGCGTATATAAAGTAATTCAAAACGCAGACATTGAAATTCCATTCCCGCAACGGGTTATTACTATCAACAAAAATGATCTGGATAGTTAATTTAAATCTCAACTTAAAAGGATAACAAATGCAAAGTAACTCAGTGAACGCAGCTAAATACCTTGCTCTTGTTATCCTCGTTATTCTTTGTTGGTTACCCCATTTTAACGATTATATTATGACGTTTATTGACCAAGCCCTACTACAGTCATCTATCGTGTATGCATCAGCACGTAGCGTAAACGCCATTATCTCGTTATTACAATCTGCTGAGGTTGGGATCGGTATCGCAAGTATTCAACCCGCGCAACTACTTGATCCTGTAAATGATTTAGCCGAATACATTGCTGATGCAATGCGTATGGCTATTGGCTCACTCTTTATTCAACGCATACTGTTCACTATGTCATCAGGTGTGTTTTTTAGTGGCTTATTTACACTGAGCGCCGTCGCGTATGTCATTTGTGACTATGGTGGTTATTTAAAGCAACTAAAAGGACGGTTACTGGCAAGCTTGGTGTTAATCAGGTTTTTAATTCCCTTGGTTGTACTGAGCACTGGGCTAATGAGTCATGCATTTTTAGATGAAGAGATTGATAATAAAAATCAATATATCGAAGGAAAAGTAGACACTTTAAATACCCAAGCAAATGCAACATCACAGCTATCATCGCAAGTGACGGCTAAAATAAACAGCCAAAAACAAACTATTTTTGATGAAATAGAAATAATTAACACCCAAGAATTACAGTTAAATACCGTTATAATAAACAATCAACAACGCCTAGATAAACTAACTCAACAGATAAATATAATCCAAGGTGCACGCTCACTCACAGAAAAAATAACCCTTACAGAGCTTGAATCTGCCAAACCATTAATTGCAAAACAACAAGCCCTTAAACAAAAGCAGGCTGCTATCAACAATCAATTAGCCGCGCTGTACTTACAAAAAAGCCAACTTAAAAAACAACTTATTGGGCTTAACGACCAACTAACGGGAAATACTGGTAATATAGTGAGTCGCGTTGTAAATACGGTTAGTAACGGCATTACTAATATGGTGGCATCAATGGAAAGTTTATTTACAGATTTTTTAAACCTGCTTTCACTCTTGATATTAAAATTACTACTGATACCGCTATTATTTCTATATTTATTCAGTAAAGTATTTAAAGCGATTTGGCAACGCAGCGTCACCCTATGGCGTGTTGACCTTTGAGGATTGAAATTTGTTCAACCTAGGGGCGATTTAATCGCGGCGCGAGGTTTGGAATCGAGTGGGCTCGATAACTGCTCCTGCGTTATTCTACTGGCTCACATCCATGTGAGAATAAGTAAAAATCGAGCAAAGCTTACACGTCCTGCTCACGCCCCTTACCTACATCCGTGTAGGCAACAAAGAGTTAATCGCCCCTAGAAAGAACCCTTTGGGCAGCGCATGTTTGGCATTTATACTGCGTTATCGCCTACTTATGGGGAACAACCACACTGCATAGGCGCTGCCTTGCCTAGATACCAAATAGACTGCTGAAAAATCAATCACGAAAGGTCAATACACCCTAACACTACGCCAAATAAAAGATGAAGTTATCAGTGCAACCAAATGATTAAAATAACGTACTCATCCACCACGCTAACAGTACTATAATTGAAGTTGCAACTAACGCTTTAGCTTTGTGTTTTTTGATAATTCGCTCAGCCTGATCGCCTGCAAAATATACCACCAGCGCGAGACCAAAATAACGAATAGAGCGCGCAATAGAGGTCGCAATTAAAAACAGCAGCAAAGAGTATTTAGTAGCGCCCGCTGCCAACATAGCAATCTGAAATGGAATTGGCACAATACCCAAAGTCATTACAAACCAAAAACCTTGCGCTTGCATTTTTTGCTTAACCTGTTCAAATTGCTCGGGGCTTGAAAAGCTATTTATAACCCAATCCCCTACCATATCAAACAAATAATAGCCTAGGGCATAACCTACTAAGGCCCCAAAAATACAGCCAATAGTAGCCATTAGGGCAATTAGCCAAAGCTTTTCACGCCTAGCTTGCATTAAAGGAACCATTACCGCTTCTAATGGGATAGGCACGATAGTTGATTCTAAAAATGACGCAACCGTGATCCCGCTGAGCATATGCTTAGAATCAATAAATTGACGAGTTTTTTGTTTTATACTTTTCCCAACAGACATCCTAACTCCTTGTGCACCCAAAAATAGATAATTTAATTCTATGTAAAAGCGAGTAAATACATGGTGCAATATGTGAAATATCCTCTTCGATAATACCCTTACTAAATCCACTCTTATGCACTACAGCTTTACTCTTTGCAATCTAAGTGCCAAACAAAAAATAAAGCTTAACCTGCTAAATATAAAAGAGTTTTAGTATAAGTGAATTATTAAAAAACGAGGCGTGAGGCCATCAAATGTAAAATTGGCCTTTAACTCTGTACATATTGGAAGGTATTTTTATTACTAAAACAACAGGTATTATGTTATTTCAAAACGTCCTCGGCCACTATTTTTAGCTTTATATAACGCTTGATCTGCACGCTTCATAACCTCTATCAACGAATCATCAGCTTGCTTTATTGAGCCGCCAATACTAACACTTAACTTACGAGTTGCAGCAACATCAACAGTACTTGCAAGAGTTAGCAAGCGCTGTGTGATTGCTGTGATATCTGCCATACACGTACTTGGGTAATAAATGGCAAATTCTTCGCCACCGATACGAGCAAAAATAGCATCGCCCTTAAACTCACTCGCAAATAGAACAGCCAATTCTTTTAAAACATGATCACCGATATCATGCCCAAACTCATCGTTAATTGATTTAAAATGATCAATATCAACAATAAAAATACTGTAAGGCTTACTCTCATTGTTTTTCACATACTGGTAAAAGTAACGCCTATTAGCTACTTTAGTTAAATCATCCGTAATTAGTTCTTTAGAAAGCTGTTGATGAGCTTGCGCCAAATTCTGCATAGCTAAGAATAAGCCGTAACCTGTCACTAACATGCCAGATGTACGAAACATATCTTCAACATAAATACCAATCCATTTAGGTTGAAAGAGTACTTCATCTAATAAATCAAAAAGCAATCCTGTAGTCCATAACCACAAACCTAAGCTTAAGAAAAAATACGTTTTTATCACCAAGTGAGATAACTGAACCAGCCAAAATATACAAATAACAATTAATAAATTTATTGCATCAGTCGCAACACCATTAAAGTATATATCTTGCTCAAGCACATGATATTCTGATAAATAACCAACTATTACTACGGCAATCATCACAACAAACAACACAGTAAAAAGCTGCTTTAAGGGTTTAATATACATAAAGAGGAGTCGCACGCCATTTAAGATTAATTACAAATATGCACTATTACATTAAATAGCCATGCCAACAATAAAACATTAAAAAATCTCAATGTGCTTTATTTAACATGCAATCATAAGTTAAGTCTCAGATTTATGTCGCATTTATAAGTTTTATTTTTTACTATCTATGAATTAATAAGTATGTAAAAGCGCACCGTATGTCAAACGATCGATTTATTCCCTTCACAAAGCACGATATTGTCGATCTCTGTGCCCAAGAGCTTACCGAACAAGATACTGAGTCCTTCAAGCAATTTAGCCATTTACTCGCAAGCTTGATACATAATCAATACCATCACCAACTTGAGTCACTTAAACATAACTATGCCCCTTTTGACCCAAACAGAGACACTCGCTTACTCGGACTAATTTCTGATGAACAAAAAGCCCTTCATCAGGCTGAATTTGCTAAAGAGTTTGCAAGCATTCTCAATGCAGCAAACTACGAAAAGATCACTTCTGACGATTTACAAGATGCCCTGCGTGAAGAGTCACTCTTTAAAGTACGTTTAGCCGTTGAGTTTGATGATTTTGCTGAAGTCGTGTTTTATCGCAGAGGTGAATCCCAAAAAACTGAGCAACTTCGCTCATGGTGGGGATTAAAAACACACACTCTACAATTTACAAATTATGAACGCGTTGCGGTGTTTATTCGCTTTAAAGGGGCAGATTACTTTACTGCAAAAAACAAAAAAACACTGGGTTATGAGCCTAATTCGACCATCATAAAATTATTTCAAAACGTCCCTAAAGCAGACCTAGAAATGTTGTTTCCAAACAGCGAAGTTAAAATGCGCCCGATTGATAAAGTGGTCATTGCCACATCAGCACTCATTGGCGGCGCGATAGTATTAGTGACGAAACTTGGCGCGTCTATTTTATTGTTAATCGCTTTATTAGCCTTTTGGGGAGGTTGGCGTAATGAAGAAGTACATATGAGCCAACAGCACTTTATTACTTTTGCTATTGGAATGGGCGTGTTTGGTAGCTTTATTTTTAAAGAATGGAGTAAATTTAAAAACCGTAAAATTCGTTTTATGAAAGCACTCACTGATAACTTGTACTTTAAAAATTTAGACAACAATGCAGGCGTATTTCATACATTGATTGACTCTGCCGAAGAAGAAGACGTTAAAGAAGCACTGCTTGCCTACACCTTCTTATTAAAGTCACCGCAAGGTTTAACCGCGCAAGCGCTTGATGAAAAGATTGAAGACTGGTTTAAAAATAGCTACCAATGTGAACTTGATTTTGAAATTACTGATGCACTGAACAAGCTAACAAAAATGAAACTGGTTACTGTTATTGAACAGCATTACTTTAGTGTTGAGTTAAGCCAAGCGAAAGCTCAGCTCGATAGCCATTGGGATGGTTTATTCAACTACAGCTAAACTTATTTAATCGAGTTAAGCACAGCACTTTTTATATTTTTTACCACTTCCACACGAACATGGATCGTTACGTTGTGGTGTTTTCTCAAAAACTTGCGTAACGGGTTTGTTGAGTACGATATCCAAAGGAGCAATGTCTTCAGCTAACGTACTATCAACTTTAATATCAGCAAATAAATCATTGGCTACCAAAATAGCATTTATTTCACGTTCGCGCTCAGGGCTTTGCACCTGTAAAACCAGCGGATTTTCTTCGCTACCAGGTTTTACATTTGGCTTAGGCTTATAAGTACCTTGGTTATTTTTACCCATAATATCGGGTTTACCGCGATAGAAAAATTTTGACACCGGCGTTCCTAACTGTCGTTTTAAAGCAACTCACCGCGAGTCGCCAAAGGCTGCGCAGTCTAACAGAATTTAAGGCTGTTAGCGCGCATCTTTAACATTGACCATAAGCGTATAACACGCGATATCTTTACTCTTCGTCAGGTGCTTGTGCAGCCTTTATCCGTTCTTGGTTTTCTTGCATTTGCTCAAATGCAGCTTTGATCTCATCAAGAACCGAATCAACATCAGCAGCAGCATGATCATCGACTAAATTACCGTAAAGAACCGTTTCAGCGGTTAACTCACCCGCTTGATACAATGCCCACATTTCTTCACCAAAACGTGTGTCGAGTATTTCTGGTGCGTACTGCCCATAATACAAGCGCATATTACGTACATCGCGTAAAAACATTTCTTGCGCATTGTTATTTGCCGCCGCATTCACCGCTTGCGGTAAATCTATAACTACGGGGCCATAACTATCAACTAACACATTAAATTCAGACAAATCACCATGCACAATACCTGCACACAGCATTAAACGAATGTAATGCACCATAGTAGCGTGATCTTCAATTGCTTGCTCAGCAGTTAAATTTACATCATTTAAGCGCGGCGCAACATCACCATCATTATCGGTGACTAAATCCATGATCAGTACACCATCATAACAACCATGCGGCTGTGGAACTTTTACACCAACGCGTGAGAGTGTAAATAGCGCATCCACTTCAGCATTTTGCCACACATTTTCTTGTTCTTTACGGCCAAATTTAGAGCCTTTTTCCATCGCACGGCCACGACGGCTGTTACGTACTTTGCGTCCTTCTTGGTATTTTACTGCTTGTTTAAAACTGCGGTGTTGTACATCTTTGTATACTTTCGCACAGCGAATATGTTCACCGCAGCGAACTACATACACTGAGGCTTCTTTACCACTCATTAATTGGCTGATGACTTCATCAACTATACCGTCCTCTATTAACGGTAAAATCTGTTTTGGCGTTTTCATAGCACACTTATACCGTACTTAGTCATACCTTTTAATCTACTCACATCTATATTTTATTTTCAGACCCTTACGTTAAAGCAAAAGTAACTGAAAACCAATGCTAATAATCGCAACTTTATGCTTTATTGCAGATCTATAAGCGTAAAAAACTTGACTAAACCTGCCAAATCCACAAACTACGAGATAAATAGCTTTAAATTACACTTATTAAATATGAAATCAGAAATTCGCTATCGTTTCCAGTCAGGTCAAGTAGCTAACCGTTTTTTAAATGAATTAAAACACTGGCCTATTGCAGATGTAAAAACCACACTTTTAAATGGTGGTTTTGATGTTAAGGTTAGCTATTACTTTGACAGTGCAGAATTTGACTACACATGCGCAGAGCTCGATGATTTAGCTGCCAGGCATGAAGGCAAAGAAGTTACCTAAAAGAGTATATAAAAATTCATTACTTGTGGTTAAAATACGAATAAAGAATAAAGTATTTTAATAATTTCTATACCTTTAGGCTAACTTTCACTAAACTGCACTCTGCTTGTTTAAAAAGAGAGCATTTATATTGCGCAGCCTGCTACTAACCTTCATTTTACTACTGTACAGCCCATTTGGTTTAGCAACATCGTTAACATTCGTAGCTGAAGACTTACCTCCTTATCACTTCAAAAATAGTGAAGGTGAAGTGGTTGGTGCTTTAGTGGATATTTCAAAAGCCGTTTTAAAAAAAGCAAAATTAACGGGTAAATTTGAAATAATGCCAATGGCACGCGCTTTTCATGAATTTGAAACACACCCAAATATCATCATGATGTCGTTATTAAAAAATCCAACTCGTGAAAGTCAGTTTCAATGGCTCGGTCAAGTCTATTTTGCAGATGCATATTTAGTAAGCCTAAAGGATTTTAAATACTCGACCCCCTCACTTCAGGCCGCAAGAGCTTACAGGGTCAGTACGATTAGGGGTTACTCAAGCGAGCATTATCTTAGAAGTGCTGGTTTTGATGAGAGTAATAACTTAGTACTCGTAAGTAATTACTCTCAATTGTGGAATATGCTTTATAAAGGCCGAGTTGATTTTGTTTTAACTAACACACTCACATTACAAAATGAATTAAAACTTATTGGTTTAGACCCTAACCAAGTAAAAAAGCATGTTCATTTAACTGATTACCCTTCCACACTCTACTTTGCTGCAAACAAAAATCTAGATGAGCAAACGGCATCAGCAATTAAGCTAGCGATTGAACAAATAAAAGAGAGTGGCCAATATCAAGCAATTTTAAAAAAATGGCAGTTACCTGAACCTGAAAAACAAATAGCAACCGAACAACCATATTTAAACATCGTAAAATAAAATGAATGATCCTAACAATAAAATGCTTTACTGTTTAAAACTACAAGTAAGCCCTATTTTTAACACTGCGCTATGACCAAATTTTTCATCCTAAAATACATTGCTTTTTTTATGGGCTCTATTGCGTGTTACACCTTGCATACACAGTTTATGGTACCTGTGGTTATTGCATCTTGCCTTACAGGGCTTATTGGTAGCTTTATTCCTTTTCCAAAAAGCTCTGGTAATCACCCATATGCGGCTATTTATGCTGGGAGCTTTGCTGGTATGTGTTCACAGGGTTTAATAAGTAGCTACTGGGAGCTTGCCATTATTTCATTGATTGGCGCAATTTTGTATGTATTAACAACAAAGCTATTTACAGGCTTTGGTGGTAGATTGGGAAGTATTGCATTTGTCAGTGTAGCTCTATTTGTATTAGCTAAGGGGATTGTTTTATGAGCCTTATATCTGCACTACTTGCGTTACTTGGCGCATTCTTAACTTTTTACCTAGCACAACACAATCGTCTTGATGCCATTCGTGCATCAGCAATCTTATCAATTAGCGCTTATCTGCTATTGAGCTTGAGTGACGTTGATGCACAGCTTTACAGTGCAATTTTTTTTGGCGGTACCTTCATCGGCATGAGTGCGCCTAAACGCTTTGGTATTTACACTTTATTTTCAGCCAGTTTGATTTTTTCAGTACTGTTTGAACATTTAATACCGAGATTTAATAACTTTGGGGGGGCATTGGGTGTCAGCGCATTTTTATCGGTATGCATTTGCCAAACGGCTATTGTACTAGGAGCTCCGCGCAGTAAAAAATAGTGATGCCAATTGCATTGAATTAGCGCTCCGTTACAGCGATAAGGGAGTAGCTCAATAACAAGGCAGCGCTTATGGCTATCATGTATAAGTAATTTTTAATGCCGCGAATGAGTTATTTAATTAGCAATAATGCTCATCCATTCAGTTTAACTCACAAAAAAAGCAAGCTTAATGAAGCTTGCTTCTGTTATTTTAAATTATATTATTTTTTACGTCGTCTAAGCGCCGCAAATGGCATTAATAACAATGTAAACCAATATAAACTACCACTCGATTTACGCGTAGTTGGCTCTGTATTATCTACCGGCACAGCAGGTTTAGTACCTTCGCCTGTAATAGTCATCACAACGTTTGTTGTTACTTGCTGTTCACCATCAGAAACCGTGTATGTAAATGTTTCTGTCGTAGATTCTCCACTGTATAAGCTGTCAAATTTACCTGCAGGATCATATGTTAGCGTACCATTACCATTATCTGTAACTGCACCTTTGATATTATCAGCATTAAACGATGAAACAGTTAATACATCACCATCCTCATCAGTATCATTCGCTAAAACATCAACCTGTACAGTTTCAGACTTAGTTGTTGTTGCTGTATCTTCGACACTTACTGGCAATGTATTTACACCTACAATCGTTATAGTCACTTGCGCTGAGCTTTGCGCGCCCAATTCATCGGCAATCGTATAAGTGAAGCTCTCTGTTGCTGTTTCACCTTTTTTAAGGTTATCAAATTGCCCATTTGGAGAGTAATTCCAAGTATCGTCATTATTATCTGTTAACTGCCCATTAAGTGCTGCGTCGTAACTTAATAACGTAATTGTATGACCATCTATATCGCTATCATTACTCAAGGCAGAAATAGTAACTGATGCATTTTCTTTCACTTCAACCGTATCAACAGCGGCCTCAGGTGAACTGTTGATATTAACAGCTACGGTAACAGTACCTTCAACAAATGCACCGTTATTATCTGTGGCTATATATTTAAACGTATCGGTTACTATGGTCCCTTGTGTTTCGTCAGCAAATGCTACCGATGCATCATAGGTGACTTTATCTCCTGAAAGGGTAACCGTTGCAAGTGTATTAGTGGTATCAATGCTGTCAATCGTTAACGTATCACCGTCAATGTCGGTATCATTATTTAAAGGCGATAACATTTTTGTTTGACCTGACCAGACGCTAACATTATCTGCATTGATCGCTGGTGCATTATTAGGCGCAACGTCGGTATTTAATGCCTCACCAGCACTAATTTGATACCCACCCGCTACAGCACTTACATCTTCATGTTTAACCGCAGCATAAATATTTGACTCTAGATCAGCTTTATCTATTGTATAATATAGATACCCTGTTTTAGATGGATTAGTATCCAAAGTAATGCTTTCTTTTATTGCTGTTGTACCATCTGATTTATATAAATTTAGGCTCGGCTTCATACCTAAACTTAAATCAGCTACACGAACGACTAAATCCTTACTAGTATCAACACCACTAATATCATAAAAGTCTATATCACCTGCATTATCAACAACACCTGTAACACCTGCATTCGTTGTAGCTAAATCATCACTACCTGTATAGGTATCGTTACCATCACTATCACGTGGTACATCGGTAATAACTAAAGATGTTTTAGTGATACGTACAAAATTTTCAGTAATCGCTGGTAACGCTTCAATTGTAGGAACTGATCCATCTAAAGTCGCCGTTAATAAACCCGTAGTCGTATACATAGCAGCGCTATCATTATTATTTACGTGAACTTCTACTTGGTAAATCCCGTTACTTTTATAAGGAGCAATAACAGAGTAGATACCATCACCTGCCACCGCATCTCCCTCAAGGCCATTATCAAACATATCCAACGTCGTGGTAAGGTCCGACGGTGATGTAATAGTCGCAACTACATTAGCCCCAGTGATCAACTTATCCTTCGTAATCGCAGTGGTGATAATCATCGGTTCAGGGTAAGTTACTGCATTACCTGTAAAGCCTTCTACGCTGACCGTATAACTACCTGAAAGACTTGGCTCCGCACTAATATTAACAGCAGTTTTTAACTCACTATTTACGCTCACATTACTGATCTGCAGCTGCCACTGCCCAAGACCATGTGCCGCAATATCAGCTTGAGTAATGTTTGTATTGCAAGACTGTGTGCCCGCGGCTTCAACACACTCAAAAACAACTCCGGTGACTTCAACACCAGTAGCATCTAATAATTTAAGCTCAACATCCGTTGCCGCTAAATTATGATTCACAAAAACATTAATATTATCTAAACCTGAATCAACTTCTATTGCTTGCGTGGCACTTTCAGCACTATTTATTGTGAGCAATGATGACGCTAAATTTTGGTTATCCGTTGCGATTGCATTTGCTTGTAAAAATGCATCCACAATTTGTGCAAGTGATGTAGGAGATGAAAAATATTTTCCCCCGGTTTCATTTGCTAACGTTAATAAAGGGCCTGTTGGTGATGCAAAGCCATAACCAAAGCTAAAAATAGGAATATTTGAATTTTGATAATTTGCAATAACCTCACTTTGCGACCTTGTTGAGCTATTATCATCGCCATCAGCTAATACAAATACCACTCCTGGTGCACCGCTCCCCTCATTTTGTTGATAGGTAACTAAATTATCTAGCGCTAACTGTGACCCATCGTATAAAGCCGTTGAGCCTGAAGAACGAATAGCATCAATTGAGGCCTTCAAACTTACTTTTACACCTGTATCAGGGTTTTCGATTTTTTGTATTGGAAAGTCCTGTACAACACTGCGGTTGCTAGAAAAACTCACTAGCCCCAAGGAAGTACTGCCTTCAGCTGTCGCATCCACTAATATTTTGGCAGCTTGTTTTGCGTTATCAATTGCTGAGCCAGACATGCTGCCTGAGCGATCTATAACAACTTGCATATCAATATCACCTTCAACCCAAACAACTTCAAGTTGATCGCGACATGATGCCTGGGCCGTTGGTAGCTCAATTTTTACTGGTGTAGTACTATCAGGTGCATTATCTGCCAATGTGACAAAACGTGTACGATTAGGCTGCGCTGTTTTACGCCCTAACTTAGGGTCATCTTTAGCATCTTGCAGTAATACCTCCCAAGCACTTTTACCGTAAACCCGCCCTTGTGCTGTACGGTTTACGTCGCCTATAGAATCTGCCGTAGAATGATTGAGCCATATCATATCACCTTGCGTTGCTCGCCATTGGTTACTCATTATAGATGTTGCAGCAACATCTGTATTTAACGGTGTGCTCGCTTCCCCTGAATCGGCTGTACCCTGGTATTCATCAAATACGCCATATGCATAATGCCCCCACTCATGTGCTAATGTATAACCTGCACCTAATGGATCGTTAAGCATGTCATGATCAACACCTGGCGATGCACCATTAGGGAAAACATCACCAAACCAAATGTGCATGCCATTGGCACCAAAACCAGAAGCATTGGCACGTGGCCACTCTCTTTCACCCCAAATAATGTCAGATTTAGAGCGATGCTTATTTTCTCTAAATACACTTACTTTTCCTAGCTTATGCGCACCATTAGTTTGTTCACAGATACCATCGGCAAAATTTGCAAAAATTTCTTCATAAACTACTTGCTCAACCCCTTCAGGGTTATTATGCAAAGAGACTGTAATATCAAATATCGCTTTAGAAGAATCAGTGGAGCTTACATTGACTGATTGGATATTTTGAGCTGAAAAGGTTTGCTTATTTTGGTTTTCATCTATTGTATTAACGCGTGATAACCAGCTACTTGCAGCAAAAACAGAGGTTGAAGCCAACGCCATGCCTACACATAAAGCGCTTTTTGTAAGTTTATTGTTTTGCATTTTTAATTCCTTTTTACCACTAAATATAATTGGAAGGTATGCTTTCCTTGCCCGACAATCAGTCTACGATTACGTTTAAGTAACTTAGTAATCTCAGGATAAGCTTGATGAAACTCAGTTAAAGGCATTAATTTAAATGCGCGTTCAACGAGTAAGTTTCCGTGTAAAAGGAGATCCGGCTTGATTCTATTGGGTACATGCAAAACAATGATATTTTGATTTGAAACCGCCTCTAACAAAGTGCTTTCACTGATAGAAAAAAAATCTGTTGATGCAGTCGCACACGACTGAAATACATTTCCATCATTCCAGTATTTGTAAGCATTTCCATACTTATTACTTTGCTCTACAGGTACATCAATTATACATTGAATACTTACCGCGTTATGCTCAAAATATTGATGGGATAACAAATCCAAATTTGAATCAAAATAAATCAATTCAAACTTATTATCTGATAACTCATTAACTATTTTTGTAGTGAAATAACGCTGGATATTTAGAGGGGACTTATTCACATAAGTGATATGCGCGAACGCATAGCTACATACAACAGATTGCCAAAGGCAAAAGGCAGTAATAGTCTTCATCATCATCCCTGAAAAAACCAATCATCCATAATACAACCGCAACCCTAGCAAATAAATACGAAAAAAAAAACCTTTTACCTACTAAATTGAATGATAATCAAGCTAAATAAATTGCTCAGTCGAATTAGCAATTTATATTATCTGCTATCAAGCACCTTTCTCTTTACTTATTAAATCAGCCATTTTTTGGTTAATTTCATCATCACATTTATAACTACAATGGTGGAACATTGAAGTTTAAAACAATAAAATTACCGCTAAACGATAACTTTTGATTGATTAAAAGTAACAACCCTGACATATTAAATTTTTTAAAGGAGCTACCATGTTAAAAATAATTATCAAAATATCACTTACTCTACTGCTATTTAGCCAAGCAGCCTGTACTACCATAAGCCTTAAAGAGTCTCACTTTATTAAGCCAGATAAACGGATACAACTCTCTGATCTGAAAGCTATTAATCGCTCAGCAAAAACGCAACTTATAACGATTGCTAGCCAAGATGGTATTCAATTAAGAGGAACGTTAATAACCATAGATAATGCTAAAGCAACTATTCTATATTTTGGTGGCAATCAATTTAGAGTAAATATAGCCGGGGGAGAGCCTGCAACGGCACTTTTGCCTTTACAAACGAATATATTAATGATCGATCACAGAGGCTATGGGCTTAGTGACGGGAAACCCACTATTGATAATTTAAAGCAGGATGCGTTAACCGTTTTTGATTTTGCAAAGCAACACAGTGAACTTGTTAATGCGCCTATTATTGTTCACGGTCACTCATTAGGAAGCATGATAGCAAGTTATGTTGCCAGCCAACGAAGTGTCGCAGCCCTAGTACTTGAAGGCAGTGTAACCAATGTAGAGCAAATGACACAATCTCGTATCCCTTGGTACGCAAAGCCTTTTATTGAGCTGAACTACTCACCTGAGTTACGCAAGATTGATAACCTTAAAGTCATGGAGCAATACACTGCACCTTTACTTATTATTACAGGCGAAAAAGACACACAAACGCCAAGCTCTCTTGCTAAAGATCTTTACGCGCATTCAGCATCAAAACATAAACAATTATATATCGCACAGGGAAAACATCACGGTGATGCACTAGATGGTGCTGAACTTAAAAAGCATTATGAGGTATTATTAGCCCAATTAACGCCAAATAGTCTATAACAATGAAAAAAATAATTTGGATGAGCAATATCATTTTAACGCTGCTATTGCTCAGTTTACTCACGATGCTCATTACCACTGTAATTGTGCTGATCAGCGATACCCCACTATTAAATTTTAGCCAAGAAAACGGCACTAACATGTGGATTGGGCTTGAGGTAAGCGGATCATGGGCATCAGCCGCTAAACAACTAACACAAAGTAACTTCAATGCTGTAATTTGGTTAGGTTTACTGCAACTACTGCCTTTTATTTTAATTAATATTATTTTGATTCGGTTATTTTACCTTTATCGCCAAGGACTCTTTTTTAACCCAAAAAATATTAGCTGCTTTACTTGGCTTGGTACTGTTTTACTTGCTCAATTTATTATTGTTGCCATTTACCCCGCACTACTTTTTACACTACTTAATTATGTAACCGGCAGTGGACTTGGTAGAATGGTGTCAATTAATGACACAGACATTATTGGTTTGTTAGCTGGATTAATTATTTACGTCATCGCGTGGGTAATGAAACAAGCACACCAATTACAACAAGAACAAGAGTTAGTAATTTAATGGCAATTATTATCGATTTAGACGTAATGCTCGCGAAGAGAAAAATGAAATCTAGCGAGCTTGCAAATGCAATTGGCATTACCCCACAAAATTTATCAGTATTAAAAGCTGGCCGCGCAAAAGCGATTCGTTTTAGTACTTTAGACGCTATTTGCCAACACCTTGATTGCCAACCAGGCGACCTATTACGTTACGACACACAAGATCACAACGAGCTCTAATTTAATGTTTTAGAGAAAAACACAACACTAAATAACTACCCACCACAAAAAAACCAACCCATTACAACTAAAAAACACACCTAACCTCTACTTTTCAAACTTAAAGCTTATTGTGTAAAGCACACCTTAAAGTTACCATAAAAGGTACGAGCAGAATAAACTTAAGGTACATTTTTGTGCTTATTCTGCGCGTCAAATTAAATTACATTTAGCTTTTTTAGGATCACAATGAACATACTACATAAAACATTGCTCGCAATATCACCGTTGGCATTAGCAATGTTACTTCCTGTTTCAAATACCGCATCAGCCCATGGTTATATTTCTAAACCAGAATCTCGTGGCTACTTATGCCGCCTGCGCGAAAACGCCAATTGCGGCAATGTTGTTTATGAACCACAAAGCCTAGAAGGGCTAGATCGTTTCCCTGAATCAGGCCCTGTTGATGGTCATATTGCCAGTGCAGGCCTTCGCGGATTTGGTCAACTTGACAGTCAATCAATCAATCGCTGGACAAAACGCCATATTAAAGCGGGTCCAAATGAGTTTAGCTGGACACTAACAGCCGCTCATTCATCTCGTGACTGGCGTTATTTTATTACTAAAAAATCGTGGAACCCTAATAGCCCATTAACCCGCGACCAATTTGAAGCGGTTCCTTTTTGCGAATACCAAAGCTACAACAAACAGCCACCGCGTCAATTAACACATCTGTGTAACGTACCGTCAGATCGTAGCGGTTACCACATTGTACTGGGCGTATGGGATGTAGCAGATACTCCGATGAGCTTTTATAATGTTGTTGATGTGATGATCGATAACGGTGATACCAGCAATGTGTCGTGGCAAGATGTAGGCGATATTGGCACTGGTCGTGATTTAAAAGTAGGCGATAAAGTAAAAACTCGCGTATTTGGTGACTCTAAAGAATTACCCTCTTTACAAACCGTGTTAGAAATAACAACCACAGAGCAAGGTCTTAGTGAAAATTGGACCCTTGCTTTAGCGCAAAAAATTAACGAGTCACAGTCATGGCTACAAGCAGGTCAACTTAATGAAGATAAAAATATTGAGCCAATCTCTGGTCGCAATGAAATCTTCGCACAAAGTAACTCTGGCATAAGCTCAGTTGAGCTTGCTTTTGAAATGGCGCCACTGCCTAAACCAAACTTTACTGTGAGTGGTTTAGCCCATAACTACGTCATCAAAGATGGCGCTATTAGTTTTGATTTTGCTATTAATATCAGCACTAAAGCCGTTATTTCTGCAACATTAAACAAGTCATATAACAGTGTGCAAAGTAAAACGTATCAAGTGGATGCGGGGCAATCACAACTCACGTTAGATTACCCTCATGCCCAAGCTGGTCACTACAATTTAGTAATTAGCTATGTTGCACACAATGGCACTACCGACAAAAAATCGTTTCACTTAAATATTGCAGAACAAAGCACTGGTACGCCGGGAGAACCCGTTCCACCAGTGACGCCACCAAACACCGATGCTGACTTTATTTTCCCTGAAAATTTAAGCAGCTACAAAGCCAATACAATCGTGCTACAACCTAAAAATGGTAAGGTTTATCAGTGTAAGCCATGGCCATACAATGGTTATTGCGTACAGTGGTCTGAAGGTTCAAATCAGTATGAGCCTGGTGTAGGTCTTTACTGGAACATGGCGTGGATTGAATTAAAATAGTAATCGCTATTTTATCTAGATGCTCGAACCACCAGTGATAACGCTGGTGGTTTTTCAATTTTAATCAACTGTATTACTGCCAACCTTGTAACCAATTAGCGGTGTCTTTTAAATCGCGCCAATCGATTTCAACCGCTCGTTTTGACATAACCGCCTCAATAACACAAGCCACTACAGCGCCCTCTTCATCAAATTCCATATCAACAATAATAAAGTGTTTTTCTTTATTAATTGGCTTAACAGCCGTCCACTTACTATTTCGTAATTTTTTTGGATTTATTTTATTCACAGCAACTTCCTAAACAATGCAGCAGTTTTATTTGCTTCAATACGTAAAGCCAGGCCATTTCGTTTTATTTAACCAGCATTTTTTAACAACCGATTATAATGCACAAACGGACTTATTATTAATTTAAGAAACTGAAACAGAAGAACGAACTTAGGTGTTATATAACAAAAAGGAAGGTTAAACAGTAGAAGGCTGTTAATAGTGTTTGAGTAGGCTGAAATTTATTATTAAAGCCTACTCAATTATTACTTGAAACTAATATTAAAACTCGTAACTAATACTCACACCGCCATCTGCGCGACTTTCGTTACTGTTAGTGCCTTCGCCATAACCTAACTCCAAACGAACACGCCAACCACCTTCATTTAAACCACTAAAAAGGTAACTATAACTCACGCCTACACCATTGGTGGTCTCTCTATCAAATATACCAGATAACGCACAGCCAAAAATATTACCAAATGCATCGCCAATACTGTCATCTTCAGATTCTAAAGGGCATTGACGACCATCATCCTGCACACCTAATGCACCAACAACAAAACCTACGGCATGTTTTTTATCGCTCGTTAAGGCATGTTCAAAACCAGCCGAAAAGCCATCATCTAAACCAATTTTATAATTAGCATACCAACGCTGTGTTCCCTCATTTGTCGCTAAAGAAATCTCAGGCACTGCGACGTAAGGGTAACCACCGCCAATCGAAAAACTAACATCGTTTGCATGGCTTGCGCCTGATAAAAAAAGCAATGTTGTTGCAAAAATTAATTTCATTTAAATAAATCATTTATAATTGTATGTTTTTTGATAATAACCTAATTAAATTCACTAAAACAAGTAAGATTGTTTCAATTTTTTTCATGGGTATATTACTTAAAACTGCTTTAAAACTGCTTTAAAACTGCTTTAGAATTGCAGGATCGTAGTTATTAGCATCTAAGCTCACATTAAATTTAGCCGCCACACTATCTAGCTCTGCTTGTTTAATAGCAAGCTCATCCATAGTGATGGTGTTATCGTCAAGCTGCCATAACAAACGCGAGCCCGCATAACTATAATGAATAGCTAATAGCGCATCAGGATTACCTTCTCGCCCTGCGGCTTTTAATTTTGCCAATTTACGGGTTATTTTATTAAGCGCTTGTTTTAATTCCCACACATAAACAACTTCAGTCATATAATCGTGAGTACGGTATTTATTAAGTGCCCAGCCAATTATTAAGCTCGTAATAACCACGCCAATTAAATTCCAATGAAAATGGCTGCCGCTTTCATCAGGAAACAAAGCAATAAGAGTTTGTGAAATAGCCAAACTGCCAACGGCCAAAGCAAGGCCACAGCCAATAATAACGCGATTTAAATGCTTACGATAACGAGCTTTATCAATTTGAATAAGTTGCATAACAGCCTAATAAGATTAAAAACAAAAAGGATTCAGCCGCCATTGTAGCCAATCACTACACGCAATGACGAAACTTTTTAAAAATATTTCACCCCTTTTTGATTTAACAACCGTTTTACCTGTGAAACGCCCAGATGCTTGGGTATAACAAACACAGGAAATGCTTATGCACACACTTACAATCCCACAACAGCCCGTAGCGTTAAAAACATCAGCCGCGATTATTGGCGGTGGCTTAATGACCTTTGCCGCATTTGCATTTATGCAGTATTTAATAAGCGGCGAACAGCGCGCCCCAAGAAACAACGGCGACACAATCATTGTAGAAATGTTTCAAGCTCCAGAAGATACAAAAGTACAACAAAAGCAAACATTACCGCCACCACCTAAAATGCAAACGCCGCCAAAAACACCGCAGCGTAATCCGCCAAGCATAGACACTAATATTATTACTGGCACATTTACGCCAGACTTAAACATTGGCAAAGTAGGCGGCGATATTAAAGCCACCTTACAACGCCCAACTGGCGATGCCACTCCCATTGTACGTATAAATCCCAAGTACCCACCCGTAGCCGCGCGTGAAGGGATTGAAGGTTGGGTACAATTAAGCTTTAATGTATCTGCAACGGGTGAAGTAATTGACGCACAAGTAACGAATGCCGAACCTAAACGTATTTTTGACCGCGAAGCACTACGCGCAATAAAGCGCTGGAAATACCGCCCAAAAGTGATTGATGGCGTAGCACAAGTGCAAACAAACCAAAGTGTACAGCTTGATTTTAAATTAGATCAAACTCAATAAAAAAGCACACTCAGTAATAAACAAAGTAAGGTGCCTATGATCGCGAGCTTAAAATCATGGTTTATTAGTCAGCCAAATAAAGATCATTTGGCTGACTACGCAAAAAGTGGCGACAATCGCCACTTAACTAAGCTCGTCGCCCTGTTTGGCAATGATCTTTATCACTATTTAGTGACCCAAAGTAACGAGCAACTCGCTTTTGATATTAGCCAACAAACATGGCTCAAAGTGATGGAAAAACGTAAGTATTATCAACCGCAAGATAACCCAAAAGCGTGGCTTTTTCGCCTAGCACGTAATGCATTAATTGACGAGTTTCGTAAGCAGCAGCGCTTTGTTGAACTCGAGGACAACACAGTTATCGTCGCTCCAAATAGCGAACAGACCTTTGACTATGCCGCCTTTAATAGTGCACTCATGCAATTGAGCTTTGTACAACGCGAAGCGCTTAGCTTACAGCAAGAAGGCTTCTCGCTTGAAGACATACAGCAGATCACCCAAAGCAACCATGAAACCGTTAAAACACGGCTACGTTATGCAAAACAAAACTTAAAAATAATAATAGGAGCTGACAATGAACAAGCATAACGAGCAATTTGACCAACAGCTTAAACAGCATTTTAGCGAGCGTAAAAAAGCACACACGTTAACGCCAGAGCAGCATGCACTACTAACTAAAGCACCAATTAAAAAGCCCGCCCGCTTTTTATTACCCCTGCAAATGACTGGTCTCGCCTGCGCATTAGTAGTACTGGGTTTTACCGTATTTAACACCCCTGTTCATGACGAATCGCGCAACACCTTTGCCATGCAACACAGCAGCTATCATTTTATTGAAGTTCACCAAGTAGATAATACGGGCAGTTATTCAAGTGAAATAACTAGCCAAAAACAACAGCTCGACGATAAACTCGCCGCCGACCTGCGCCTACACCAACAGCGCTATATTGAATACGGGCAATTAGTTAAAGTAGACAACGACTGGTACATCGCCAGCTGCCACAGCGAAGTACTCATTCAAATAAAAGACTCGTTATTGAATAGCTTAAAAACCAAACACGCTGTTGAAAGTGATATAAATATCGGCGACATGCTCGCCATGGCCCACAATGGCCAAGGGCATATAATCGCACTCAAGCATGCTGGGAGTGGAGTGAAGGTGTGTAGGGGGTGATCTCTTGCTTCATGATACTTTATAAAAGATCTCTATAAAATGATGGTAAGGCTGTCGGTAAACGTTCGCTAATTAGCGCTATGCAGCAACGAATTAGGCCCTTTGCTTTGTTTGAGTGGTGTTTATTTTTTTGTACAGTGAAATTATACCTAAAAAATCGAGGTACCCTTTCTATTTGATTTTTTAGGTATAATTTTTTCAAGCGAAAGCCAAAAAGAAAGATCTGTCCTAGGGTGAGGTTGACTGGGTATACCTATATAAAAAAACTACCTACGAGCATAGTTAATATTGCAGCTATAGTTGTACTACCAACCTTCTTATAAGTAGTGGCATCAACTTTTGTTAATTTAACTAGTAAACTTTTAACTCTCCAATTAACTATATGTTCAAACCAATTGTAATAATGTAGCTTCTCTCTATTAAAACAATACCCACTATGGATTGACTCACTCCTAATAGCTTCAATATCTATTACTTCGACCAAGGTGAATTTAGCTATACCTTCATCAATTTTACTAGTAATGAATGCCTCTAGATTATCCTTTGATGATAGAGCTTTTTCAGTCAATCTAAATTCACTAAACCTTGGTCGCTCTAAATCTATTAAACGAATTGGTTTGCTTACACTTCTTCCATTTTCATTTATTATCTTAACTACGTATTTAATATTAAGACCGTAGTGACCAAGATCATTATCATACCTAACAGGATGTATGCCTAAAGTCATTCCCCCTTGGAGCTGCTCTATAATTGGATCCCATTGTTCAATCCAATCTTTAACTATATACCTACCATGAGAAGTAGATAAAACGATTCTTTTTTTTGCTTTTGAATCTTTTATTAAATCATTTAGGTCAATAGATTTTAAACCTGCAGCATAGAACTCTACAGGATGATATGTAGCTACATATGATTCATAAGCTTTGAGTATATGTGGCTCACTAAAGCTCTCTAATTCAACATAGTAATTTCTACCTACCATTAAATATATTTTAAAGATAATAACTGCTTTGTCTTTACAATTCTCTATAGCTATATTGCTTACATAATCGTCCTCAGCATTCGCACTACTCCTAATACATACACGCCCTTTAACATTCATTCCAGACTTTCGTCTTACATTTATAATCGCAACAGTTAGGGCAACTAATGCAACACTCAATCCTATTATTGAAACTGCAAAGGTAACTAATGGCATATAGGGTAGATATTCTAAAAGTACTTCTAAAGCAGGTAACAAATTAACTTCCAAATTTAAATATTAGATCATTTTTTGAATAGCTTACGTCTTTGCTCATTACATAACAATATTTAGATCAAAGAAGATAAGCGCCAAATAACTTGTCCCATAAAGGTATTATACAGGACCAAACTTTACATCTTGCCAAGACCAAATACCAATCTCACGTTTAACACCTTTCCCCCGTCATCACGCCCTGAAAATAAGTAATTGATGAGTAATTCGAGCATGGAGACGCGATAAGGCGGAACTAGGCCATGGATGGCATATCTTCGCCGTTTACATTCACATTAATTATGTTTTGAAGGATAAGCGTGATGCTTGGGTGGGGAAATTCGTGGCTAAAGCCTACTCCTACGACCAATATTTAACTTCTGTGCAGCGAAGCGCCTCTGTGCCCTCTATGGTGAAATTCCTTTTTCGCCCCAAAGGGCGACCTACAATTTAAACCAAGCCCGTTGGGGTTCATTGCACTCTACCCAACCTACCAATCACATGCGCCAGCAAGCTCAACACCTACGGTGGCTAATCTATCATTGGTGTTAACAATTTCGTAGCTAAAGCCCCATCTCCTACAACGGATCCTGAAGCAGTGGCATCCTGATTTAGCTGTTGTTAAAAGCTGCCGTCGCCAGCATGAAAAACCTTGAATAAGGTTATTAATGTAGGTCGCAGATTTATCCCGACAAGTGATGCTAAGGTGAAAAATTCGTGGCTAAAGCCATCTCCTACAGCGGATCCTGAAGCAGTGGCATCCTGATTTAGCTGTTGTTAAAAGCTGCCGTCGCCAGCATGAAAAACCTTGAATAAGGTTATTAATGTAGGTCGCGGATTTATCCCGACAAGTGATGCTTAAGTGAAAAATTCGTGGCTAAAGCCTACTCCTACAACCAATATGTAAGCCTCGGTGCAGCGAAGCGCCTTTGTTCCCTCTGTGGTGAAATGCACTTTTTCGCCCTAAAGGGCGACCTACAATTTAAAAAAACATTGGGTTTCATTGCACTCTGCCCAACCTACCAATCACATGCGTCAGTAAGCTCAGCGCCTACGGTGGTTAATCTATCATTGGTGTTAAACCTTTCGGATAAAGCCATCACCTAAAACACCAGTGCGACAACCCAGTCATTTACCTTGCATTTTATGAAACTAATCGCACTTTAATGAAAGTTAATAACAATTTTGCTTGTATCGCGCTAATCTAATGTCATTGTTGTTCATAAATTGGAATTGTCATGAAAAAGTGTATTTACACCAGTTTAGTTGCCTCTATTATAAGCTTTACCTCGTTACATACCTTCGCTCAGCCAGAGCAGCCTATTCCCGTTGCCGCAAGTGCCGATAAGTATGAACTTGAATTAGTTGCCAAAGGCGTGCAAATTCCTTGGGGCATGGTGTGGCTTAACAAACAAGACTTGTTAGTCACAAACAGAGCTGGTGATCTTAGGCTTATTCGTGATGGTAAACTGCTAGAGAAAGCCATTAAAGGGGTGCCTAAAGTACATGCTGAGCGTCAAGGAGGACTACTTGATGTGGAGCTTGATCCTAACTTTAAAGACAATGGCTGGATATACTTTTCTTACTCTGGCTATGAAGGAGATGACGAAGGCTATAACACCTCTATAATGCGCGCACGCTTAAAAGACATGACGTTAATTGATCAGCAACTACTGTTTGATGGCAGCCCTAACACCACAAAAAGACGAAAACGCGCGCAAAAGTATTTATTCGTATGGTCATCGGAATCCGCAAGGCATGGCGATGCACCCAAAAACGGGTGTGATTTGGAGCCACGAACATGGCCCGCAAGGCGGCGATGAAGTCAATATTATCAAACCAGGATCTAATTACGGTTGGCCAGTAGTTACTTTCGGTATCAACTATAATGGCAGTAAAATTACCGATGAGACCACCCGCGAAGGGATGCAAAAACCTGACTGGGTGTGGGTGCCGTCTATCGCACCTTCGGGTATGGCATTTATTAGTAGCGATAAATACCCCCAGTGGAAAGGCAATATCGTGGTTGGTTCAATGAAATTTGCACACTTAGTCATGCTTGAACTCGATGGCAACAATATTATCGGTCATAGCAAGTTGTTTGAAGGCGCTGGTAGAGTGCGCAGTATTGCAACTCACCCCAACGGCGATTTATACCTAGGAATTGACGGCATGGGTATATACCGCGTAGTGCCAAAATAGAGCGCGTAATACTTGAATTCAAGTGTTTAAAAATCAGTGGGAATTCGAAAAACCCCGTCACCAAAATGCAACTTAATAAAAATAGCGCACCTAACTTATATCGGGTGCGCTAATTGATAAAACCAAAGCTCTTTGATTTTTTATTCCACTACAGCAAGCTACCTTTAAGAGGCTGTATTTAGAGTAGCCGCAATTGTTCGGCCCCATAATCCATCGATATCGCTATCAATTTTCCATCCCATTACCCCACCAAAAGCAATGTTTTCACTTTGCGCCTGACGAATAATGACGACGAGTTGATAAACCACTAGAGCTTAGATCATTTTCAGTAATAGGTTTACCAAGTACAATTTTTTCTGGCGGAACACCTTGAGATGCAATGCTTTCAATTGAAGTCGGATTGCTTATATTCTGATATTTTAATGGAAATAACATTTCAAATGACTCATATGCTTGATACTCCCACGCTCCCTGATTGTAATATTGGATATTATAAAAATCGATGTAGCCATGTGTTAGCTCTTCTAACTTGCTGTATTCAGGAAAGTATGGGCCTTGTGGTGCGTGAGAAATAATTAACTTTTCTCCTTGCTCACTCGAATATTCTGCAGCTGTCACTGTAGCCTCACTCAGCCAATTTAAAGCTTCTGAGGCTGTAATATTCTCGATATCAAAATCAACGCCATCGTAGCCGTATTCTAATGCATATTTCGCAAGTGCCAAGCCGTACTCTCTTGCCTGTGCTGAATCAGTCACATTTGGGTAATAAGTTTCACCACCAGCTGCAAGTATGCACTTTTTCCCTAGTGATTTAACATATTGTATAAGCTCTGGATCATTTGCGGCAGCTTCAGCTGCACCTAAAACCCCATCTTCAGGTGATATCCAAAATGAAAAAATAACGTGAGTATAACCTTCTATCTGCGACTTTAAACTTTCTTGAGTGATCCAGTTACTACAATAGCCAACAACTTTTTGCGTTTTCATAACTTATTCCTTTATTTTCGTGATATTAAAACTAAGGTTTGTCATTTTATTCGTCACTAAATATAAACAAGATACAAAAAAGCGGTTATTACATGATATTACAGTTAATTATTTAAGCTAAGAGTCGCTTCTGATTTTAAGCCTGAAAACGTTACGTGCCAGAATTATTCGAAGCTACAACCTGTATTTACTTTTTATCAAAAAAGTAATATGTGCCCTTAATTTAGGCAGGGATTTATCCCTAATTAGATTATGCAAAACATTAGCGGCTGAATAATATGATAATTTTTCGGACTAAAGCCAGCCCCTACGGCGGATCCTGAAGCGGCAGCCCGATTTAGCTGTTGTTAAAAGCTGCCGTCGCCAGCATGAAAAACCTTGAATAAGGTTATTAATGTAGGTCGCGGATTTATCCCGACAAGTGATGCTTAAGTGAAAAATTCGTGGCTAAAGCCAACACCTACGACCAATATTTAATCTCTGTGCAGCGAAGCGCCTCTTTGCCCTCTGTGGTGACATTCACTTTTTCGCCCTAAAGGACGACCTACAATTTAAACCAAGCCCGCTGGGTTTCGTTGTACTCTACTAACCTACCAATCACATTTGCCAGCAAGCTCAGCGCCTACGGTGGCTAATCTATCATTGGTGTTAACAATTTCGTAGCTAAAGCCCCATCTCCTACGACGGATCCTGAAGCGGCAGCGCCTGCGCAACAAAAAAGCCTACAAATTTGCAGGCTTTTGTTCTCACTAATTTAATTATTGTAAATTTACAGCACAATAATGCTCGTAACTAAGTACGCTATAAACGTGAGTGCGCCGCCAAAAAGTGCGTAAGGCATTTGCGTTTTAACGTGGGTGAGTAAATCACAACCGGAGGCAATGGCCGATACCGCGCTGGTGTCAGATATGGGCGAGCAATGATCCCCAAATACACCGCCACCTAAGATTGCCGCAATCACTAATGAAGGCGGTAAACCTAACGCTTGAATGAGCGGTACGCCAATTGGAATTAAAATTGCGAACGTGCCCCACGATGTTCCAGTCGTGAATGAGATCACCGCGCCAGTTAAAAACAGCACCGGAACAACTAAGTATATAGGTAAGTAATCGCCCACCAGTCCCGCTACAAATACGCCGGTGCCTAAATCTTTTAAGCTTGCGCCAAGTGTAAGCGATAACAACACGATAGCCACCAACGGGAGTAATTCACCCATGCCTTTAAAGCCGATATCCACCAGCTTATGATGAGTAAATTGACGTGAACTGATCATTAAAAAGTACGCGACAACACACGCTAAAATAGTTGCATACAGTACAGATTTAGAGCCACTGCCGCTGGCAATATCGCCATTACCGGTCCAGTACATAAAGCCGACCATGCTGCCAATCAGTGTAATAAGTGGCACTAGCATATAGCGTGCTTTGGTGCCTTTTACCTCTTCTTGTACATCTGCTTTTTGGTGCTCTAATTGCTCTTCTGCTTTTTTTAATGGGCCATGCACTTTATCAAAGGTGATGGTATAAAAAACTAATAATAAAGTAATAATAGCGTAAAAGTTATAGCCAATACTGCCCCATAACACCGACACCGCCGACTCTGGTAATTCATAATTACCTAACAAGCCAAGTACATAAGCGCCCCAACCATTAAGCAAAATTAAAATACACACCGGTGCACTGGTACTGTCGATAATGTAAGCAAGACGTGCTCGGCTCATTTTAAACTTATCAAATAAGCCACGAGATAAAATACCCGAGGTTAATACACTTAAGTTAGATTCTATAAACACGGCTACGCCTGAGAACATCGTTAAGTAACCAACTTGGCGTTTACTTTTTGCGACGCCTTTGTTCATCAATACATTAACGGTTGCTGCCACACCACCAGATTCACGAATGTATGCAAGCAATGCGCCTATTAAAATACTAAAAATCAAAATACGGCTATTCCCCGGTGAACTAGCCACCGCCACAATACGCTCTATGGTATTTATAAATGTGTTAAAAAGCGTATTTCCATCGCCTTGTAGGGCGAGTAAAAACTCTGAAGAAGCAACAGCAACTAACAGTGCCATAATCACTTCTTTGCGCCAAAACACGATCAAAATCGCTATCAACGGCGGTAAAATTGAATACCAAGACATACAATAACCTTTTTAGTAGCGACTGCGCCGCTGTTATAATTATTTATAAACAAGCCCACTAGCTTAATCAGTTGCACAATAAACTCAACTTAATTCGACTAGTGATTTAAGTTAGTGGCTTTAATGAGTGATTACATTAATGATTAAGCAAAGCCTCATAAACCAGTGAGATTACTGAGCCATATTTTCCGGTCTCAAACTTTTTACCAACAAATTCATAATGGGTGTCATTGCCCTTGATAGGCGAATGACGTGCATTAGTGAGTAAAATAATGGCTAAGTCATACGCAGGATCAATAACGGTTACTGTGCCTGTCCAGCCAGTATGGCCGTACGCTTGTGGACTTGCGTAAGGACCAAAATGCCACTTTTGGGCGTGTTCACCAGCTCTTCGCCAGCCTAGCCCATAAGTTTCATTACTCGCTTGCGGCGCTATAAACTGATCGAGCACTTGCGGGGTAAATATTTGTTTATCGCCATAACCGCCGCGATTTAATAGCAACTGCGAAAGCACACCAAGATCTTCTACGGTACTAAATAAGCCTGCATGCCCTGCTACGCCACCAAGTGCATAGAATGCTTTTTCGTCGTGTACTTGCCCTTGCAGTACGTCGGTGCGTATATTATCAAAACTAATTCGGCCACCACGGCTGTTTCCTGCAAGCTCCGTTGCAGCAATAGTGTGTTTACTAACCCCTTTTTGTAACGGGTTAAACAATGTGTGTTGCAAGCCTAGCGGCTGGTAGATTTGCCCCTCAACATAATGATCCAGCGCTTGTTGCGTAATGCGTTCAATCAGCACGCCTAACAGCATGTAGTCTATATCTGAGTACAAGTGCTTAACATTGCGCCCTGCTATAAACGGCACGCCTGTTAACAGTAAATTTTTAGTCCGCAAGCTATTTTGCGAGAAAAATCGCTCACCAAATTTATTGTCTTTTCGATGAAAGTCCACCACCGCAGGATACCCCGCACTGTGGGTGAGTAAATCTTTTACTAAGCGTTGCTCTCGCCCGCGCCCTCTAAACTCTGGTAAGTAGTAAAAAAGCGGCTTATTTACATCAAGCTTGCCTTCACTTACAAGTTTCATAAGCGCAAAGTTAGTAGCAAACATTTTTGAGTTTGACGCAATATCAAATAAGGTGTCTGTTTGCATTTTTTGCGGCGATTTCATTGCAGTACCATTACGTTGGTATTTTTTTGCATCTCCATAACTACTTAGTTTTATTAATTTTCCATCTTTTATTACGCCTAACACTGCCCCTGGAAATCCCGCTGCAATATCATCATTAATAAGTTTATCTACAGCACTAAAATTGTATGTATTATTGGCGCTTTTTTTCAGCTGTGGGTAGGCAAAGCGTAAGGTTAAACTTGCGCCTTCGGGCAATACATTGCCCACTTTATACGTGTTAATGCCGTTACGCGTGCGTTTACTTAAACTGTATGCGTATTGTTTATTTGCTTGAAGCGGGCTGGCTATATTGATTTTTTCGCCATTGATATAAATATCGGCACTGGTGGCGGTGTTGTTTTCAATCACTAGCTGGCCACGGCCTTTGTAGGCTTTAAACGTACCACGATTATTGACTAATAAACGTGTGCTTGGGTCTCGTTCGGGAATTAACGCAACCACTTGTGCATTGGCTAATTGTTTTGGCTGCGGCTCAACTGTGGTTTGCTCTTGATTATACTGCGCCATTAATTTGGTTGCTTTTTTAGGAAAGTATTTTTCCATTAATGCAAACAGTACTGCGCCACTGCGTGCATCGGCGTTACCACTAACGTGCCATGGTAAAAAATGCATTTGAAAAGCACTTAAAGTATCGAGTGTTTGCGGATCAAGTTGATTCGTCGCTTGCACATCATAACCGTAGCCACGTAAAGCGCTTTGCATTAAACCTATAGAGGGTTTAACGACACTAAATTGCTGCCAATATTTATCTACCGTGTGGTTGTCATACCAAGCGCCAACCCCTGCTTGATAGAGTTGATACCACGGAAAACGTGGACCAGGATCATTTTTACGACTGGGCGCTATATCTGAATGCCCAACAACTTGCGTTGGTCCAATATCAGGGTGGCGCGCTAAAATCCCCTGACTTAACTCGATTAATAACGCCATTTGTTTAGCATCATAATCTGGGTAAATACACAGCTTTGAGGCATCATTTTGCAATTGTGTATCTAATTCATGCTCTTCTAGTTCTGGGGAATGACACGTTGGTATGTTAACTATTTCAATACCAATCGATTGGTCGTTTAAGTCCTCTCTGCCTTGCCAGTAACTACGCCCTGCATGCCATGCTCTGTCATGCTCATCGACTAACTGCGTAATTTTAAGTTCGTCATCTGGGTAGCTCGGATCGTTTGACTCAGGCACTAAATAATGTGCACTCAATCCGCCATCTTCGACAAGTACCTGCATTGATTTTTCATAATTGATAGCGGTGTAATGCATCACTAAAAATTTAACGCGATGGCTATAATTAGCTGACTGAGTAAATTCATAAGGCGTTGAAGCACAGCTAACTAAAAAGGCTGCACTGGCAAAAATCCCCAGTTTTTTTAAATAAAATAAAAACGTCATCATGCTTTTTAAACCCTAACTTTTAGAATACCGGCAATGGCGAGCAACATACTCACTGTGCATAGGAAGTGAGCGCGCGGTTTGCCCGATCATGGTTTTTATTTGTTGCATATATTGCTCACAAGCTGCATCGCTCAAACTATTCACCAGCGGATGATAACCTTGTGGCTCAATACCTTGACCATGTAATACTGAAAACCAGCTAAGCTCATTAAATAGCTCATTGTTTTCTCTGAAAAGTCGGCCATTTTGTGCAAACAAAGCAAGTCGCTCACTTACCGTATTCGGTACATCCATGTGTTGGCAATAACGCCAAAATTCACTGTCGCTGCGCTTTGTTACCTTGTAATGGCAGATAATAAAGTCACGAACAGCGGTAATTTCTTGTTCAGTGTATCTATTGTAGGTATCCGCATCCACCTTCGCCATTGCACAACTAGGAAATAAACTGATCAGCCGTAAAATGGCCGACTGAATAAACTGTAGCCCTGTTGACTCTAGCGGCTCCAAAAAGCCAGCAGATAGCCCTATGGCCACACAGTTCTTTTGCCATGCTTTTAAACGACGACCATTTTGCCAATTTAATTGGCGTGGCTCAGTCACCGCCTTGGAAGGTAACTGCGCGGCTAACTGCGCGATTTGTTGTTCTGCACTAGTAAATCCGCTTGCAAATACACGCCCATTACCAACACGATGCTGTAACGGTATTTGCCATTGCCACCCTGCTTTATGAGCGGTGGCTTGGGTGTAAGGCTTTAACTCTGGGAGTGATTCGCTGGCAATCGCAATCGCGCTATCACATGGTAACCAATGCTGCCATGACTCAAAACCAACATGCAAAGCTTGGTTGATCAAGCGCCCTTTAAAACCGGTGCAATCAATAAATAATTCGCCACTGATCACCTGACCATCATCAAGAATAAGATCTTTAATATGGCCGTTACTTGGCTCAATGGTTACCTGTGAAATAGTGCCTTGGATATGTTTAACGCCTTGTTTAATAGCCAGCGTTGATAAAAACTCGGCATATTTAACAGCGTCAAAATGAAATGCATAGTTAAGGGTGCTATGCCCTTTGGTTGTTTGCCCTACGATACGGTCAAAGCGGTTTAATTTAGCGGCATGCCCTTCGAGGCAATAATCTAATATTGGGGCTGGGTTGGTGTTTTTTACACTTTTTAACCAGTAATGATGAAATGCAATGCCATTTAAGTTAACCCCATATGGCCCAAATGGGTGCATGTATTGCTGCCCTATTTGTCCCCAATCAATAAATTCGATTCCTAGCTTAAAGGTACCTGAAGTGGCACTTAAAAATTCATTTTCATCAATACCAATTAGTTGATTAAACTGACGAATTTGCGGGATCGTGGCCTCCCCGACCGAAACAGTGCCTATTTGCGCTGATTCTACCAAGGTTATATTTACATGCTCGCCAAGTAGTTTACTCAGCGCTGCTGCGGTCATCCATCCCGCAGATCCGCCACCAGCAATAACCACTTGCTTAATATTGTGCATTTAATACTCCTACAAAATGACTGACTCAGCCAACGCTAAGCCAGTCTCCCTAATTACACTTTGGCCTTATATACACTCAATTAAAAGCGATATTCTGCATTAAGCGTATATGCTCGACCACGCGCGCTCGCTACACGAGGATCAAACGCAGCACCTGGTGAGTAATCGTTTTGATGAGCTGTAAACGGTGGATCACGGTCAAACAGGTTTTTAATACCAAACGTAATACCTACATTATCAAACCCGGTATACGCTACGCTGTAGTTATAAATTAAATAACTTGATACCGTTGGGTTATAGTTTTCGATTTCACCGATACTAATTGCACCCGATTGCACGCCTGCTGGCACTTCATCTGCATAACTATCACGGTAAATTTGTGTCACATTATGACGCCAATCACCCTGCGTATAGTTAAAGGCGATGGTATGCTTCCAACGAAGTGGAATATTTCCACGAGAATGAGTGCCAACTAAGTTATCGCCAAATGCAATGCTATCAAGAAGTTTTTTCTTATCTTCAATTAAATAACTACCATTGAAGTTAATATCCCATAAGCCTGCACCTAACTGACCATTGACCTGCATACCCACTTCAACACCACTGGTATTACGCTCACCGGCATTAATATAGCGCATATCAATACCTGTTAAGTTACCTTGTGCATCGCGTAAGAAGTTACCGCTAAATGTCTCGTAATTTTCGAGTAAATCACGAAAGTTTGGCGTTTGTATTGTGCCCTCTGTGATTATTTCCCACCAATCAAGGTTAAAGCTAAATTCGCTGCTTGGTGCCCATACGAAACCAAAGCTCGATTGTTTTGACTCTTCAGGCCCTAAGTCTTCTTTGCCGCCATAAACTAACGCAGGGGTGATAGGTTGGCAACTAGGGTTTGACACATCAACGATGCCATTTGCGCACGAAGCAGGATCAGCTAAATCGGAGCCTGTGTACGGCTGCTCTGATACGCCATTAAATAGCTGATTAAACGAAGGCGCTCTAAACCCTGTGCTGTATGCACCACGAAATAACAACTCTTCCATGGGTTGATACTTAACACCAATTTTAGGGTTAGTTGTGCCGCCAAAGCCTGAGTAATGGTCATAACGTGCAGCTAAGTTAATCTCTAAACTATCAACTACAGGAATAAGCGCTTCAACAAATACCGCTTTTATATCACGGTGAACATCATCAAGTTCGTTACCATTATCAAATGGCGCCCCATAGATGGCCGGTCTATTTTCTGATTCACGACGATCCCCATTAAACTTATAGCCCTCACGGCGTAAATCAATACCTGTTGCCACCATAATCGTGTCGCCGCCAAGACCAAGCTCAAAACCTGTATCACCTGAGATCGACGCATCAATTTGTGTAAGGGTTGTTTCGCCGCCATATAAGGTTACGCCACGCGCTGATGCTGCTTCAATTGCATCCATACCCGCTTGAGTTTGTGTTTCTCCCGCTAACAAAAAGGGGTTAACAGCACCGCTACCAATTGCCTGCGCAAGTAGCTCAGTATAGTGATAGCCACCACCGAGCTCTGATTCAGCCTCGTTTGATGAACGTGAAATACCGGCTTTGTAATCCCAGTCGCCAATAATGCCTTCCATGCCCAACTGTACTTTATAAGACGTGGTCGTTGTTTCGATTTCACGGTTACCACAATCCATACAGCGCCAGCGATAGGCAATAGGTGCACCAATATTTAACTGATCCGCGCCATAATAGTCAGATAATGCATCAACTATATAATTATACGATGAACCTGTGCTTGGGTAATACCCTGCTGAACCAATTGACCACGGCGTAATTTGGTTAGGTTCAAAAATCTTTTTAGAAGTCACTTCTGAGCCAATAACTTCGGCAAATAGCTCGGTGTCTTCATCTAATTTAAACGTAGCACGCGATACAAAATCAATGCTGTCAACTGGTTGTTGTAAAACCGCAGCTCTTGGGTAATCCCATGCGCAACTGTGTGTTTCATTTTCGCGATTCCACAGTGCGCCAGTATCAACGCCCATGCCTTCAATTGATTCACACCCAGGCTGTCCAGGAAGTGCTAATACATTAAGCACATTATTAGCGTATGGATTACCTTGTGCATCAAGGTTATTGGGGTCAATAAGCCCTGTACCAATTAAGTTATAATTTCCATTGGTTGGATCATCGCCGTTACCACGGTTATTGATTGACGCAAAAGGACCACCACGCGTATCTGGCGATAAACCTCGATTTGGTTGGAAAGTGTTTGTAAAATCACGGTCAGAGCCGCGTAATATATCGACTTTTTTATACGATACTGAACCCATGACATTGTAGCCATCGCTGTTTAAATCGCCAGTACCGGCAAGTATACTAAAGCGATTAATATTACCGCCACCTGCTTGTGTAATGTCAGTAAATGCGTTTAATTGCACGCCTTGGTAATCTTTTTTCAAGATAAAGTTAATGACCCCACCAACAGCATCAGTACCATACACCGCAGATGCCCCATCACGCAGCACTTCAACACGTTCAATTGCAGCAAACGGGATTGAGTTTAAATCAACAGATGCCCCCTTTAAACCATGACTTGCAATTCGTCGACCATTTAATAATACCAGCGTTGAACCCGCACCTTGCTGTCGAAGGTTAGCACTTGATGCGCCATTATTACCGCGTTCTTCACCGCTCACAATCCCTGTATTACTCCCTAAACCATCATTTGAATTAGAACCAATATTTAGCTGCAACATGAGTTGTTCTGCCGAGCTAATACCTGCAGCATCAATATCACTGCGGCTAATGATTGTAATTGGTAGATCACCTTCAAGGGATGTGCGCTTGATACTTGAGCCTGTGACTTCAATACGCTCAATTTTCTTTTCGTCTTGCTCATCTTGTGCTGCATTTGCTGAAGCACAACCTGCTATTGCAAGGCATATTGCTATTTTATTAAGTTTCACTGTTGTTTCTCCCACTGAGCCTGCTATTTATTATTTAGTAATATGTGGTACGTCCTTTATAAAGCGCCACAGCAGAAACTAGCTGTACCCCTAACGCTTATCTATTTGAACGTTTTTCCCTTTAAACAGTAACACAGCTCAAACCATAGTAAAATAAAATATTCCATATAAAATAAACAATAGCAATAACATATACTTTTAGTGTTAATACTCTTTTTAACAACAAAGGCATGGCTGCGTACAAATTCAAGTTGAGTAGAGAGCCGCCACTAAAAACACTCGCCGGCCCTTTAATGAATTAGCTTCTGGGGTGCAATATCAAAAAGGTAGATATTAAGAGCAGTAAAACGGTAAGCAAACAGCCTGTAAAAAGACGAGGTAAAAACATGACCACAGTAAGGTGCAGAATTTAGCATTTTCCAGGTTGTTATATCTAGGCGTTATTTTGCAACAATGACAGGCGCGCTTAATAAGTAACAACAGTGAGAGTCAACGCCTGTGAAACGCCCAAAGAGTTAGTTTAAAAGCGATTTATTTTAATAAGAAAATACTTATAGGCGCGAAAATCCACGCCGTATTTTTATTACAAGATTAGTGACTCACAATTGAAAGTTAAGAAGATAACCCAGAGTGTAATTCGAGGTTTTAGGGTTAAGGTTTTTTTTCTTCAGTAATAAAAGCCATGCTGTTAATACCAGCTTGCTGCACCTGTTCCATTAAAAATACTACATTCTTATATTGAGTCGTTTTATCCCCTCGGATATGCACAATAGGTTGCATTGTTTCTTGGGCAGCAATGAGTAAACGTTCAACAAGCTCTTTTTTACTTATCGCTTGTTCAGCCCAAAAATAATCGCCTTCACTGTTAACAGATAACACAATAGCCTTTGGCTTAACTTCCAGCTTTTCGCTTTTTGCAACAGGTAAATCAAGCTCTATCGATTGGTTAATCACCGGTACTGTAATAATAAAAATAATTAACAGAACGAGCATAACATCCACCAATGGCGTCATATTAATTTCATTCATAACGTCTTCATCATCACTATCAACATTAAATGACATTTTCTAGCCTACCTTCGATTGTACTGAACCTGTTAAATAATAAGCATGTAGCTGCGAAGCAAAACGATTCATTTGTATTGTTATAGCCTTATTTGCACGGCTAATTGCGTTATATCCAAGTACAGCAGGGATCGCAACAGCTAGGCCAAACGCCGTCATAACTAACGCCTCACCGACCGGCCCTGCGACTTTGTCTATACTGGCCGAACCTGATAAACCGATTCCAATTAAAGCATGATAAATTCCCCACACAGTACCAAACAAGCCGATAAAGGGTGAAGTCGAGCCTACAGATGCTAATATTGCCAACCCACCCGATAGTGACTCTCGTGTATCATCAATATTATTTTTAAGCGCTGTTGTTAGCCAATCAGAAAGAGGGACTTGACCTTGCAACTGTGCTTGATGGTTTTGATGGTGAGCTTTGGCCTGTAGACCTTGCGATACTAATTTTTGGAATGGTGGCTGTGGAGCCAATAAATCGATTCCCTTATTTATATCTTGTTGCTGCCAAAACTCTGCGATTAAATATTTAGCCTTTCTTAATTTTAGTAAGCTAATTAAGCGCGTAAAAATAACCGCCCAAGACGCTAAGGACATAGCCAACAATGCAAAGCCAACAAACTTAATAACCGCATCACTTTGCTGCCATAACGACGCGATCCCATATGGATTTTCCATTACACTTCCTAAGTTAATTTTTAACTACTACATATAAAATCACTCAGCTTTCACTCGCCTGAGTGATTTTATTGATTACTTTGATTTAAAAACGTGCCGTAAAGGTTAATTGTGATGTTCGCCCTGGCCCAGCTATTAAGCTTAATGCTAAAGCATCGAGGTAAAACTCATTTGTTAAGTTAGCAATATTAAAGTTAACGTCCATATTATCTGTGATTTTATAATTGATATAAGCATCAATTAAAGTGTAAGCCACGGTTGGTACATGCGGCGCTGAACCATGATAATTTTGCCAACTTAACTTACTGTCATAATCAGTATCAGGCTTACCCGTATAAGTAATACGCGTACCTATATCTAAGCTATCATCAAGAAACTTTACGCCCAAAATTGCTGCAACTGATTTTTGTGGTGGTATATGGTTGGCAACATACATGCCTGAAAAACCCGTTTTTGAACAATCCGGGATGTCTCCTTGTCTATTCGCATATGGATTATCACGAAATGTTTGTGCGACTTCCGCGTCACATAATTCCGCCTCAGTATAATATGTAGCGCTTAGATCAGCATAAAATCCACCCACTTCAAAACGGCTTTGGAACTCAAACCCTTTTGTATTAAAGCTATCAGTGTTTCCCATTGCTAAACCAATATCAGTTGCGCTTAGGTTATCATCTGAAATTGTGTGGCGAGTGATGTAGTCTTCAATTTTATTATCAAAATAAGCCACCTTGGCTCGCATTGTTAAGCCTGTGAATAAATCATCGCTAATGAAAGAAAAACCGATCTCTTTATTTTTTGCATGTTCAGGTCTTATGTCAAGAATATTCCTTGATACTGACCAGCCTCTCGTTGATTCCATTATACTTGGCATTCTTAACGCTTCGCTATAACGTGCGTACGCCAACCAACTTTCACTTAGTTGCATATTTACCGCGAAATTTGGCGCAAAGCCATTCTGCTTTCGTGATGCTCCAGGGTATACAGTGTACGTGCCTAAGCTTTCTTGCGTCTCAAAACCAAGAAAAGCAAGATTGTAATCAACTTCAGAGATATCAACACTGCCTAGCTCACCTAGATTAACAGTGCCTACTCCAGTTACACGCGGATCATTGGCATCAGTATAATCACCATTTTCATCAGGAAGCCAACGAACATGTCCAATTCGTTCAAGGGTCTCATCCGATTGTTTCAGTAGAAATATTTCTTTAAATCTGCGTACATCTTCTTCTCTATAATCATTATTTTCTTGTACTCTAAACCAGCTATAGCGACCACCAGCTTCAAAACTTAACCAATCAACAGGCGACCATTTAGTTTGCAAAAACACGCTGCTCTCATATCTATCACCATCACGATGAAAGCGATTTGTATCGATATCTTCTTGAGAGTATTGAACATCAGATCCTGGTCCTATTGATTCTTTTTGAAAGCTATAGCCGTAGTCAAAACTAATTACGCCATAATCTGTACCTTGAAGTATGCTTTGATTACTAATATCAAACCCTGTTCTGAGCGATTCCGTTTTTGCTAAATACAATACATCTACACATGATTCACAATCATGTGTTGGTGGCCTTTCATTTCCCTCTCTTGGGTTGCTAAAGACTGATCCGTTATACGCTTTAGAATCAGTACTTGTATGCCAAAGATTCACTTTTAAATTTTTAAGCAATGGATTATCTGGAGAAGTATATTTATAACGAGCGCTATATGTATCTATATCTTGCTCAGAAGATTTCCACTGTTTTAACGTGTCACCTGTATTACGAAAAATTTGTGAGGCCATAATTTCACCATAAACAGCTTTGTATTTTCGGTAACTGAGCTCCAGTGATGAGTCGTCATTAATATGAAAAGTTGGTTTAACTAAAACTGAGGTGTTCTTATTCGAAGTATTGAGAACCTCTTCCCCTGATTTATAAAAGCGAGCGATCCCCTCATTTATAACAATGCGCTTTTTTTCAACCCATTCACCATCGATTTGCTTCCAATCACTCACCTCTTCATCGTAGAAGTATCGTTCCCGGCCGTCATTACCTGCAAAATAATTACCAATATCACGGTGTGAGGCTGCGACAACTAAATCAAATCCCTCTTGTGCAGTAGCATAAGCAATATTAATGAACTCACCATCACTAGTTACCAAATCAGGAGCATCATTACGGGGGGTCGCATCAAAGTCGCTTTGTGCATCAATGCTATTACTTTGCATACCTCCTTTGATACGAACGCCATGCTGCTGTCCATTTCGTAATATATCATCGCTCTTCAATGTCTCCATCACGACAACACCACCCACTGCCCCCATACCTTGAGCACTATTTGTTGGGCCTTTATCTATCGAAACAGTACTAATTAGATCTGGATCTATATATGAACGATCAGCTATCCCAGCATAACCACGATAAACTGTGGTACTTTGAATACTGCCATCAACAACCACGGGCACACGATTTTGACCTTGCACACCACGTATATTGACATCTATCGCTCCTCCATTGCGTGCTTCACCAACTTCGACACCGGGAATACCTTTAAGCATATCTCCTGCGGATGTACCGCGAAACTGCTCTATATAGCCACTATTGAGCTGCACATTTGAACTTGTTTTCAAGTAAGGTAAATCCTGCGATTCCACACTTGCTTCATCAAACATGCCTGGTGCGATATAACTACCCACAACAGATAAAGCTGATAACTCTGTCGCTGATTGCGAGTTACTTAGCTTTTTTAAAATGATTGTATTACCGTCAATTGTCGCTTCAATACCTGTATTATTTAAAACTTGCATTAAAACATCACGAACCGTGGCAGGACCTTGCAACTGAGGGGCTGTCAATGAGTCAACTAATTTAGGATCAAATACTAAGGTCATATTTGCCTGTGTGGCAATCAGATTCAAAGTGGTTTCTAGTGGCTGAGGTTTAATATCAAGCATTAATATGTCACTACTGGCATAAGCTTCAACACCAACGGTGCTTAAGCCTATTGCGAGCGCGAGAGAAGATAACTGCATTTTTTTCATTTTATAAACTCATGTTAATGACTACTACTTTATAAAACGAATGAGAATAATTATCTCTCACCTCTAAACTCTTATTTTTTTACCTTTAAAAACAAACTGAGGCCTTCGCTATCAAAAAATGTATAAAATATCCCTAAGTATTCATTTTTCACCTTTGCTGAATCAGCCAAAAATAACCATTATCAATAACATCTACAGGAAGCACTTTAGGGAGTAGCTTCGCGGTATTGTCTATATCATTTAATTGGTATGTCCCACTAAGAGAGAGCTGATTTAGACTTGTTTGTTTGAGTTTAAATGGCTTATCTTGATAACGATTAAGCTGCTCAACAGCAAAGTTCAAAGGGGTATTCGAAAATTGAATGCGCCCCTGTTGCCATATAGCAAACTGAGTTTCAGTGAGGTTAAACTGCCTATCATTGATGCTGTTATACCCTTGATTAGCTGTCAAAAACACATCACCAACAGTTGGATCTGTTACTTTTACTTTACCTTTTTTTACAGCAACAACGACTTGATCTTTAAGGCGATTAACATTAAATTGTGTACCAAGTACTTTGATATCAATTTCTTCGACAACAACAATAAAAGGACGCTGTTTTTCAGGAGTAACATCAAAGATTACCTGCCCTTTAAGTAACTCTATACGGCGAGTATTATCGCTATATTCTACATTTAATTCGGTATCACTATCTAACAGAATCTGGCTACCATCACTTAAAATAAAAGAAGCTGTTTCGCCTATTTGTGTTAAATATATCGTCGGTCTACTCGCGTTAAACTGGAAAAAGCTAACTGCAATAACTGCAAGTGAAGCAGCCAATGCGACTAAAGGTCTAATAAAGCTAACTTTTTTGATATTACTTTTTGGTAATAATGCAAGTAATCGCTCCATACTTTGCTGCGATAAATTCCCCAACTTTGCGTCCAACAATACACTTTCTTCAAATGCCTCTGCGTTTTGTGGGCAAATTTTCAGCCACTTTTGCCAATTATGTATTTGCTGTTCACTTGGTTCGTCTTTAAGCCTTAACAACCACAACGTTGCTTGCTCAAATACTTGCTGATTTTTATTAGAATTATTCATCATTCTTTTAATAATATCTCTCTACAACGGCTCATGGCTTTAAGTAAATGCTTTTCGACCATACTTTGCGATATCTGCATATGTTCAGCGATTTGTGTTTGACTCAAGCACTTAAACTTATACAAGATAAATGCTTCACGGCACTTTTCAGGTAAGCTGGCTATACACTTTTCTAATTGTGCAAGTTCTTGCTGAGCAATTAAAGTCGTTTCAGGATCTAAATGAGGTAACTCATAGATAGAGCTTTCTTCGTCCGGCAAAGGCGTGAATTGGCAGATCTTTTCACGACGATATAAATCAACAAATAAATTATTAGCTGTTTTCAATATCAGCGCTCTATTAACCTGTTTTTCGGGATTACTAGATTGCCTTTTTCCTTGTTTCAGTAAACGAGCGATCGCTTCTTGGATCAAGCTTTGAGCTTTATCTCGACAACCGGTACGCCGTGACATTATCTTCACGACTTGGCTATAATCTGTAAAAGGCATGGTATCTACTACATTGTAAAGTGACTGATATTGTACCTAAATAAAAATCGAATACAAACAGTAATTATTATCATTTATTGCGTAAATAAAACTCAACAGGCAATAATAATTCATGAGGTGCTTCTAATTCGTCAGGCACTTTTGGAAATGGCTCTGCGCCACGGATTGTTTCAATTGCTGCAATATCGAGCCGATTAATCCCCGATCCCTTTACTATGTCTAGCTGCATTAATCCCCCATCTCGCGCTAATAACACCTTTAAATACACGACCCCTTCTTGTTTTTTCATAATAGCTGACGTTGGGTACTTCCTATAAGCCATTAAATGGCCAAGTAAACTAGCTCTCCAGCTTTTCTTTCCTGTTGCAACCTGTTGCTGAGATAAGCTGTATTGCTGCTCAACCATCGCGGCAACTGCTGAATCTTGTGATATTTCTTCAAATTTTGTATTTTTTGGATCTGAGTCTAGTTTAGTTTTAGTAACGTGTTCTTTTGTAGGAGGCTTCACCACAGGCTCTATAATAACATCTTGTTTATCAGGTTGTTTTTTTGCTAGAACTTGTAGTTGCTCTTTCGCCTTTGGGGGAGGCAACTTTTTCTTAACAGCCTCTTGCGCTTGAGTAGCCTGTTTAGCAACCTTTTTACTTTCAACTAATTCAGGCTTTGGTGCTGCCGCTTCTACAAATGTAATATCTATCACTTTAGGGGTTTGCTTATGTTGCACTGGCTCAATATTTGTACTTGTGTTAAAAAATATAATCCAAGCAAATATAAAGTGAAATAATACGGCTAATAACACTCCTTGAAGTATTTTATATTTTTTATTTTGACGTAACTCATAGAGCTCGCTCGGTTTAGAGAAAAGGTAATTAATAACAAGTGCAAAAATCAAAAAGCAAAATACAGGAAGCCAAACAGACTGACTTGTGAGTGTAATAATAAAAAAACTAATTAGTATGCTAATAAGCGCAAAGTACTTGGCTTTTTTAGGTACAACTCGGCTCACCTGCCAATTACTTAAAACGTTTCCAAATTTCGGATGTGTAAGCAACCAATTGGCTAATTTTTTATTTGAGCGAGTAAAGCAAGCAAGCGCAATAATTAAAAAAACTGTCGTAGGCATTACTGGCAACAACATACCAATTACAGCCAAGGCGACACTAATGCAGCCAGCTATAAAATATATAATTTTTTTAATTGGCAACGCTTGCCTTAACACTGAGTTTAACACTTATATACGTTACTGATAAACAACATCAAGTAACTGATGTGCGGTAGCAAAAGCTTGCTTTGCACCTTGATAAAGCTGCTGCTCTTCATCATTTGTTAAATTAAGAGCTTCTACAGCTTGCATAAACCCTCGCCACTGGCTTCCACGCCCATTCCCAGGACCTGCTAAGAAACGCGCACCAAATTCAGCATTTAGATCTAACTGTGTTACCTCTTTAGCTAACATTGCGGCTCCGAGCTTTGAGCCTTCAATCACATAGAGCCAACCGACAGCCTGCGCTATCGTCAAACTATTAATATCTATTTGCTGTTCTAAATTGTGTGTTTTCATACCTATATCATGTAAATCAAGTACAATATCAGTACAGCGATTTCGCTGTGCTAAATCACTAAAAAATACAATTAACTGTTCACTTTGATAAATTGGCTCTACATGTTTTAACAACAAATATTGAAAGCGTAAAAAATCGCCATAATTTTCTTTTGACGCAAAAGGTGATTGAGCCATAATTTTATTATCTAAATTATCGTGTACCTCTGCTGTGGTACGTTTAAGCTCAGACATACGTGGGTAGTTTACTTGAGTAATACTCGACATAATTAAATTCTAATTGATCCATCCTACTGATAAAAACGAACGCGTCAGCAAAACCCACACCTATACTTAAAGATATTTATAACCAAACAACCTAAAGCATTTAACTCAACACCTTATTGGAGAGCAATTTTAAGGCGTTACTTTACAATTAATACCTACCTAAATCGCTGTTAACTCCAACTGAAATGCATACCTGATGCGACTTATACCAATCCGCTTAGATATGAGGTTTATTTAATGACAGAAAATTGCGCTATAAACTAGGGCGTGTTGACCTTTGTGGATTGAAATTTGTTCAATCTAGGGGCGATTTAATCGCGGCGCGAGATTTGTAGCCTAGTGGGCTAAGTAAAAACCGAGCAACAAAGAGTCAATCGCCCCTAGGAAGAACCCTTTGGGCAGCGAGCCCTAGGCAATAATTTTTATATCTAGTTGTTCTAAATGAAAAAATTTTAACGACGTTATAGAGTGATTTAATTCATTAAATTGTTCAAATATTTATGAAGATTGGTATTAGGTACATGCTGCTAGAAAAATATGTAACAAAACGCCTCCCCAAAGTGCTTTTAAAAGTCGCTTTTTTGACTGGCTACTAACTACTAATTTATTAACCTGATGCTTAAATAGAAATGGGTCTAAATGAATGTCATTAAGGCAAATAACTTAACCTTAATTTTGGTTGAGTTATTTGCTAATATACAAGCTTGAAATGAGTCGCTGATCAACTATTTAATCTGGGTCTTGGGGTTACTAGTCGGGTACGTTGCAGCAAGAGTTTTTTATTCGCATTAGGCACCAAACCAAAATTACCAATAATTTTTATTACATAAATATGTGCTGTTATTAAATATCTGAAAGTAGTTGTAWTCGTGAATGCCAGCGACAATACTGTTTTATTATTGCAAACAACCCAGCGTGAACTAGAATATTCCAACGATATAACAATCAAGTGCAAAATAAATAATTTAAACAATACCAAATAGAGCAATAATAAAATTTAAATAGTTACATTTGAACCCAAAATAAGTACAAAGTTATTTCGATTAATGCTATAAATACGCCAAATACATAAATAAGCGAGTAACATGTCTACATTTGTTAAAATTAAAGCCTTACGTCAGTCTCTATCGAGCAGCGAAGCCAAACTAGCAGACTTCACATTAAACTCTGCTAACGCCATTAGAAATCTATCTTCGGTAGAACTTGCAAAGGTAGTCGGAGTAAGTCAGTCAAGTGTAGTGAAGTTTTCACAAAAGCTCGGTTACAAAGGGTTTCCTGCATTTAAACTTGCTGTAATCGATGCACTCAATGACGAAGTAACAGAGCCAAAACTACACGGCAAAATTACGTTAAGTGATTCGTTAGAACAAATAGCTGAAAAACTACTCAGTAGTAAATTAGCGGTTTTAACGGAAACTAAAAACCTAAACGAAGCACAGCCTATTGAACAAGCTGTTAGCTTATTAAAATCAGCTAAGCGTATTCTTATATGTGGTTTAGGTGGTTCAGCACTTGTTGCTAAAGATTTCTCTTATAAACTGCAAAAGCTAGGTATGCCTGCAATAGCTGAACCAGATGGCCACGCACAGCTAGCCTACGTATCTACATTTGGTAAAGGTGATTTAGTCATCGCGATAAGTGAATCTGGCGTAACCAGAGAGATTGCCGAAGTAGTAAAGCAAGCTAAGAAAAACGACAGTTATGTGATCTCGGTTACTAAGTTTGGTAGTAACCCGGTTGCCGATCAAGCGAATGTGAGGTTGTACTCTGTTGCTGAAGAAGAGTCAGTACGGTTGTCGTCGATTCTTGCACGTACAGCACAAGATTTTGTTATCGATATTCTCTTTATTGCTTTGACTCAATCAAGCCGTCAAGGTAGAAAGTTACTTGAACACTCTAATGATGTAGTGGGTGAATTTAGAAATAAATAACTAAATTAACCTACATTCAAGTTAAGCACTAAAAAGGCCACACAAGTGGCCTTTTTAGTGCTTAACTGTTTACTAATCTAACCGTTCTCATCGCTAATAAAGCGAGTTGTATTTATATAGTAAATACGGTTCACGTTTTTGCATAAAAGTAGTAAGCCCTGCCTGCCAGCTTTGCTTTATTTGCTGCTCTGATTTACCTGCTTTTATAGCTAAACGCAGCTTATCTGTGCCAGCGAGTTTATCCATAAAATCTGGTCGTTCAAAAAACACCTGATTCGCTTGAGTTAATTGTGTATACGCATTAATAAATATATTTAAATCCAAACCTGTTATGGCACTTGCACGTAAGTCTTGCCCTAATACGGTAACATCTTTAAATTTTGGGTTCATAGACGCGCCTTTAATTGCCCGCGGGGTAAAACTAAATTCCCCTAGCCCCACTGGCGAATAACCAATAACCTGAAAGGCAAAGTCAGTGCCACGACCAATTGTTATCGGGGTTGCTTCAAAAAAGCACAATGATGGATACAAGTTAATAGCTTGCGCATTAGGTAAGTTAGGACTCGGTTTTATTGGCACTTTATATTCTGTGTTGCGGGTATAATTAGCAACAGGAATAATACGCAGCTTAAGCTGCTCTGCCTTATCAATCCAGCGCTCGCCTTTGATCATTTTAGCTAATTCCCCCACAGTCATACCGTGTAAAACAGGGATCGGGTGCATGCCTACAAAGGAACGAAACTGAGGCTCTAAAATTGGCCCATCTACGTAAGCGATATTCGGGTTTGGCCGATCTAACACTATAAATTCAAGATTATGTAATGCCGCTGCTTCCATCATGTAATGCATTGAACTGATATACGTATAAAAGCGCACACCTACATCTTGAATATCAAAAATTATGACGTCTAACTCGCTCAATACCGCTGGATCCGGTTTTTTATTACTGCCATAAATTGATACTACATCAATACCCGTTTTAGTATCTGTGGTATTTTTAACATGTGCGCCAGCATCATAATCCCCCCGAAAACCATGCTCAGGGGCGAATATTTTAACTACATCCACGCCTTTATCTCTGAGCAAATCAACTAAGTGAGTTCCGTCAACCTGCGAGGTTTGATTAACAACCAGCCCAACTCTCTTGTCTTTTAAAGCCCCGAGATAGGCCTCATATTGTGCAGCACCAACCAAGATAGGCTGACTTTTAATAGCCATAGCCGTTGCTTTTGCATTACTTTGAGCTTGGTTACTATCCGTGCACGCAATTAATAATAAGCACTGTAGTAAAATAATTACCCTTAGCAACATTTAAAGTTCCACCGCTTTACGTAAAAAACCATCAGCTTGCATGAGCATGTGTTGCGCTTGGGCGGCGTCTTTGCCTGTTAGTAAAATTAAAATAGCTAATTTAGCACTTTGCTTTGCCTGCTTAAGCGCATCAACCGCTTGTTGATGCGTGCAATCAGTTGCCTGCATCACGATACGAATAGCGCGTGCATGTAGTTTTTCATTACTGGCATTCACATCAACCATTAAGTTTTTATACACTTTACCGGTACGGATCATACTGGCGGTACTTAACATATTGAGCACTAGCTTTTGCGCTGTGCCCGACTTCATTCGTGTAGAACCGGTGACTGCCTCAGCGCCTACTACTGGGCAAATACCAATATCTGGTAATTGCATAACTAACGAGTTAGGGTTGCAGGTTACACCTATTGTTTTGCACCCTACTGATTTTGCATATTCAATCGCGGCACGTACATAAGGTGTACGACCACTGGCGGCAATACCGACAACGACATCTTTGGCTTGTAAATTAATCGCTTTTAAATCATCAACACTGAGCGTTAAACTGTCTTCTGCGCCTTCTACCGCTTTTTTAAATGCAGTTTCCCCACCCGCAATAATACCTATCACTTGCTGATCGCTTACGCTATAAGTGGGCGCGCATTCAACTGCATCTAAAATACCTAATCGTCCACTTGTACCTGCACCAATATAAATTAAACGCCCACCTTGCTTAAACGCTGTGACAATATGATCAACCGCTTTTGCAATTTCAGGAATTACGCACTTTACTGCATCAGCGACTTTTTGATCTTCGGTGTTTATTTTGGTCAAGATCTGTATGCTATCCAGTAAATCAATATCGAGTGTGGCAGGGTTTTGCCCTTCAGAAACAATACCATTTAGTTCTTCAAGAAGAGTACGTTGTTGTTCAAATGCGTGTTCAGAACTCATTGGTTTGTCCTATCTAAAAATATATGCAAATTTTGTTGCGCTAAAATAAGGGCACCGCTTAATGAATCGCCCTGTTTAGGTATTATTAATTGCTGTATGGCTGCACTTAACAAGGGTAATGTTATGGCCGCTAATCCGCCGGTCAGCATTACAGGTAGCTGGCTTTGAGCTCGCGTTTTATTAATTAAACGCTCCACCTGCTTTGCGTGCTTTTGTAATAGTAGTTCAGCAATTTTACAGTCGTTTTGTAATTCAAATACTAAATAAGTAAAACGCGCATAATCAACCGCTCTCGCTTCGTACAACCAAGCATTTAATTGCTCTCTGGTTGCGCCTATTTGTTCACTTAGTTTACGTGTAAGTAGGCTTTGTGGCTGGCTAAATTGATCAATTTCATCAAGTAAACACTGCACAGCACTTAGCCCTAAACGTGCACCAGAGCCAAAATCATCAACTAAAAACCCCCAGCCTCCTACTAACTGTGTATCGCCGTGATTATTAAGTCGTGCACCTACAGCCCCAGTTCCAAGTGCTACAATAGCAACAGGCTGCCCATTATTAGCCCCATATAATGAAGTAATAGCATCGCTGTATACATGCAGCTTGGCAAATTTAATACCACAGCCAAGTTCTAGCGCTGTTAATAGCCTTTTTGATAGTACTGAAGACCCACCGCCAGCAAGCCCCATTACGGCGAGTACTTCACCGCTTTTAGCCTTACTTTGCAAATAGAGATCGTTGATCACCTGTTCAATATTCGACAATGCAGTTTGAAAATCATTATGCAATGAAGCCTGCCCTCCTGCGGCGCTATATTTTATGCCGCTGGCAAGCTCAATTATCTGCGCCGTTATTTTAGTTCCACCACCATCAACTGCTAATAGATATTTTATTTTATTCATTGCGCGACACTATTCTCAGTAGGCTTGCCTAAACAACACACTAAGGTTGAAAGTGCTGTACCTATACATAATTGCCATGTAAAACCGAGATAAAAGCGCTCTGTTTGCGGTAACAGCCAATCAATCATGTAAGGCTGCATTAGCAAGGTAATAACAAAACCAACTAATAAAGCAGCCAGCACAGAGCCCTCACTGCCTCGCTTAGTAAATAAGGTTGTAAAATATACGCCCAATAAACCACTGTATGAGAACACCATTACGCTTAATGCAAACTTCAAAAGTGGCATATCACTGTATTGTTGCCAAAAATAACAAGCAATCGCCATAGCAGCGAGTGCTCCACTGACTACAGTCATCCCTACACGGCCCGCTTTAACAAAGTGGCCGTCAGCGACTTGTTTATTTTTAGCAGCTAAATAAGGACGATATAAATCTTGTACTATTACTGACGACATTGAGCTCAAACCTGAGTTTAGCGTTGATATTGCCGCGGCAATAATACCGACACTGACAAGCCCCTTAACGCCTGCAGGAGCTTCGTTTAATACGTAATACATAAAGATGGTAATTTTTTCACCATTAAACTCTTGTACGACTTGCTCGCCTGCGCTGTTCATTAGTGCTGGTTGTTGATAAACGATATAAAGTAATAAACCGATAGAGATAAACACTAACATGACGGGGATCACCATCACGATAGATAACACCAAGGCTTTACTGCCCTCTTTGGCATTTTTACACGTGAGTAGGCGCTGGGTCATGTCTTGATCAAGGCCAAATGCTGCAATGTTTAATAATACAAAACCTGTTAATACCGATGCCATATTAAAAACGCCACTGGGGCCAAAATCTAAGTCAAACTTAAACAATGCCAGTTTAGAATCAGCGCCTGCAGAGGGTTCATTTAGCGTTGCTACAATAGTAGAAAAATCGGCAGGAATGATAGCCAATAAGCACCAAATAACCGCGATGGCTGCACTCACATACACCACGGTTTGTAATACATCAGAATAAATAACACTGCGAATACCACCAAATACGGTGTAGAGCAAGCCAACAAGTGCGAGTAATAGTGTGGCAACAATCACGCTTTGCGCTTCAATATTGCCATATAAAATCATAGCTACAGCAATCGCAGCCATATATAAACGCGCCCCACTGGCAAACACACGACCAAATAAATACATTAAGCCGCTACGACGCTTGGCTTTGGGGCCTATGCGCTTTTCTAATAGCTCGTATACGGTATAAACTTGCTGCTGATAAAATTTAGGGATAAGAAAAATGCACACAATAAACGCAGCAATAAATGCGCCGATGTTTGTGGCTAAATAAGATAAATCCCCTTGATAACCTTGATCTGGCCCGCCAATAAACGTGGCTGCGGATTGCGATGTAGCTAATACCGAAATTGCCACCATCCACGTTGGCATGCTATTGCCACCTAAAAAGAAGTCTTGACTAGAATTAGCCCGCTTACGGTTAAACCACCAACCACTGAGTAATAAAATGGCTCCGTAGCTTGCAAACACGAGCCAATCTAGCAAGGTGTATTGTGCACTCATTTATTATCCCAATTAAAAACCAATCAATGGAATATATTATTCCATTGATTTAGCAAAAAGAAAACAACTTTATTTTAATGTTTTTATTAATGGTAGCTGCCAAAGCGCCTGTTTTTGTTGATACTGCGCTTTGGGTAAACTAATTAATAGTGGGGCAGATTTACTGTCTAACCACGCTAAAAGTGCATCCATATTCTGCTCTGTCATTGCGGTGCACCCTGCTGTGGGCTTATCTTGTGCTCGCCATAAGTGCATAAAAATACAGCTGCCCGCACCATCAATGTTATTACTGTTGTGCTTAACCACGATACCTTTTTTATACAGGTCATCTTGACTATAAATATCACGGCGCATCCACTCCGATGAATCTTTAACAGCGGCCTCTCCAACAACTGACTTATTAACTAGCTGGTTATAAAATGGCGATCCTTTCACATCAATACAGTAATCATTCGCTGTCATACCTTGATAAGCCATATTAGTTTGCAGTGAATCTAAATAGCCAAATGCAGTGCCCAGCTCAAAAATTCCGGCAGGCGCTTTACCATCCCCCTCTTGCTTTTGTATACCGGCTTGTTCAGGATGTAAACCAACCCCCCATGCAAGGCCTGTACGCCCTAGCACCACCGAATAGTCGTCATCTATTTGTTGCCAATTATTGCCTTTTCGTTCAAACCGATACAATTGTGCTTGGGGTGCTTGCCAATCACCGGCAATTACCACAACCAGCTGTTTTGTCTGCAATGAAATAACCGTATTACTGTTCGTTACTTGTTGCTGAGCACATCCCAATAAACTTGTTAAAACCACCCCTGCACTTGTCATTTTTATTATATTTTTCATGCTGGCCAAACTCCGTTATCTATATGTTGCAAACCATCTATCTGCGTTATCCCAAGCCCTGGCGCAGAACTTAGAGTTATTGACGGCCCCTTAAACTCAACGCCGCCTTGAACAGGATCAAATTGACCTAGCGCTGGGCCATCTAAATCTATTTTTGTTATTTGTTGCGCCTTTGCAGAAGCTAAATGAGCAGCTCCCGCAACCGCGATACTGCCTTCAAGCATACACCCTATCATGCACTGTGCTTGATATTGTGCGGTGATATCTGCAATCGCTATAGCGCGGCTCAGACCACCGGTTTTCATTACTTTAATATTAATGATATCAACGGCATTTTGTTCCAATAATTGAATAACCTGTTTAGGCGAAAATGCACTCTCATCCGCCATGATCGGTGTATTAACTCGCTCAGTGATATACTTCAACCCTTTAAAGTCATCACTTTTCACAGGCTGTTCAACGAGCTCTAATTCAATATTCTCGCTCTCTAATTTTTGTAACGCGAACACCGTTTGTTTAGCATTCCAGCCTTGATTGACATCAAGGCGAATTTTCGCGTGTTTAGAAAAGCCACTATAAATTGCCTTCACTCGTTCAATATCTTGCTGTAGATCGTTTCCTATCTTTACTTTTAAAACATCGAAACCTTGTTTAACAGCGGTATCGCAATCGGCCAACATTTTATCAATACCATCAACACTAATTGTTATATCTGTACGCAGTGTGCTACTACCACCACCGAGTAACTTATAAAGAGGCGCTTGGTAAAGTTTGCCCCATAAATCATACACAGCTAACTCTAGCGCCGCTTTTGCGCTGCGATTAGCCACCACAGTAGATTGAATAACATGGCAAATATGATTAAGGTTTTCAATTTCTAAACCGATTAATTTGGGGGCTAAAAAATACTTAATAATACTGATCATTCCCTGATGGGTATCACCAGTAATAATAGGGGTTGATGCTGCTGCGCCGTAACCTACTTGGCCTTTATCTGTGTCAATTAACACCACTAAGTCTTCTATAAAACTAACTTCCCGTAGCGCTGTTTTGAACGGAGTTACTAATGGCACTGTTAATTTAGCAAACCGTATAGCGGTAATTTTCATAGTGGCTCCTAGCGAATTCGCTTAATATTATAGGTGCGATCTAAATAACTTTTTTGCGGAGATAAACGCAGTGGCAATAATGGCGTGACCGATACACCATTTAATGCGCTAGAATAAAAGCGACCATCAGCTTTGTTATAGCCTAGCCCTTTTACATCATGGATCACATAAGGTTGACCATCTTGCTCACCGAGATACATCATTACATGGCCTGGTATATAAATAAGATCCCCCACTTGCATCTTTTTAACCGCATCTAACTTTACTTGCTCTGCATCAGCGCCATCAAAACGCTGATTAATACCATACTCGCCTCGCCCTTGCTGCCCTGAATTGCGTGGCATTAATAAACCAAAACTTTTATAAATCTCACCTACAAATCCCGTACAATCTCGGCCATTATAATCATGCCCCCACCCATAACGCTCGCCTAAGAATTTAAACCCTTGTTTTATCAAGTTCTGCTGGGTGTAGGGTAAGTAACCTATATTAACGTCACTACTGCGGCTAATTAGTGCAGGTTGTATAACTAACTCACCTTGCGCGCCTCTTGTTGGCAGTTGTACTACATAATTGGCGTAAGTATTTTGCCCATGCAATAAATTTGGTACTTGCTTTGCCTCAACTAATGGCAGGCGTACACCCATATCGAGTTGCAGCTCAGAGATATCAGCATTATCTGGTACGTAGGCAGTATTAACTTTTGCCCCCGTAATAAGTAAAAAATCATCCTGATTTTTAAATCTATGTAAGGTCGCTTTACTTGCAGTGGCAATATCAGCCGTAGGCACCCAAGCCAAATAATTATAAGCGCGCACCAGTAGCCATTGCTTATCAGCACTTTGATGTAAAATAGCCACCGTATCACCTGGAAATAACCCACTTTCTTGAAAACGATCAAGATCATTATCTAAGCCGCTATTTAATACCCTATCCCATGTTGGAAAAGTACGTAGTACAGAGCGCTTTACTACAACACCAAAACCAACTTGGTTGTTATTTTCAATCGCTTCTAAATTCATATTGGCATGATAATCAGCAAAATCTTTGTCTGTTAATGCGACGCCATTGGAATAAAAACGAGGACTTTTTGGTACCGCGCTAATGCTATAGATGTGGTTAGTTAATTGCTGCTTTGTAAGCTGTGTAGCAAAATCGAGAGGATCGACAATATGCTCATTTTCAGCGACCAGTTGTTTATTGAACGTCATAATTTGTGATGCACTCATTAATGGCTGAGCCGTTACTTTAACTTTAGTATTAGCTAACCAATGCTGTGGAGTTAATTGGGGCTGACTAACTCCTATAACGTCCGTTTGCCAGGTATTAGCGACAGCGATGGGCGTTATCGAAGCAATACTAGCCAATGTAATACTCAGAGCTATTAGTGATTGTCGCATTTTATGATCCTCTATTATTATATTAACCACACGGTTTTAACTACTTACCAAAGAACATATCTGATGTAGTTGAAATTAGCTCTCACCTTCACCCACAATTAAAATTCCTACCTTAAAAGCATTTTGGAATATTTTATTAAAAATAACACACTTCACAGCGCAAGCAAATATTTGTAATCATTTCACAGCTTAATCTATGGGTTAATTTTATGGTTTAAGTTTAAGCATTCTCAGCACTTGATAATTGAACAAACCCTGCTGGTAACTAAAAATAGCCTTTAGCGAACTCTTGTAAATCGCTTAAATATTGCTGATAAAACTCATTACTTTGGTTTTTTATCTGCTCAAGGACGAAGTTATCTGCCGCATTGCTAGCTCTTTTTTCTTTCTTTCGTTCATCCAAAAGAGCGCTTTGAGCAATCTATTTAAATTTAGCCGACTTTCGTCGGCTTATTTCTATTAGCTTAAGTAGTAATAGAAAGTGGTGGGCACAGGACGTATCTTGCAAGAGTGAACCTCTGAGCGCTCTAAATTTCTGAATCACTACAACTACTGCAAATACATTTCACGGCTAAAGCCTGTTCCTACAATAACGTGAATTTCAGGCATAAAAAAACCGACTTTCGTCGGCTTATTTCTATTAGCTTAAGTAGTAATAGAAAGTGGTGGGCGCAGGACGTAACTTGCAAGAGTGAACCTCTGAGCGCTCTAAATTTCTGTATCACTACAACTACTGCAAATACATTTCACGGCTAAAGCCTGTTCCTACAAGAACGTGAATTTCAGGCATAAAAAAACCGACTTTCGTCGGCTTATTTCTATTAGCTTAAGTAGTAATAGAAAGTGGTGGGCGCAGGAGGATTCGAACCTCCGACCGCTCGGTTCGTAGCCGAGTACTCTATCCAGCTGAGCTATGCACCCACATTCTATTGTAATTTTATAGTCTGATTTGACTGTCCCAGCAACTAATGAATTTCAAAAGTTGTTATTCTTTAAATAGAAAGTGGTGGGCGCAGGAGGATTCGAACCTCCGACCGCTCGGTTCGTAGCCGAGTACTCTATCCAGCTGAGCTATGCACCCACATTCTATTTCGATTTTAATGTCTTATCTGACATATTAATTAGCTTGCAATAACTAAGTATCAAAAGTGGTGGGCGCAGGAGGATTCGAACCTCCGACCGCTCGGTTCGTAGCCGAGTACTCTATCCAGCTGAGCTATGCACCCACTTTTGATATTTCCTATTTATACTCTAAGAAGAGTTTGTAAAGAGTGGTGGGCGCAGGAGGATTCGAACCTCCGACCGCTCGGTTCGTAGCCGAGTACTCTATCCAGCTGAGCTATGCACCCAATCTTTACTGTACAAGAAACTATTTATAAAATAAATGGCGGAGAAGGAGGGATTCGAACCCTCGATAGAGCTACAAACCCTATACTCCCTTAGCAGGGGAGCGCCTTCGGCCACTCGGCCACCTCTCCGTCTTGTGGGGCGTATAATAAAGATTTCAGAAAATATGTCAAACACTTTTCTTGTTTAAAGTGACTGTATGGTTAGAGAATACCCATAACAGCTAAAAAACCATCATTTGTGTTTGAAGATTGAGCAATCTATAGTTTATTTGGGTCTTTTGAAACCCCTAATAAATGCACTAATTCATCATTTAATTGTTCGAGATATTGATCTTGATAACCTAGCTGCTGAAATTCAGCAATACAGGCACGATAATAAATCTGCCTTTGCTCTTCAGTACTAAATTGTTCCTGTGCATCTACTGATTTTTTATCTTTCATTATAGTAAGTCCATTTACCTATGCGGTATTTTAGTGTTAATAATATTAAAACACACACTTTCCGCCTTATTTACTGTATTTAGTTTAGTTAAACTTTAAAACATTGCCTGCTCTATTTTAGGTGTTTTTAAGAATATTTTTAATCATTAAAAATCAAGTAATTAAACTTAAACACCTATTAAGCACTGACGCTAAAAATACGTTATAGCTTATTTAATGGATCAAATATATCGCACACAAAAACGCCGCTTTAAAGCGGCGTTTTAAATACTATTTACTAAAAAATAGAATTAGTCAGCTTGTGGACGCATATGCGGGAACAAGATCACATCTTTGATTGTTGATGAGTCAGTAAACAACATCACTAAGCGATCAATACCAATACCCTCACCTGCTGTTGGTGGTAAACCGTATTCAAGCGCACGGATGTAATCTTCATCGTAATGCATTGCTTCATCATCACCCGCGTCTTTTTCTTCAACTTGGCGAGTAAAACGCTCAGCTTGGTCTTGTGCATCGTTAAGCTCAGAGAAGCCATTAGCAAGCTCACGACCACCAACAAAAAACTCAAAGCGATCAGTAACAAATGCGTTCTCATCATTACGACGTGCAAGTGGTGATACTTCCCAAGGGTAACCTGTGATAAAAGTAGGCTGAATAAGCATGTGCTCAGCTGTTTCTTCAAATATCTCACATAAGAACTTACCTGGACCCCATACGCAGTTTTCAGGGATCTTAACGTGTACTTGTTTAGCGTATGCTTTTAATTCGTCAAAATGATTTTCTGGGTCATTAAATACGGCCGCATCAAACTCAGGGTTGTACTTAAGAATTGCATCACTCATGCTTAAACGTGTAAACGGTTGGCCAAAGTCATATTCAACTGAATCAATAACGTCGCCGTTTTCGTCTTTGGTTGTATTAATAACAATTGCGCTACCCAGTACATTTTCAGCAACCGTGCGTAACATGTCTTCGGTGATGTTCATCAGGTCGATGTAATCGGCGTAAGCTTGGTAGAATTCAATCATCGTGAATTCTGGGTTATGGCGCGTTGATAACCCTTCATTACGGAAGTTACGGTTAATTTCAAATACGCGATCAAAACCGCCAACCACTAAACGCTTTAAGTAAAGCTCTGGCGCAATACGTAAGTACATGTCGATATCAAGCGCGTTGTGGTGCGTTACAAATGGGCGTGCCGATGCGCCACCAGGAATAACCTGTAGCATTGGTGTTTCCACTTCCATGAAGTCACGATCGGCTAAGAAACGACGAATACCTTCAACGACTTGTGAACGAATACGGAATGTTTCACGCGTTGCTTCATTAGTGATCAAATCGACATAGCGTTGACGATATTTAGTTTCTTGGTCAGATAAACCATGGAACTTTTCAGGTAATGGACGAAGTGACTTAGTAAGTAGTTGATACTCTGTCATTTCTACATATAAATCGCCTTTACCTGATTTATTAAGCGCACCTTTAACACCAATAATATCGCCCGTGTCTAGTTGGCCATATTTTTCTTTAAGATCTTTTTGCACGTCTTTTGACGCATACGCCTGTACACGGCCTTTCATGTCTTGAATCACGAAGAATGGTCCGCGTTTGGCTAAAATACGCCCTGCGATAGACACAACATGCTGCGATTCAACTAATTCTTCTTTACTCTTATCACCAAACTGGGCTTGCAAATCTGCCGTGTAATGCTCACGACGGAATTGGTTTGGATGACCATTGGCTGGGCAATTTGCGCGAATAGCGTCTAATTTGCCACGACGCTCAGCGATTAACTTATTTTCGTCTTGGATTTGATCAGTCATTTTTTAGCTCTTTTTTAGCTTGGTGGTTATAGGCCAGATTTTAAGCTGGCTTCAATAAATTTATCTAAGTTACCGTCAAGTACCGATTGGGTATTACGGTTTTCAACACCGGTTCGTAAATCTTTAATACGGGCATCATCAAGTACATATGAACGAATTTGGCTTCCCCAGCCGATGTCAGATTTTGCATCTTCTTGGGTTTGCTTTTCAGCATTTTGCTGTTGCAGTTCAAGCTCAAATAATTTTGCTTTTAACTGCTTCATCGCTTGCGCTTTATTTTTATGTTGCGAACGCTCGTTCTGACATTGCACGACGGTATTAGTCGGTACATGCGTGATACGTACTGCTGACTCCGTGGTATTTACGTGCTGACCACCCGCGCCTGATGCACGGTATACGTCGATACGTAAATCAGACGGGTTAATATCAATTTCAATATTATCGTCAATTTCAGGGTAAACAAACGCAGAAGCAAATGACGTGTGACGACGACCACTTGAATCAAATGGACTTTTACGAACTAAGCGATGTACGCCCGTCTCTGTGCGTAACCAGCCATAAGCATATTCGCCTACAAAGCGTACGGTTGCACCTTTAATACCAGCAACATCACCACCGGTTGCTTCTACAAGTTCAACCTTAAAGCCTTTAGCTTCACCCCAACGCAAGTACATACGCAGCAGCATATTACACCAATCTTGCGCTTCAGTACCGCCAGAACCTGACTGTAAATCGAGGTATGCATCATTCGCATCATGCGGCCCTGAGAACATGCGACGGAACTCTAAGCCTTCAAGCTGCTCGTTTAGATCCGCTAACTCACTTTGCGCTTCAGCGAATGTTTCTTCGTCTTCGGCTTCTATTGCAAGCTCTAAGAGACCTTCAACATCATCAGCACCAGCCACTAAGTTGTCGATTGTTTCAACAACGGCTTCAAGTGCAGACTTTTCACGACCAAGCGCTTGCGCGCGCTCTGGTTCATTCCATACGGCTGAATCTTCAAGTTCGGCGTTAACTTCTTCTAAACGTTCTTGTTTAAGAGCGTAGTCAAAGGTACCCCCGAAGCAGTTCAGTACGTTCGCGAATTTCCTTGATTTGATTAATCACAGGATTCACTTCAAACATGTACGTTACTCCAAAATAGCTGGTTTACACGGCAAATCACCACGTAATATTAGGCAAATTATTATTTAAATGACGCTTTAAATAATAAAGCGCCCGATTTTAACAAAAAATCGTACGCTTTATTAGTATTTTATGCATCGAAAATAGATATTTTTTATGATACTTTTTGTAGCTCTCGTACGATTAACTGCAATGAAAATTTGCCTCTAAACTCGTTGATATCGAGCTGATAGGCAAGTTTTACAAAACGTGCTTCGGTATCTGGCCATGCTTTTACATCAACACCAAAGGCTATCGCATCAACTAAGCGCCCTGAGTGATGCTTTAAAACCAATTTTAAATGCTTTTCACCCACAATACGCTGTTGTACAAGTTCAAATGTATGCTCAAACACCGGCTCTGGAAATTGCTGCCCCCACGGCCCCGCTTGTTTAATTTGCTGGGCGAATTCCATATTAAAACAATCGCTGGGTAACTCACCATCCGTTAAAATAATACATTTTTTATGCTCATCGCTTAATTTAGCACTCACCGCCTGCTCAAAAGCGTGTTTAAATTCGCTAAAATGCTGTTCGTTGATACTTAATCCTGCAGCCATCGCATGGCCACCAAACTTGCTAATTAAATGCGGGTGCAAGGTATTCAAGCGCTCGAGTAAATCACGCATATGCAGCCCTTCTATCGAACGGCATGATCCCTTGATTTCACCGTTATCGCCACCAGCAAAAATAACTGTTGGGCGGTGGTATTTTTCTTTTAAGCGCCCTGCTAGTATACCTATAACTCCTTGGTGCCAGTCCTCTTGGTATAAACAAATGGCATCAGGTGTTTGCTCATCGCTAAAGGCGAACCTATCTAACACGGCCTGCGCCTCAACTTGCATGCCCTGCTCTATCTCTCGGCGCTCGTGATTTAAGCTATCAAGTTCACCTGCAATCTGACGCGCTTGATTAATATCTGTAGCAAGTAAACACGCTATACCTAAACTCATATCATCTAAACGCCCAGCCGCATTTAACCGTGGCGCAAGTGAAAAGCCAAAATCACTGGCACTCAAGCGCGCTGCATTTCGGTTTGCCACTTCAATCAGCGCGCTAATGCCAGGGCGTGTTTTACCACTGCGGATCCGTGCTAATCCCTGGTGCACCAAGGTGCGGTTATTAGCATCCAGTGCCACTACATCTGCTACAGTGCCCAATGCAACTATATCTAGTAAGTCAGCTAAATTAGGCGGTGATTGCTGCTCAAAGTAACCAGCGTCACGCAATGCGCTTCTTAGTGCTATTAATAAGTAAAATGCGACCCCAACGCCTGCAATTGATTTTGATGGGAAATCACAGTCATGGCGGTTTGGATTTACGATTGCGTCAGCATTTGGCAGTTGCTCGCCTTGCAAGTGATGATCTGTAACCAGTACCTTAATACCCGCACCTTTAACAATATCAATACCCGCAATACAGGATATGCCATTATCAACGGTGATCACTAAATCAGGGGCCATTGTGACTATTTGCTCTGCTAATGCAGGACTTAATCCATATCCTAGGCTAAACCTATCTGGTATTAAATAATCTAAGTGAGCAAAACCAAACATTGCCAGCCCTTGCATTAATGTGGCTGTACTGGTCGCACCATCGGCATCAAAATCCCCCACAATAAGCACTTTACTTTGTGCTTGTAGGGCTCTTTGTAGCAAATCGGTCGCTTTATCTATGTCTTTAAATAACTTGAAGTCGTGTAAGGTAGCGGCACTGTTATTAAGCTCATCTGCATGAACGACTTGGCGAGTGGCATAAATTTGCTTAATAACCGGATGTATATGGCTCGGTAAATGAGCATCATCAACGTATTCGCGTGCTTGTATCAATTTTTTCATGCAGGATATTTAACTTTTTTGGCTAAAAATTTCTGACAAAAAAAGGCCCTTTAGGCCTTCTTTCTATGAGTTAACACTTAAGAAGATTTATTTGCTTCTAGTGCCGCTGCTAATGCTGCTGCTGGCTGATAACCTGGTATTAATGTACCATCTTCTAAAATAATAGCTGGCGTACCACTGATACCAAAGCTTTGACCAAGTTGATAATGTTCAGCAACAGGTGCTGCACAGTTTTTAGTTACCTTAGTGTCTGCGCCTGCTTTAGCTTCTGTCATGGCTTCTTGCTGATCTTTAGAGCACCATACATTCATTAAATCTGCGTAACCTGACCCTTGTAAGCCACCTCGAGGGAAGGCTAAATACTTAACAGTAATACCTGCTTCGAGTAAATCATCAAGCTCACGATGTAATTTACGGCAATAACCACAGCTAATATCTGTGAATACAGTAATGCTGTGTTTTTCATTTTTAGCTTTATATACAATCATTGAATCTTCATATTCAACTAACCCACCTTTACGAACGCCGTTAAGTGCTTGCTCAGTTAAGTTATTACGATTGTTCAAATCAATCAGCGTGCCTTGCATTAAAAATTGGCCGTCTGGGCTTGCATATAACACGCCTTTATCGGTAATTAGCTCTTTTAAACCCGCAACAGGGCTTGGGTTAATGTGTTTAACAGTAACACCCAATGCAGCAAATTTAGTTACTATAGGGTCATTAGCATCAGGAACGGCTAAAACGCCATTAGCAAACGCACTTAAACTGGTGCCTAGCATTGCACCGGCTAATATTAACTTTTTCATAATGTTCTCTTATATCCTGATAATTAGTATCTACTCAGACCGCTCAAGCTGGAAAAAATTCTCATTAAGCGCGAGGATGATGTTGCTGATGTACCGATTTTAGTCGTTCATTCGCTACATGAGTATAAATTTGTGTAGTCGATAAGTCGCTATGCCCTAGCATCATCTGTACCACTCTTAGATCAGCACCATGATTCAATAAGTGTGTTGCAAACGCATGACGAAGTGTATGAGGCGATAAAGGCGATTCAACTGCAGCCAAAATAGCATAGTGTTTAATACGATGCCAAAAAGTTTGTCGGGTCATACCAACTCCTCGCTTTGACGGGAACACAAAGTCAGTCGCGTGTTTAATCATTTGCGCGCGGCCAACCTTTAAAAATTGCTCTAACCAGTACATCGCTTCTTCACCAAGTGGCACTAAACGTTCTTTATTTCCCTTACCTTTAACTAACACCACCGCTTGGCGTAAATTAATTTGTTCTATACGTAAGCCAACTAATTCACTAACTCGTAAACCTGTTGCATATAACAACTCCAACATGGCTTTATCACGCAAGCCCATTGGCTCTTCTGTATTTGGAGCTGCAAGCAATGCCTCAACCTCACTCTCTGATAACGTTTTAGGTAGCGATAACCCTGCCTTAGGCTGAGCAATATTTACCATTGGCGAATCAGAAATGTGCTTTTCACGCACAAAATACTGATAAAACCGTTTTAATGCGCTAATGCTACGTGCCGTACTGCGTGGTTTTAAACCTAAATCAACACGGTGTGCTAAATAGCTTTCAATATCTTGCCCTGTTACGGTTAACAGATCTTGTCCTTCCAAAAACAGGCAAAACTTATCTAAATCACTGCGATATGCAGATAAAGTGTTATCGCTTACGTGCTGTTCTAGATAAAGATTATCTAAAAAAGATTCTAGATAATCGCTATTGTTAAGCAGTTCGTCGTGATCTGTAAGGGCTGAATCTAATGACTCATGATCAGGTAACGTTGTCACAGTTATTCTCATAGTTATCAAGGTATCAATTAATAATACCTTACGGTAAACTTCAGCCTATCATATCAGGCAAATACACAGTGATAAATACGATGCAAATTGGTTTATTTTATGGTTCTACCACGTGCTATACAGAAATAGCAGCAGAAAAAATTCGCGATATTATCGGCCAAGACATTGTAAGCCTACATAATATCAAAGATGAACCACTAAAAAATGCGCAGCAGTACGACTTTATCATCCTTGGTATCTCAACATGGGATTTTGGTGAGTTACAAGAAGATTGGGAATCAATTTGGGATGACATTAAAGATGTTGATCTCGATGGCAAAACCATCGCTTTATTTGGCATGGGTGACCAACAAGGTTACGGTCAGTGGTTTCAAGATGCGCTAGGCATGCTGCACGATGAAATAAGCAGCCAACAATTTACATTATTAGGTTTATGGCCAAACGACAGTAGCTATGAATTTGAAGCGTCTAAAGCGCTTACTGCTGACGGTAAGCATTTTGTTGGCTTAGCCCTTGATGAAGACAGCCAGTATGAACACAGCGATGAACGTATTGCCAATTGGGTAGAGCAAATAATGACTGAATACAGCGAAACCTTGTAACCCCCCTTAATTAGATGCTGCGACGGATCACAACTCATACACCTGAGTAAAAAGCGGCATCTAGTTGATACAGTTTTTAACAAAACATTACACTTTAAAAAGGACATAATCGTCACTTTAATCATAAAATAGCATGCATACCCTACATAAAAGGATTTAATCATGCTAACTCGATCTCTATGTATACTTACTTTATCTAGTTTTATTGTTGCCTGTAATTCTGAAGACATTGAAACCGCCAATTTTGGCTCTTCGTATTATAAAAATGACTACACACTCATCAATACCACAAATCAAGAAATTGATTTTCATATGGCAAATACTGAACTTGATGGCGATGAACGTGACGTGAAACGCAATAAGTATTATGTCGATACGCTAGCCAGTGGTGCTGACCCAATAAAAACCAGACATGAGCATAATGGTAAATACAAAATATCCTTCTATGTGCAAGATCACAGTCAAAATACGCGTAATTACAAAAAACTCTACAAAGTAAATAATGATCAAGATTACCACTTTATAGCTTGGCAAGACGAAGAGCTTGTACGTCTGAGTTTGGTTAAAAATCAACAAGACAATAAAGATAACTTTTTTGCGGTTAGGTTTTTAGCCACAGAAACCGTAACGCTTACAGTAAACGAAAAGCCTTTAACCCTTACCCAAGGTGATGTTAGCCACTGGCGACATGTTGATGACTGTAATGCAGACATTAAAGTTGATGATAAAATACTGTCAATTTGTCACGCATCTTACAGTAATTCATACACACTCGTAGTAGACAAAAACGGCATCAAAGCCACAATAACCGAATAAATAAACAACCACCGCTCGTTAACCTTATTAACGCGCGGTGGTGCTAAATATCATGGGTTACTTTAAACTCCATATTACCAACTTTCGCAACCCTTACATTTTCAAATAAAAATCCTTACACAGCGCAACATAGTCATCACTGTATTTTCCATCTTCATTATGAATCGTTAATATGCTTGGTTCACACTTTCGAGGCTGGTAGCCAAAACTCATTAAACTTCGCGTAGCAGATTTATTTTTAGTTGTGCGCACTAAACAGTGGCGTTGTAAATAAAGCCCTTGAGCAGCGGCTTGACCAATAAATTGCTGCGCCTCATTACAAGGTAAAATAACATTAAATATAGAACCTTGATGGCTTAGGCGATCAAAAGCGACAAGCAACTCTGCAAAGCTTAAACTATCAGTATGCCTTGCGGTATTACGTGCATGATCCCCTCCTTTTAAACAGTCATTAAAATACGGTGGATTACAAACAACAACATCAAATAACACCTCTGACGTAAAAGATTGAATGTCTGAATTATAAATAACAATATCAGGCCACGGACTTTGGCTAATGTTCTGTGATGCTTGGGCATAAGCAGTGGCGTCTATTTCCACTGCATTTACTAACAAATGAGGCGCACGCTGTTTACACATCAACGCTAACAAGCCAGTGCCAGCGCCTATATCCAGTAAGCTATCACCGCTCGTTAAATCAGCCCAAGCGCCCAGTAAAATGCCATCGGTTGAGACCTTCATTGCGCATTGCTCATGGCTGACCGAAAATTGTTTAAACACAAAGCCTGACATTTTTTCACCTTTTCATTCACCAAGCGCTCGATAGCGCGTATAATTAACGCCAATTGTCCTCTATTTTTGACACTCTATGCAATTTTCTGATTTTGATATTGATAACAAGCTACTGCAAGCCGTTGCTAAAATGGGTTATGAAACCCCAACAAGCATTCAACAACAAGCTATTCCTGAAGCGCTACAAGGGCGTGACATTTTAGCGTCAGCGCCAACAGGCACAGGTAAGACTGCGGCATTTTTAATTCCGGCAATTCAGTATTTACTTGATTTTCCACGTCGTGAGCCTGGCTTTGCTCGCGTACTCGTTATGACTCCTACACGCGAACTTGCTTATCAAATTCATGAACAATGTGAACTACTTGCTAAAGGTACAAACCTTAAAATAGGTGTTGTTACTGGCGGTATAAACTATGGTACGCATAAAGAGATTTTTGAAAAAAACAACGACATTTTGATCGCCACACCAGGGCGCTTAATGGAGTATTTAGAAACTGAAAACTTCCATGCCGAAAACGTAGAATTACTTATTCTTGATGAAGCCGATCGCATGCTCGATATGGGCTTTCGTAAAGAAATGATGCGTATTTGTGAAGAAGCAAAAAATCGCCGTCAGTGCTTTTTATTCTCAGCCACCTTAGAAGGTGACAGTGTTGAGCGCTTTGCAGAGCAAATATTAAATGATCCAGCACTTCTTGAAGCTGAATCATCACGTAAAGAAAAAGCTAAAATCCATCAATGGGTACATTTAGCCGATGATTATCATCATAAATTAGAGCTATTGGTTAATACACTAAAAAATCCAGATCTAACCAAAGCAATTGTGTTTGTTAAAACCCGCGAGCGACTTGAAACACTAATTGGTGAATTAACCACTAATGAAGTTAAAGCCGCGTGGTTACGTGGTGAAATGCCACAAGACAAACGCATGAAAGCAATGGAAAACTTTCATAGTGGTCGTACAAGAATACTCGTTGCAACCGATGTTGCCGCTCGTGGTATTGATGTTGCTGACATTAGCCATGTAATAAACTTTGACATGCCTCGTACTGCCGACGTTTACGTTCACCGTATTGGTCGTACAGGACGCGCAGGTAAAAAAGGTATCGCTATTTCATTAGTGGAAGCCCACGACATCTTAGTCCTTGCTAAAGTTGAGCGCTATATTGAACAAAAGCTAAAACGCAGAGTGATCAAAGGTATTGAGCCACAGCATAAAGAAGCAAAGATGCCGATTAAAAAGCTAAAAGATCCAGCAAAAATTAAAGCCCGTAAAAAGGCAAAATCAAAAGTGAAGAAAAAGAAGTAAGAGCAATTGCATTAAGGTATAACATACCTTCATTAAAAAAGCCGAGTCTCGTAAGAGCCTCGGCTTTTTAATTTAAAACACTCCCCAACAAGGGGAGTGTTTTATACCAATCTAGGTAGATATGAGGTCTATTTAATTCGTTAAATTGTTCAAATATTTATGCAGATTGGTATTAATTAATCATTTATTGACATTTACCTAGGTCTTTCCATACAGCCCATGATGATGAGTTATCTGCAGGGTTAGCACCACGCGTCCACCATTTTGCGCTATAACGATTACCGCTATGGGCAACTTCTTTTCCAGCTGTGTAAACTGCTGTTGAGCTCCACGTTGCAAGACCACTACAACCTGCGGGTGGTGTTCCACCGTCTGTTACTGTCACAGTCTTAACCAAAGTATGGTTTAAGCCTTGTGCATCACTTACGGTTAATTTGACTTCATATGAACCTGGCGCTTGGTAAGTATGGCTCGGTGTTTTTGTATTGGCTGCATTACCGTCGCCAAACGTCCAGTTATAAGCCGTAACCGCAACATCATCTGTTGATGCGTTAGTAAAGCTAACCGCTAAACCTGATACGCTAAAATCAAAGTTTGCTTTAGGCGCTTGATTTACAGTACCGCCACCATCGCCAGTTTTACAATTACCTTGGCGAGACCACACATTTGAATAAACAGCTGGGCTTGCACCTGTTGACCACCACGTCGCTTTGTATTTAACTTGGTTAAACTCTACTAAGTCACCAACACGGTAAGATTTGCTCGCATTCCATGATGCAATACCTTCACATTCACCACCAACAGCGGTTGAAATTTTCACTGTTTGACTGCGCTGATTTACTTGCCCTGCGGTATCAGTAACTTCTAAAGTAACTGAATAGCTGCCATCAGCTGCGTATGTATGAGTCGGGTTTTCAGCCGTTGATGAATTACCATCACCAAAACTCCAGCTATAACTGCTAATGCCTTTGTCATCTGTTGACGCATTACTGAATGTTACTTGCTTAGCATTTACCGATGCGCTAAAACGCGCCACAGGTGCATTATCAACACCGCTACCGCCGCCACATTCTGATTGTGCTAAATAATCATAAGCATCTTTGGCCTTAACAATACCAAAGCCATATGACGTATCACGCCCTGCTGCGCCTTTATCTTGTGCTGTTGCATTTAACGCATCCCGAATCTGTTGGTTTGAACACTGTGGGAAATGGCTCCATACTAATGCAGCAACACCCGATACATGCGGTGTAGCCATTGATGTACCACTGATACTTTTATAACCCCCGTTATTCCATGTCGAATTAGTGCCTACGCCCGGCGCAGCAATTTCAACTTGTGAGTTATATTGTGAGAATGATGCTTTTCTACCACTGCGGTCAACCGCTGCAACAGACACAACAGAATCATATGATGCAGGATAGCTTAATGAGCTATTCGCATCATTACCCGCTGCAGCAATATGTAACATGCCCTGTGCATAGCTATTTGCAAATGCTTGACGCTCAGCATTAGATGATTGCGGACCACCTAAACTCATACTTGTTACACTTGCACCTGCAGATTGACATTGACCTATTGCCGCCACTAAATCAGAACCATACGCCCAGCGGCCCTGATCGTTAAACACTTTAACAATGTGTAAGCCTAATTGACCTGATGAATTAACCCCAATAACACCTTCGCCATTTCCGCCAAGCGCCGCTATCGTACCTGCAACATGTGTACCGTGGCCATTACCATCGTTGTACCAATTGCCTGTATTATTAGCACCGTAGCCATCGCTACCCGTGATCCCTGTACTTGGTAAATCAGGGTGGTTAAGTGTATAACCAGTATCCATAATACATACTTTTTGATTACCAGTAAGATTATCTGATAGCTGTTGAGCTTGTACCATAGTGATACCATAAGGCGTGCTCTCAGCCATTAAGTAACGCTTTGGATCCACTTCAATGCTTGCTACTTCTGAACTTTGTAATAAGCGCGCTTTTTGATCAGCCGTTAAAACCACCGCCATTGCATTGATATCGGGTAGAGTTTGAATTACTTCAACGTTAGCCTGTAATGCAACATCGCTCATCAAGCCTCTTTTAATATTATCAGCCTGTGCTTGGCTACGGGCAAAAGCAGTGTGTACTGCAGTCGTTTGCTCAGTTAAATGAACGATAAAACGCTCTGACTCAACTTCTTGTGCAATAGCTGATCCTGCTGTTGATAATAAAATCGCCGTAGTGACTGCCGTTATCTTAAATGTTGGGGTTTTTGACGCTCTCATTTTAATTCCTTGGATTTAAATTCTATGCCCAGTGAATTTACAATTAATTCACAACCCTTTAATAGAAACACAGGCCTGACAGCGCTGTCAAGCGGGTTGATACAAAATTATAACAAATTTAACTAGAGTAAATAATCAGTTGGTATTAAAGGAGTATTTATAAAATATAAGAAAATCCTTAGATTTCAAAGATGCTTAATCTATTTATCAGTCAAAATAACGCAACAAATAAAATGTAAAATAATTGTTATTTTTTAAAGGTATTTCTTAGTCCAAAAAAATATATAAAGAATAACACGATCAGCATCACCGTATTTTTTACCGAATAAAATGTAAAAATCTCCTATTCACATAATTAAAAATAAAAAATATGATTATATTCAGCAAGTTAAGTGTGGAATGGTTATTGTAATACAGTGTGTAATTCATAAAAATTACTAACCAAGCTAAATGTGAGGGAAATCATGAACCGCTTTAAACAAACTGTGTTACTTATATCGCTTTGCTGTATTTTTTTATTAGCCTGTGCAACACAAGTCAGCGCAGCCACCAGCACGATAATGGTCAGCAGTGCATCAACTCAGCCAACACTTCAGCAGTTCGCTGTTAATAAGCTTCGCACTAACCCGAACTTAAAAATTTCGCAGCTACAAGTACATGTTAAGGGCAACAAAATAGCACTTTATGGTATAGCCGAAACAGGGTTTGAAAGAGCATTGGCACAAAAGTTTTTAGAGAACACGCAAGGCATCGCCATCATAGAAAATAAAATGCAGGTGAGAGTAAGGGATTAGAGGGACAGAGCTAAAGATACTCGGTGAAAGATTTCACCTTGGTTAGTGGTTAGTGGTTAGTGGTTAGTGGTTAGTGAATACTGAGACACTTTAAAATTCTTAGCCTTTTTAAAATTATCAGAATCGAGTCACACGGCCACAAGATCCAACAGCGCTACCATTTAATTTTTTATACTTCCAATTAATCTCTAGATTCAGGGTCTTGCAAAGGCCAAAAAAAGATTACTATTGTATTAAACAATGAATATTTAGTAAGCACAAGGTCTAGGTTTTTTGAACACTACCTACCTATCACAGGAAATGAATCCCCTACTGAACTCTCATTCTAATAAGAGACGTATAATAGGTGTCGTGAAGCTTCTGTTACCTGATTGCATATTTTTTAGGTTACTCTTTACCACCAAATAAACCTTTGAGGTGTAGCAGCTTTATCAGCGGACATTTTATATGAAACATCCCTACAGTATGGACTTCTATCAATACCAAAAAGTGTAAGTTATTACCAATTGTAAATATTATCTTTAGATGGCTAAGTTGACATTGACAAAGACGCAAGCATATTCATTTATAGTGGGCATTTTTGCGTTTTTGGCATGCGTTAAGTATTTGCTGTTTTTGTTCTGGTCTGGCGCTGTGCCACGCTAGAATCTCATCTAAGGTTCTAAAGCAGCCTATACATGTATCATTACCATCCAAACAGCAGTGACGAATACATGGATTGTTGGGTTGCTGGCTATTGAGCTTCTTGGTGTTCATTTATTTAAACCTCACTTAACTAACTAAAAGCTAGTTACTGATTGAATAAAAGTCTACTGAAAGCTTGAGGAATGAATTAAAAAATAAAGTATGGAAATGCTCGCTGATATTAGACTTTACCTACTATAAGTTATGTAAATATGGGCAGCTATTGCGTAAATAATACATAGTTAAGCGCGAGTACAACTCGCGCTTATAAGTCATTAAATAACATTAACAGTGCTTAAACTAATTAGCTTCGCGCTGCTCCATGCTATTTTTTTCCGTTCTTTTTTCACTGATCATCGCATCGAGTTTTTCGCCGCCTTTAATACCAAAATCAAGCGTACGTATTGGGAATGGAATGCTAATATCAGCGTCACTGAGCGCTTGTTTAACAGCAACAATTGCTTTGTGGCGTACCGTCATAAAATCAGCTTCGCCAGGGTATTTTATCCAAAACCAAACCAGTAAATTTACACTGCTATCGCCAAAGCCCTCGGCGTATACCGCCGTCTCTTCTTGTTTAATTACAAAATCAAACTCATTGATTTTTTTAACAATAACTTCAGCTGCCAGCTCAGGATCATCACCATATGAAATACCCACAGGCACTTCAATACGACGTACACCTAACGTACTGTAATTACGTAATACGTTACGAAAAAGGATTTTGTTAGGCACTAAATTAAGCTGACCATAGAAATTTTCGATTAATGTGTTGCGTAGATTAATTGATTTAACCGTACCAAAAACATCATCAGTTTTAATAACATCACCAGTTTTAAAGGGTTTGCGGACCCCCATAGCGATACCGGCAATGAGGTTTTCGGTCATATCTTGAAAAGCAAAACCAATGGCGAGGCCAACAATACCCGCCCCCGCAAGCAAAGAGGTAACTGTGCCTTTAAGGCCTATAAAATCAAGTGCAACAAATAAACCTACACACAACACAATCATTTTAAAAATAGATGCCATTAAATCCGCAATTTGTTTTGAGTCAAGTGTACGGCGTAATAGTTTGCGCACCATTGAACCTAAAAAGCGTGCGAGAATAGAAAAGATTATTGCAATGAGTACCGCAACTATAAAGTTAGGAATGTGGCTGATGACAATATCAAACCAGCCTCCGAGTTTTTCCTCTATAAGTTTTTCGGCATCGCTGATAGACGGTATTTTTAACATTGTTTAACCTTAAGTATTCTAAAATATACTCAGGTATTGCAAAATAAGCGCCAAAACGTAAAAGCCATGCGATGCATGGCTTTTTGTATTGAGAGTGGTGTTTAAAAATTAATTTTGTTCGTCACGCATAAATACCGGCTCAAGTGCTTTTTGAGTTGCTTCTTCGCTGTAGTAATAACCATCAACTGTAAACTGTTTAAGATCGCTTAGCTGTGTGATTTTATTTTCAATGATGTAGCGTGCCATTAAGCCACGGGCTTTTTTAGCATAAAAGCTGATAATTTTATATTGACCGTTTTTACAATCTTTAAAATGCGGGGTAATAATTTGCGCATTTAAGGTTTTTTTATCAACGGCTTTAAAATACTCGTTTGATGCTAAGTTTACTAAATACTGACTATCTTGCTCAGCAAGAACAGTATTTAATTTATCAGCAATAACACTGCCCCAAAACTCATATAAGTTTTTGCCGCGACTATTATCAAGCTTAGTGCCCATTTCAAGACGATACGCTTGCATTAAGTCCAATGGTTTTAATAGCCCATAAAGGCCTGACAAAATACGTAAATGGCTTTGTGCGTAATCAAGTTGATCTACGGTTAAGGTGTTTGCATCTAAACCGCCGTAAACATCACCATTAAAGGCCATTACTGCTTGTTTGGCGTTGTCGGTAGTAAATGGTTGAGACCACTCGCTAAAGCGCGCAGCGTTTAGGCCTGATAACTTATCGCTAATTTTCATTAAACTACCAATTTGTGCTGGCGTTAACTCACGACACACCGTCATTAACTCTTCGCTGTGCTCAAGTAACTCAGGTTGCGTGAATTTATCAGTGCTTGCTTTACTCTCGAAATCTAAATTTTTTGCAGGTGAAATAACAGTGATCATAGTTAGCTATTGACTTGGAAATTATTTAATGTCAATTTCAACATTAAATGAAACGAAAAGCACGTTTTGTTTATATCAATTAGTGAGAATTGATTGGTATGATACCTACCTTATTGGCATAGCCTATTGCGCTTTGCATCTTCGTTCTTCACTGATACGGACATAAGACCTATCAAGCACTGTCACAGTGCTGCAGTATAAGGTAGTTACAGTAGATTTTTCTTTTAACTTGCTTGGAATGAGGAAAGCAAATGACTTCAGCTCTACAAAGGCTCAAACAACATTCATCTATCGTGGCAGACACAGGCGATATTGAAGCGATCAAAAAACATCAACCGGAAGATGCAACGACTAATCCGTCTTTACTTCTTAAAGCCAGCGAGATTGAAGCGTACAAGCCGTATTTAGATAAAGCATTTAGCTATGCAAAAGAAACCGAGCAAGATGCAGACAAGCAATTAGAATTAGCGTGTGATTACTTTGCAGTATTGCTTGGTAAAGAGATCAGTGAAATTGTACCTGGTTATATCTCTACTGAAGTTGATGCGCGTTTATCATTTGATACTCAAGCAACGATTGCTAAAGCACATACCTTACTTAGTCTGTATGAAAAAGAAGGCGTGAGCAAAGATAAAATCTTAATCAAAGTTGCATCAACGTGGGAAGGTATTAAAGCTGCTGAGCAATTAGAAAAAGAAGGTACTAAGTGTAACCTAACCTTATTGTTTAGTGATGCGCAAGCGCGTGCATGTGCCGACGCTAACGTATTTTTAATATCACCATTTGTTGGCCGTATTTTAGATTGGCACGTAGCCAATGGAATGGAAAAACCAACAGATCCACTACAAGATCCTGGTGTGCAATCTGTACGCAGCATTTTTGAATTTTACAAACGCCATGATTATAAAACCGTGGTTATGGGCGCAAGTTTCCGTAACACAGGCGAAATCATCGCGTTAACGGGTTGTGACAAGCTTACAATCAGCCCTAATCTTTTAGAAGAGTTAGGTAACCTTGAGGGCGCACAAGAATATTTACTGGAAAGTGATATTGCTAAAGAGCCAAAGCCAGCACCATTAACTGAATCGCAGTTCCGTTGGTTACATAATCAAGACGCCATGGCGACTGAAAAACTAGCTGAAGGTATTCGCTCATTTGCTGATGCTCAAGAGCAACTAGAGGCACGCTTTAAAGCGATGTAATCTCTTTTTAAGTGTTATTTTTAGTTAAATATTAAACGTCGCTATTGCGGCGTTTTTTTATACCTAAAATAATCAACATTCATTAACTCGTCACTTTTTCGTAACATAAACGTCACTTTTTTATTCTATTTTAGTTTGGCCTGTGGTATAGGTATTTTCGAGGTTCAAAAAAATTCAATAGGAGAAGTTAATGGATAGCCTAGACGATATTTTAGAAATATTAGAAGGTCCTGATACAACCAGAAAGACCTCTCAGAAAAATAAAAAGCGAAAATGGCGCGAAATCGAAGCGTTAAAAGATAAGCAACGATTACGTAAAGAACTACAGGAACTAGATTTTTTTGCAGACAATATTGCGATTGATGAATTAGATTTTTAATTCTGCAACGCAGTAGCAACTAACCAGCTAAAAGGCCCTTACTGATAAAGTAAGGGCCTTTTGTTTTTTATATTCGATTTTTATACTTGCCAATTAATAGCTTTTTTACCTTGTTGTATCAATAGCTGATTGGTAGTGGAAAAGTGCTTACAACCAAAAAAACCACGATGCGCAGACAACGGTGATGGGTGCGGGCCATTTAAGACATAATGACGGTCGCTATCAATGCCCTTACCTTTTTTTTGCGCATGAGCGCCCCATAAAATAAACACCACACCTTTACAATGTTGATTAATGTGAGCAATCACCTGATCGGTAAACAGCTCCCAGCCTAAGTGTTTGTGCGAATGTGCTTGGCCTTTCTCTACCGTGAGTACGGTATTAAGTAAAAACACACCCTGCTCTGCCCAGCGTTGTAGATAGCCATGTGTTGGTATGGTAAAACCATCAATGTCTGTTGCCAGTTCTTTATAAATATTTTTTAAAGAAGGCGGAAGTTTACTGACTTCAGGCAAAACAGAAAAACATAAACCATGCGCTTGTCCTTCGCCGTGATATGGGTCTTGACCGAGTATGACCACTTTTATATCACTCAGCGGTGTTGCATCAAATGCGCTAAATATCTGCGACTGTGGCGGGTACACAGCTATGTCTTCGCTGCGCTTTGTCGCTACGACTGCAAGTGTTTCTTGCATATAAGGTTTTGCACACTCAATTTTTAAAAAGCGTTGCCAATCACTCATAAAGCCTCCTTAATTACAACACGAGAATCATCAATTTTTGTACACATATCCGTTAGACCATCAAGCATGCGGGTTGTAAAGCGGTGCAATAAATCAGCATTAACTTTAATAAACAGATTATGATTTACTGCGGGGACTTCAGGCCATTGAGACCAGTCAATCACGGCTTGTTGCTGCTGTGATTTTTCGTCAGGTAATATAATTACCTCGGGTTTAGCTACAACCACATTTTCAATACTGATCTGCGGGTAATCGGTTCGGCTATTTGCAAACACGTTACGACCTTGGCAAATTTCAATTAACTGATTGATCCAGGTATTTTTACCCACCGTCATCATCGGCTCAGGCCATAACTGATAAAATACCGCCACCTTACTTTTACCTTGATGCTGTACTTTGATAGCAGCAATTTTATGTTCAAATTCAATTGCGGCTTGCTCGGCCACGTGTTCTCGCCCGGTAAGTGCACCTAAGCGGCGCAGTTCATTAGGCACTTTATCCACTTCGCTGGCATCACTGTACGAAACCTCAATGCCAAAGCTTTTAATACGCGCTAAATCTTCGGCTTTGCTGCCTGTTTTCCACGCGAGCACTAAATCAGGTCTCAGTGCTAAAAGCTTTTCTAGCTGAATACCTTGATGGCCGCCAATACGGGGAATATCATTGGCTGCTGCTGGAAAGTCTGCATATTCTACAGTGCCTACAATTTGCTCCCCTGCGCCTATCTCATATAGGTTTTCAACGATATGTGGTGCAAGGGCGACGATTCTAAGCTGCTGCTTATTAGTTTGGGCTATCGCCTTAAAACAATTTAAAGCCACAAATAAAATAAATACTAACCTAACCATTAGTAATCAAAACCTATTTGCGCTTTTACACCGGCATCAAATGCGTGTTTAACGTTACGTACTTCACTGACGGTATCAGCTAAGTCTGTTAATTTACGATGTGCACCGCGCCCTGTAATTATTAAAGATTGCATTGGCGGACGATTAGCAATCACTTCTAACGCTTCATCTAAATCAATGTAGCCATAGGTGAGCATATAAGTAATTTCATCAAGTAATACTAAGTTAATTGATTCATCAGCCAACATACGTTTAGCTTCTTGCCAGGTTGCTTGCGCCGCTGCAGTGTCTGATTCTTTATTTTGCGTCTCCCACGTAAAACCGGTGTTCATAATGGCAAACTCAACCCCTGCACCTTGCAATATATTGCGCTCCCCGCATGGCCAAGTGCCTTTAATAAATTGGCACACTGCGGCTTTCATGCCATGGCCAACACAGCGTGTTACCGTACCAAAACCTGAGGTTGACTTACCCTTACCGTTACCAGTAATAACCTGAAAAACGCCTTTTTCTGTTTGCGCGGCAGCAATGCGCTCATCCACTTTATCTTTTACTTTTTGTTGGCGCTGTTGGTGTTTATCGTTATTTGTATCGCTCATTATTAACTCCTTCCCAGTTTTGGTAAATTTGTGTGATTTTATCTAAATCTAAATGTTCTTTACACATATCAGCTAAGCGCGTTAATTGCAGCTCGCGATGTGTGTCTATGTCTATTAACTGCGTAATGCCACTATTTGGTAAGACCCAACCGAGTATTAATTGCGTGGCTTCGCTACTATCGAACAAGCCATGTAAGTAAGTACCCGCTATACAATCATCTTTTGATATAAAGCCGTCTTGTGCAACATTATTAGGGTGTTGAGTAAATTTTAAAAAAGGCCGTTCGAGTGCTTGGCCTTGACTACTACCAGCATGAATTTCATAACCAGCCACTTTAGCCTGTTGCCCTTGCAGATTGATAATACCTGCAGCTTGCGTTAGCACCTTTTGTTGCCCTAACTCAGTAATAAACTCAGCAAGCTCTAACCCTTTGCAATGTGCTTGGCTTGATTCAACGCCTTTAGGGTCATAAATATCACTACCCAACATTTGTAAACCGCCACAAATACCGAGTAACTTGCCACCGTAACGTAAGTGGCGTTTAATTTGTTCCCCCCACCCTTCATTTTTTAAAAAGGCCAAATCACTGATCACATTTTTACTACCGGGAATGATAATTAGATCAACATCAGGGATCATTTGAGTATGACGAATGTAATTAATATCAATTTGGGTGTTTAAGCGCAGTGCATCAAAATCAGTATGATTACTAATATGCGGCAATAGCAAAACGGCTATTCTAATTTTTGCTTGGCTAACTTGGTTATCAATCGCGACCGCATCTTCAGCATCAAGGGCTAAGTCGTGCAAATACGGTAATACACCTAATACAGGTTTACTCGTATACTCTTCAAGCCAATCAAGGCCGCTTTGCAGTAATGCGATATCACCACGAAAACGGTTGATAACAAAACCCTTTACTCTTGCTTGCTCTGACTCACTTAACAGTGCCAAAGTACCTACTAAGTGTGCAAACACGCCGCCCTTGTCAATATCTGCAATTATTATTACAGGGCAATCAACCGCTTCTGCATAACCCATATTAGCTATATCACCAGCACGTAAGTTAATTTCAGCAGGGCTACCCGCGCCTTCAACAACTAATAACTCAAACTCTTCGCTTAAGCGTTGTTGCGAGGTAAGTACCGCATCCATAGCGACTTTTTTATAATCGTGGTACGCCTGTGCTTCCATGTTACTAATCGCTTTACCGTGAATAATCACTTGTGCGCCAGTATCACTGTTTGGTTTGAGTAAAATAGGGTTAAAATCAACGCGTGGCGGCACTTTAGCGGCAATTGCCTGTAGTGCCTGAGCACGCCCAATTTCGCCACCATCTTCAGTTACGGCGCTATTTAACGCCATATTTTGCGGCTTGAATGGAGCAACTTTAATACCTTGATCTACAAATACTCGACACAGTGCCGCGACTAAGGTACTTTTACCTGCATCAGAGGTTGTCCCTTGTATCATTAATGTTTTCATCATGACTGCCCTTTAAGTGTTAAGGCAAGACCTGCCATTATAAATTCAACACGCGCAGCTTTTACTGCAATCGCTTGATGCAACCAGCCAGACTCATCAACAAACTGACGACTAAGTTCGCCAAGCGGTACAATCCCATGACCAACTTCGTTACTCACAAAAATGACTTGCCCGGGTAAATTATCAAAAATATTTAGAAATGCCGTTTTTTGTTCATCCCAACAATCACTTCGACCGCTGCATAAACAGTTACTCAGCCACAAAGTTAAGCAATCAACTAAGATGCAATTATTTTTGCTACTGTGTGTTTGAAGTGTTGCAGCCAGCGTAATTGGCTCTTCAATTAATTGCCAATCTGTAGGGCGTTGTTGCTGGTGATGCTTAATACGAGTTTGCATTTCAACGTCATGTGCTTGACCTGTAGCAAGGTAAATTACAGGCTTATTACTTTGCTGTGCAAGCTGCTCTGCAAAACGGCTCTTACCGCTGCGAGCCCCACCTAAAATAAGCGTATGATTAGCGTTCATAGTACACTCACCAACGTTAAGTAAATCGCAATTTCACTTAGTTGCTGCGCTGCACCTAAACAATCACCGGTATATCCACCTAACTGGCGTTTAAACCAGCGGATTAAAATCACTCTTAAGATCAATAATACCGCAATGAGTATTAACGCGGTTTGCCATAATACAAGACTTGCAGCGATTAAACTCACCAGCAAAACTGCTGCGGTTAACAGTAAAATAGTTAAACTAGAGTTGGATAAGTGCATCGCCAGCGGTTTTACTTTTGAAGTGGCATCTTCACTAACGTAATCCATGCTTATAATTAAACTCGTTGCCACCATACGGCTTAAACATTGCCCGAGTAAAATTGCACTTAATACACCCAATAATGAGTTACCAAGGAAGAATAGGCTCTGAAATTTAATCAGCAATATTATAAACAATGCTGCTGCGCCATAAGTGCCAAGACGGCTATCTTTCATGATGGTAAGTTTTTGTTCTACCTGCCAACCGCCACCAAAACCATCCCACACATCAGCCCAACCATCCTCGTGAAAAGCGCCCGTTAACAGCAACCCTATTGCCATCATTAACAGGATGCTAATTGATAGCGGGAACAGCAACTGAAAAACGCAGTAACTAAGCGCTAATAATCCACCGAGTAACAAACCAACCAAAGCAAAATAACGACTTGCTTGGTTTAAATGCGCAGTACTCACATCAAAGCGCAATTCAACAGGTATTCGAGTTAAAAAACTGATTGCTAGTAACAGTAACTGCCATTGCGTTACTTTGTTTTCATCTAGATTAGAGTGCATTAACTAACAACCTGCTCCACGCCAGCATCAGCAAAGCTAGCCATTTTATTATAAAAACCCAGTGACGCTTGCAGTAACGGTAAACTTAACGCAGCGCCTGAGCCTTCACCTAAACGCAAATCAAGTTGCAGCAGTGGTTTAACGTTAAGTGTATCTAACATTAATCGGTGACCTTGCTCGTTTGAACAATGAGCGAATATTAAATACTCTTTAACTGTGGGGTTGATATTTATTGCAATCATAGCCGCAGCACTACAAATAAAGCCATCAACCACCACTGCCATACCCTGCTCAGCAGCTGCTAACATTGCACCTGTTATATGCACAATTTCAAACCCACCTAATGCCGCAAGCAAGGTAATTGGATCTGCAAATTGTGACTTATGTAATATAAGTGCTTGCTCTACAACTGCAATTTTTCGCTCAACAATATCATCACTTACACCTGTGCCCTTACCTACACATTGTTGTGCGGGTAATTTAAGCATCGCAGCCATAATAGCCGCGGCACTGGTTGTATTACCTATGCCCATCTCTCCAAACGCAACGGTATTACAGCCTTTAAGGCTAAGCTGTTTTACAAGTTGTTTGGCATTATCAAAACCTCGATATACCTGCTCAATTGACATCGCCATATTTGTATTAAGCGGCTGTGTAATGCTGCCTAAACGGCAATTATGCACACTTGGTGAAGCTACTGGGTGTAAAATACCGCAATCAACCACTTCTAACAGCCAGCCTAACTGTTGGCAAAATACGTTAATTGCTGCACCACCACTGACAAAATTAGTGACCATTTGTGAAGTAACATCACTGGGTGCTATTGATACACCTTGCGCTGCAACGCCATGATCGCCTGCAAAAACAAGCAAAGTAGGTTTATTAAGAACAGGGGTAAATGCTTTAAAGGCAGCTTCACTTGATACTTTTTGACTAAATATAGTAACCAATTGCGTGGCACATTGCTCTAGCTGTCCAAGTGCGCCAAGTGGTTTAGTTTTTTGATTTATTTTATCAGCGATTATGTGGCTAAATTGGTTAGCTATTCTCGGTATATTGAACATTGGTTAGCTTTCTCGCTTGCGAAAATAAAGTAATGATAAAAAGAAAATACTGCCGATCGCAGACGTGATCACCCCAATAGGTAACTCTTGATTCGTAAGTAAAATGCGCGACAACACATCAACCCAAACCATGAATATGCCGCCAGCTAAAGCTGTCATCATTAAGCCACTGGGCGTACCTTGGGAAACAAAAAAACGCACAATATGCGGGATCATCAAACCGACAAAACCAATTCCACCACACATGGCAACAAGCACAGCAGTGATCAATGAGCTCAGTATTAACATTAATAAGCGAAACCGTTGTACCGGTATACCTAATGTCACGGCACTTTCATCACCCAATAACATAGCATTGAGCTGACGACGAAAACCCATCATTATCGCTGTACAGCTTAAAATAACTAAAGCAGGTAACCAGAGCGTGGCCCACTGAGCACGAGCAAAACTACCTAGCGTCCAAAATAAAATAGCGGTTATCGCCTGAGGATCACTAAAATAAAGTAGTAAACTGGTAAATGCGCTGAATAAAAACGATAAGGCAACGCCTGCTAACAACATGGTTTCAACCTGTCCACGACTAGCCCGCCCAGCAATAAACACCAGTAATAACATCGTAAATAAACTGCCAACAAACGCAGCTGCAGACATGGAAATACCAGCGCTGATACCAGTAATTGTCATAAAACACACCACACCAAACGATGCCCCTGATGAAATACCAAATAAATATGGATCAGCCAATGGGTTACGTGTAACCGTCTGCAAAATTAACCCAGCAATCGCTAAGCCAGACCCTGCTAAAAAAGCCAATAAGGTACGTGGCATCCGTAGTTGCCAGATAATTCTTTCAATAAAGGGGTCATGCCCTTGCCCTATAAGGCTATGGTACACATCAATGAACTTACTTGGCGCAGCACCAAAGCTAAGTGCAATAAAAATGCTCGTAAAACCAAAAAATAAAGTAACGATCACAGCAGCATAATTATTTTTTTGCATTAGCACTACCCCCTTGATAGCCATAAAAGTAGGTGATTCGCGGAATTACTTTTTTTAATTGTTCACTCTGTGGATGTGCTGATACTTCAGCACAGACACCAAATACGTCACTCAGCATTTTTTCCGTGATCACTTGCTCTGGAGTACCTGTTGCAACTAATTTACCTTGTTTAATCACCAGCAACTCATCACACATGCTGGCAGCTAAATTAAGATCATGAAACGACGCTAAAACGGTCACATTAAGAGACTTTGCCAATTCCATTAGTTGAATTTGATATTTAATATCTAAATGACTAGTAGGCTCATCCATAATGAGTAGTTTGGGTCCCTGCACAATAGAACGAGCGATCAATGCTCGTTGTTTTTCGCCACCAGAAAGAGAGTCAAACGATTGTTTACAATGATGACTCAAGCCAACTTGTTCGATCGCCTGTAATATTATTTGCTTATCCGCTTTGGTTGTAGAACTAAATAAGCTTTTGTGGGGTGTAAGCCCAAGACTTACAACATCATAAAGGGATAAGTTAAATTGCGAAGGTGTTTCTTGCAGTACCACTGAAACTTGCTTTGCATATTCATCTGCACTTAATTGCCAGATGTTCTGTCCGGCAAAGGTAACCTCGCCACTGCCTGGTCTGCTATAACGATATAAACAACGCAGCAGGCTCGATTTACCCGCACCATTAGGACCCAGTAAACCAACAAATTGACCTGGTTTGATAGCAAAAGCTATATTTTGCAAAATAGTGGTATTACCCACTGACCAGCATAATTCTGTGACTTTAAGTAATGGTGGCTGAGTTACTACAGGTGATTGCAATGTATTTTTCTCTCTGGCGATAGTAAACCCAATACACTACTTACCAATAGGATGATAATAGAAGAGTTAACCCGCTCATTTAGTTCAAATTAACGTATTTTGTATCTGACTTATCACTGACGTGACTTACAGTTGCGGGTACAGTTGAGGACTCTCACCTCATTCCAAAATACATAAGACTCTATTATGGGCAGGTGAGTAAATATTTCAATTAATATCTATCTAGGCAATTAAAAACTACTAAATAGCATTCTAAAACACAATTTTTGGCCACGCTTTACCCATATTATCAATATAAATCTCAACACAAACAAATTTACCGTAGCCTACAGCAAACATATTCTGCTGATTAGATTCTTTTGGTAGCTCACATATAATGCCTAATAATTGCTTAATCACCCCCGCATGCGTAATTACTAATTGCTTATGCGTATGATTATTTACAATATTCATCAATAACCTTTGCCACCAAAGAAATACTCGCTGATAAAAGTCAGCCATATTTTCACCACAAGGCGGTGTGACTAACCAAGGGCTTTGCCAAAAATCACCAATACTAGGAGAATGCGTCAGCTCCCACAATTCATCATACTTACGGCCATCCCAATCTCCAAAATTAAACTCCCGGATATCATCAGTAAGTAAAAGAGGAATTTGATGGTTGTGAGAAAATTGTGTGGCAAATTCACTACAACGTTTTAATGTTGAACTTTGCACCAATTCAACATCAGTTAAGTATTTGCATGCTTGACTCAACTGTGAAAAACCAACATCACTTAATAAAAGATCAGTCCCTCCAGCTAATACATCTTGCTCAACAATTTCACCATGGCGTAACAAATAAATGCGACTAGTAAAAGGCGTCATAGAAGTCCCAAAAATCACGAGCTATCATTCCCATAATTTTATCAGATATCATCATGCTTAATTGGACAATTTCCTACACTGATAGAAACATCGATCTTTAAATTCACTTCTCACAAACTGTAGCTCGTGATCTATCATGAATCGTGGATATGTATAGCTCTGGGGAATATGCTACATGCCTTCAGGCTAAAGCCTGACCTACAATAAAAGACCCGCACGCTGATTGCAAAACAGTAGGTCGTGATTTATCGCGACAACCGATATATGGAGGTGTGTTGCTTTCAGATGAGCGCCTGAGCGACATTGACCACCTTGCACCTTGCTCGCTGTTTCACTTTCCTGCAGACGTAAAAAAGCCCGACTCTATGAGTCGGGCTTTCTTTATTTGGAGCCTGGCGATGACCTACTTTCACATAACAAATGCTACACTATCATCGGCGCTGTTTCGTTTCACTACTGAGTTCGGCATGGGATCAGGTGGGTCCAAAACGCTATTGTCACCAAGCAAATTTGGTATTAATTCGCTCTTTCGAACCAATTAATTAAAATTTGGAAAATGCTGATAATTGTTTTCTTA